>JAGQWZ010000258.1 GCA_020436835.1 Saprospiraceae bacterium | reverse complement strand
AAAGTCTGAAAATAGGTGCGAAGTTTCCTTACATGGTTTTCCCGGATCAGGTCGGGAAAGACCCGGGTCATCGCCGCCCGGTTTTCCAGGGCATATCCGGATCCTGAAGGTGCATCGGTACGGTCATACAAGACCCACATTTTACCATTTGGCCCTCGAGCCAGATCAGCAGCATATTGGATGAGTTGATGTTCTCCTTTAAGTCGTACCTTGTCAACCTGACGTAGGAATCCCTGATGATTGTAAATCAGTTCAAAAGGCAAAAAGCCCTGTCGAATGAGCTTGCGTGAACCATAAATATCTTTTAAAATTATATTGAGGAGTTCCGCTCGCTGGCGAACACCTTTCTCTATTTCAAGCCAATCCGTCTGATCGATCAAAATCGGCATAGGGTCGAGATTCCAGGGACGATTAAGACCCTGAGGATCTCCATAAATATTATAGGTAACCCCATTTTCCTTGAGGTAGCGCTCTACTTCAGCCGCCAACTCAATAAGCCTGCGGTCCCCCACCCTTTCATAATAAGCGGCAAGTTTCTGCCAATGGGGAAAGACCTTCCCGGTTGGATCGGCCATTTCGTCGAGTATGCCCACCGATTCCGCCTGCCTTTCTTTTAAATAGGTGTCAATCATAGAAGTCAAATGTCCCAATTTTTTACAGATCCTTCACTACTTCTTTTTCTTATGAAGCATACGAAGATCCATGGTGTTCGGATATTCCTGAGAAAATTCAATAACATCGCCTTTTAATTCCGAACTAACCAGGGTACGGGTAACAAATCGCCCCGCCACGCTGGTCGTCTGATAACTGGGTTCCGTAATTTCGATGGAGTGCCCATAGTCGAAAAAACGGGAGATCCTGCGAGACTCGGCTTCATAGCTATTAACCGGAAACGTCTGATAATTGCGTCCGCCCGGATGGGCCACGTGATATTGACAGGCGGCAATGGACTTCTTACTCCAGGTATCGTATAAATCGATCACCAGTGGAGTATCGACATCAATGGTAGGATGTAGTGAAGATGGGGGTTTCCAGGCCTTGTACCGAATGCCGGTCACGTACTCCCCCTGTACCCCGGTACTTTTTAGAGGAACCCGATATCCGTTACAAAGCAGTTGGTACCTTGATTCAGTTAAGCCGCTGATCTTGACCTGAATACGCTCTAAAGATGAATCCACAAACCGGGCAGTGCCGCTACTTGCTACTTCTTCACCCAGTACGTGCCACGGTTCGATCGCCATGTGCAATTCCACATGAATATCATCGACCTGAAGCTCCCCCAGGAACGGAAAGCGAAAAGAGAAAAACGGTTCGAACCATTTTAATGAGATAGGGTAACCGGCCCGGTTCAGATCTTCAACCACTTCGGTCATGTCGCGATAGCAATAATGCGGGAGAAGGTATTTGTCATGCAGGGCTGTTCCCCATCTTACCAGCCGGTGATCATACGGTTCTCTCCAGAAACGGCTGATCAAAGACCGGATCAAAAGAAACTGTACCATACACATTTGGAAATGGGGAGGCATCTCAAATCCCCGAAACTCCAGAATTCCCAGCCGGCCGGACTGAGAATCCGGTGAATATAACTTGTCAATACAAAATTCAGCCCGGTGGGTATTTCCAGTGACATCTACCAGGAGATTCCTGAAAATCCGGTCAACCATCCAAAATGGCATTTCATTTTCCGAACGATCGGGAATCTGTTGAAATGCCAACTCCAACTCATACAGCATCTCATCGCGGCCCTCATCGACTCTTGGAGCCTGTGATGTAGGCCCGATAAACTGAGTGGAAAACAGATAGGACAAAGATGGGTGATGCTGCCAGTAAGTGATCATGCTTTTCAAGAGATCTGGACGCCTCAGCAAGGGACTTTCTGCCGGTGTGGCCCCACCGATCGTTACGTGATTGGCTCCTCCGGTACCGGTATGTCTGCCGTCGAGGTAAAATTTCTCGGTGCTTAGGCGTGCGGCACGGGCTTCCTCATATAACACCCCGTAATTCCGGATTAATTCCTGCCATGATCCGGCCGGATGGATGTTCACCTCAATCACACCCGGATCCGGGGTGATCATAAACTTATTGACGCGGTTGTCCGAGGGAGGATCATACCCCTCTATGATGATCTTCAGCTCCAGTTCAGTCGCAGTTTGCTCCAAACAATCGACCAGATGAAGGAAAGACTCCAGATACGGAACCGGGGGTAAAAATACATGCAGGCGTCCATCCCTCACCTCCGCGATAAGGGCGGTTTTAAATATCCTTGAGCTGGTGCTGGATTCCACCTCTGCGGGAAACTCGTTTAGCTTCTCTTTGGCTACCAAAGGCTGATGTTCGGCAAATGGACTTTTTTCTGCCGGAATTTCCGTTGCCGGTGCCTTAAAATGTTGGATCGAATCAAGGGGCAGACGCAGACCAGCCGGAGAATTTCCCGGTATGAGAAATAATTCTCCCCTTCGGAATTGCCAGGCACAGCTCATCCAGACATTCCCGGCATCGTTCCATTCAAGCGGAAGTACAAAAGCCACCGGAGTATCCATACCGTGTTGCAGCACCTCCACAAGTTTCTTTCTTTCCAGCGATTTGGAAAGGTCTAAATCCAAAGGATCGACATTTACCGGCAATTTACTTTCCTCCCAGGCAAAATAGAAAGGGTCCTCAAAAGCAGGTAGAATCAGATCCGGATCAATTTTTAAAAAGCCTGTTAATTTATGTAGAAAAGTCTTTCCCTTTTCAGAGGAATAGGCGTAGTGCCTGGATAAATCAGCAAATAATCCGGGGTTATTCCAAATCGGCTTGCCGTCCTTTCTCCAGAGGCAGGTCAACTTCCATCTGGGTAGCGGCTCACCTGGATACCACTTACCCTGCCCGACCTGGATTAATGACCCATTGCCAAAGTGATCCCGGAGGCGCATCAGCAGGTCATTTGCCAAACTGCGTTTGTGTGGACCATCTGCTGCTGAATTCCACTCCGGAGCATCGACGTTATCGATTGATACAAAGGTCGGCTCTCCTCCCATGGTGATCCGGACATCATTTTTCCTAAGATCGGCATCAACCAATTCTCCGACGCGGATGATCTCCTGCCATTCCTCATCGCTGTAGGGCTTGGTGACTCTGGGCTTCTCTTCCAAGCGGGTCACCTTATTCTCAAACTCAAATGCTGTTTTGCAGTTTTCTGCGGTACCGGAGATAGGCGCGGCACTTTGATAGTCAGGTGTACAGGCAAGTGGGATATGGCCTTCACCGGCAAATAGTGCGGAAGTGCTGTCCAGCCCGATCCATCCGGCCCCGGGAATATAAACTTCAGTCCAGGCATGCAGGTCTGTGAAATCTTCCGAGGGTCCGGAAGGGCCATCCAGTGACTTCTGATCAGGCTTCAGTTGAATCAGATAGCCCGAAACAAACCTGGCCGCCAAACCGAGGTGTCGAAGCAATTGAACAAAAAGCCAGGCAAAATCCCTGCAGGATCCCGAGCCAAGTGAAAGGGTAGACTCAGGCGATTGCACTCCCGGCTCCATCCGGATGTTGTACTTGATCCGGTTGTGGATGAGCTGATTTAGGTCTACCAAATAATTGATCGACTTCTGGTCATCACTGATCATCGCTCTTGCATCGACACAAAGCTGGTCAAATAGAGGACCCTGATCTACGGCCTCCAGGTAAGAGGCAAGTTGTTGTTTAACCAGGGGATCATATTCGAAAGGGAAATGCTCTGCATATTCCTCTACGAAAAAATCAAACGGATTGATCACAACCATTTCTGCAATCAATTCTACGTCAATCCTGAAATGATCAATCTTTTCCGGAAAAACAATGCGGGCCAAATAATTTCCAAATGGATCTTGCTGCCAGTTAATAAAGTGTTTTGAAGGACTGATCTGCAGGGAATAAGCGGAAACTCTTGTTCGGGTGTGGGGTGCCGGCCTTAACCGTATTATTTGAGGTGAGACCTCAATTGCTCGATCATATTTATAACTTGTGAGATGTCGCAGGGCTACTTTTATAGACATAGTCGGACCGGTTCAAATTGATTTTCTCAAAATATACAATTCTGCCTTAAACGGTGAATTACTTTTTTTATGCATTTTGTGTCCCTCAATCTTACTCTCCTAATTGCAGAAAACAATTAATAATGTTTCTATCCAGTGAAAAAGCAAGCAACCAACATTTTTCAGGCAAATTATACCTGTTAGTGCTCGCATCTCTTTTTGGCTTACCGGGGTATAGTCAGGAACCCCTGCCTCCCCAATTAAATCCGCAGCTTTACCAAATCATTGACTCGGTTTCGGCAAGCCGCTTGGAGATGGATATCACGAAACTAGTCGGCTTTGGCACCCGTAATACGTTATCCGATACCACTTCTCGGACCCAGGGGATCGGGGCAGCAAGAAGATGGATCAAAGCAGAGTTTGAGAAAATAAGTGAGAATTGCAATAACTGTCTTTCGGTCTTTTATCAGGACACCGTGGTTCCCGCTGCCGATAATCGCAGAATTCCTGCAGATACCAGGGTGGTTAATGTCGTTGCCATCCAGACAGGATTTGCCAACTCCGGCACTTACGTTTTGATGTCCGGAGACATCGATTCCCGGGTATCCGATGCATTAAACGCGGTCGATGATTCACCCGGAGCGAATGATAATGCCACGGGAATGGCAGGTACGCTGGAAGCGGCAAGGATCCTAAGTCAATACAAATTTCCCCATAATATCGTCTATGCCGGACTTTCCGGCGAAGAACAGGGTCTCTTTGGTGGGCAGGCTCTGGCACGATGGGCTAAACAGCAGAATTGGAATATAATCGGTGTCCTCAACAATGATATGATTGGAAATACCGAAGGAATTGATGGGACAATCGACAACCGTAGTTTTAGAATTTTCTCCGAACCGACTCCGGTGACAGACGATGAACGAAAAAGAATATGGAATCGATTTTATGGTGGAGAAGTCGATGGTCCGTCCCGGCAATTGGCCCGGTATATCGACCACCTTAGCCGGGTATATATGCCCGAGATGAAACCGATGATGATCTACCGTCTCGACCGGTTCGGCCGGGGTGGTCACCACAAGCCTTTTAATGATCTGGGATTTGCCGGAGTACGGATCATGGAGACCCATGAAAACTATAACCGGCAGCATCAGGATATCCGCATTGAAAATGGAGTTGAATATGGAGATGTACTGGAGAAAGTAGACTTTGACTACGTGCAGAAGTTAACCGCAGTAAATGCGATTACCCTCGCTTCACTAGCTGCCGCACCCGAGCCACCCGGAAATGTCATGATCGGTGGTGCGGTTACATCCTCCACCACTCTTCAATGGGATGATTCCAACGATGACCATCTCCTCGGGTATAAGATTTACTGGAGAGAAACCACTGCCCCGCAATGGCAATTTCAAAAATGGGTTGGAAAAGTAAATCAGTTCACTTTGGAAAATGTCATTATCGACAATTTTCTATTTGGCGTTGCCAGTGTTGCAAAAGATGGAAGTGAGAGTACCGTGCAATTTCCGGGCACTTTAATACCTCGTCGCCGTTAGGTTGTGCCCTTATTATTAGTCAGTAATTCAGCAAATTATTTGTAACTTCTGGTGCATGGATAACTTAGTCGAGAACAAATATTAACCCGGGAATTACTCCGTTGGATATCACAAAACTGGAGGAAATTAGGGCTAATTATTTGCGAAGAACTTCGAACTTTTTCTACCAATTAATTCAGAGGTATGCAAATACAAAGAACGTTACATTTTCAGGACTATCAGCCGGGAGAAGCCTATGATGAAATGTTTCAGACAGCAAAGGATGTCCGAATGAACTACGCTGCATATAAGGAGCACCTGGAATCTTTGAGCATTGTGAATATCAAGAAATTGCAGGATGCCACCGACCAGGCGCAACTGCTTATGGGAATGACTTTTTTAGTGCATGGAGACGAAATGGGTATTGAAAAAATCCTCAAACTGGATATTATTCCCAGAATCATAGAAGGGACAGAATGGGCCACCATCGAAAATGGACTGAAACAAAGAATTAAGGCACTCAACCTTTTCATTCATGATATCTATCATGATCAAAAGGTAGTCAAGGATGGAGTGATAGATTTACAAATGATCAAATCCTGTCCGGCTTACCTTCCTTCATGCCATGGTCTGGAACCACCAAAAGGGATCTGGACGCACATTAGCGGAGTCGACATCATCCGGGACAGTGAGGGAAATTTCTGCGTATTAGAAGATAACCTGCGAACTCCATCCGGGGTATCTTATATGTTGGAGAATCGTAAAATACTTAAAGCCACTTTTCCCAAGTTCTTCGATAAAATCATGATCCAGCCGGTGTCTGACTATCCCAAAATTCTCTACCAGATGCTGGAATACATCTCCCCTGTTTCTGATCCCACGATCGTGGTGCTTACGCCGGGCATCTATAATTCAGCCTACTATGAACACTCTTATCTGGCACAGGAAATGGGGGTTGAACTAGTGGAAGGAAGGGATCTGGTAGTTCGGGGAGAGTACGTTTACATGCGTAATACCAAGGGATTTCAGCGAGTGGACGTTATCTATCGAAGGATCGATGACACTTTCCTGGATCCCCGTGAGTTCAATCCTGAGTCCATGCTGGGGGTGGAAGGACTGTTTGAGGTTTACAAAAATGGGAAAGTGGCCATCGCCAATGCACCCGGGACCGGCGTCGGCGATGACAAGGCGATTTGCCCATACGTACCGGATCTGGTAAAATATTATTTGGGAGAAGAACCCATCTTATCTAATGTAAAAACCTATATCTGCTCCCGGAAAGAGGATCTGGAATATGTACTGGATAATATCGAAAATCTGGTAGTAAAAGAAACGAATGCGGCAGGTGGATATGGCATGATGCTGGGTCCAAAAAGCGATGCCGAAATGCATGCGCTCTTCAGAGAAAAGGTTCGGAAAAACCCTCGCAACTATGTCGCTCAGCCGATGATACAACTTTCAACGGTTCCTTGCCTGGCCGATGAAAAATTTTCTCCGAGACATGTTGATCTTCGACCATTCATTATCTACGGTGAAGACATATCCGTCATTCCGGGTGGATTGACGCGAGTAGCATTAAAGGAAGGATCACTGGTGGTCAATTCATCTCAAGGAGGAGGAACAAAAGATACGTGGGTTTGTCAAAATAACTCAAATCAATCCCAATCATGTTAAGTAGAGTTGCAGAATCCGTACTGTGGATGAACCGGTACATTGAACGGCTGGAGAATAATGCCCGCTTTCTGGATGTGAATTTCAATCTTGCATTAGACCTTCCGCCGGAATTAAAACAACAGTGGAAGCCTCTGATCCAGATTTCCGGCGCCGAGGAAAAATTTGAAGAATTATACAGTGAATATTCCAAAGCGAATGTAATTTCTTTTATCTGTTTTGACGAGCGAAATAGTAGTTCGATTTTGAGCTGTATCACCCACGCCAGGGAAAATGCCCGTGCGCTAAGAAGCAGTCTTACCAAAGAAATCTGGGAACAGATCAATTCCATGTACCATACCGTGCTACACTACAAGGGTCAGGATGCAACCCTAAGAGATGACCCCCGGGCATTTGTAGATAAAATACGGCAGGCCAGTCAACTGTACTATGGCATCAACGATAATACAGTCAGTCAGAATGAAGCCTGGCATTTTGGAAAAGTAGGCAGCTATCTGGAAAGGGCCGATAATATATCCCGTATCCTGGATGTAAAGTATCACATCCTCTTACCCTCGGTAAAATCAGTAGGTACCACACTTGACTGGATACAATGGGTGGCATTGCTGAAATCTGCCAGCGCTTTTAATATGTACAGTCGCAAGTATGGCGAAGTCAAGCCCTATCACGTTGCCGAATTTCTGGTTTTAGATCCGGAATTTCCCCGCTCCATCTATTACTGTCTGGAGAAAGCCAATCAATCCCTGCATGCCATTTCGGAAAACTTTAAATCAGGGTATTCCAATCAGGCAGAGAAATTGATAGGTATGCTGATCTCGGAGATCTCCTATTCCGGGATGGAAGATATTTTTAAAAAGGGATTACATGAATTTTTGGATCTTACCCAACTGAAAATAATTGAAGTTGGTAATGCCATTCACGAAACCTATTTTTCCCTCAAATCTTAAATATCTGGAATGACCTACTGTCTGGGTATGCGGATCAATAAAGGATTAATTCTGCTGGCTGATACCTGTATCAGTTCAGGTGCACACCGCACCTATGCCAAGAAGATCTACACCTATACCAATACCCGGAAAAATCTATTTATCGCCACGTCTGGTCTACGTTCGGTCCGGGACAAAACCATCACCTATTTTGATCAGCTTTTGCATCGTGAAGACCATGATCTCAGCCAAATGTACCAGGTGGTCAATGCCTTTGGAAAATGCCTGAGAAAGGTAGCCGAAGAAGATAAGGAGATCCTCAAAGACGCCGGGTATAAATTCGACACGCATGCTTTGATTGGTGGTCAATTTATTGATGACCCGACTCCTGAGTTATACCTTCTGTTTCCGGAAGGGAATTGGGTTAGAGTAAATGAACATAGTGAATGTTTTTCCGGAATTGGAAGTGTTGATACGGCACAGGGATTGCTCAAGATGTTGCTGAGCCGGGAAAAGTCTGTCGATTATGCCCTTAGGACCGGTCTCCTGGCATTCGACCTGACCGTGCGGAATATTGCGACGGTAGCCTATCCCTGCGATGTCTTAATCTACTTAAACGACAGTCATCAATTTCAATCTTTCCGCCTGGAGGAAGAAGATGTCACTTCTTTCGTAAAATTGATCAAACAACATCTCAGTGATCAATTGGAGGATCATTCCAACAGTTTTTGGGATCTAACTAACAATCAGTAACTTCTACCCCGTTTTTACAATTGGAATTTAATAAGGCTAAATGCAGATTGGATGGGGCAAGGAAAAATACTGTGGCAACCGACGGAGGCATTTCTAGCGTCCTCTCATCTTTATAAGTACAGGACCTGGTTAAAAGATAAATACGATCTTGAGTTTCATGGTTATGAAGATCTTTGGCAATGGTCAATTGATCAGGTAGCTACGTTTTGGCAGTCGATTTGGGAATACTTTGAAGTACTGCATAATGGACATCCCAACCAGATCATCCAGGGTGAAAGAATGCCCTCAATAGAGTGGTTTCACGGTACCAGGCTCAATTATGCCGAACACCTTTTCCGTTTTGAAGATCCAGAAAAAACCGCTCTGATTTTTAGTCACGAAAACGGAAAAATAATAAATATATCCTGGGACGAGTTACGCAGGAAAGTCTCAGCCTTCCAGGAGAAATTGATCGAGTTGGGTGTCGGGCCGGGTGACCGGGTGGCTGCGATATTACCCAACATTCCGGAAGCGATGATTGCTTTTATGGCCGTTAATGGTTTGGGAGCGGTATGGTCCTGTTGTTCTCCGGATTTTGGCGCCGATACTATTTATGATCGATTTTCCCAGATCAGGCCAAAAATACTGATCGCAGTAGACGGATACTGGTATAATAAAAAGGAATTTGAACGGATCGAACAGATCAGATGGTTACAGAGCAAAATAGACAGTATTCAACAAACCATCATACTTAATTATTTACATCCGGGCAAGACCATCGAAAATGGTATTATATGGCCGGAAGCCGGAGAAGGAAAAAAGATCATTTTTAACCGGGTTCCTTTTTCCCACCCAATATGGGTACTTTATTCTTCCGGCACCACCGGGAAGCCTAAGGCAATTACCCACTCGCACGGTGGAGTGTTGCTTGAGCACCTGAAATATATGGCTTTGCATAACGACGTGCATCCCGGAGAAAATTTCTTTTGGTTTTCCACAACGGGTTGGATGATGTGGAATTTTCTACAAGCTTCCCTACTCGTGGGTGCGAAACCCGTGCTTTATGACGGCAGTCCGGCAATACCGGACATGGGTGTTTTATGGAAGCTCAGTGAAGTATTACCCATACACCACTTTGGCACCAGTGCACCATATTTGACTGCACTGATGAAAAGCGGATTAAAACCAGGAGACCGGTTTGATCTACGCCTTCTCCGGTCCATCGGATCCACTGGTGCCCCGCTGCCTCCCGAAGTTTTCGATTGGATTTATGCCGCGATTTCCCCCTCTGTATGGCTGTGTTCCATGAGCGGCGGTACAGACGTATGCACTGCCTTTGTCGGTGGATGCCCGGAAAAGCCCGTCTACTCCGGACGAATTCAATGCCGTGCATTGGGTTGCGCCATGCAGGCATATGATGAATCGGGACATCCGGTGATTGGAGTCCTGGGAGAAATGGTCATTGAAAAACCAATGCCCAGTATGCCGGTATTTTTTTGGAATGATCCGGGGAATGCCCGATACACTGCCAGCTACTTTGAAGAATACCCTGGCAAGTGGAGACATGGTGACTTTATTAAAATATTCGAAGATGGGAGTTTAGTGATTGAGGGAAGATCCGATGCTACCCTCAATCGAAAGGGAATTCGTATTGGTACAGCTGAAATCTATAATGTTATCGATGAAATTGAAGGCGTGAAAGATAGCCTTATTATAAATATTGAAAAATCGAATGGGGATGATATTATGCCACTATTCATTACCCTCCGGGAAGGAGTCCGGTTAGATGACAAAATAAAAGAGGAAATTAATTTGGCGTTGAGATCGAAATGTTCACCCCGCCATGTTCCGGACTTAATTCTTGAGTGCCCGGATATTCCCTATACACTTAGTGGAAAGAAAATGGAAGTGCCAGTAAAACGAATATTCATGAAAAATTTAAATGCGAAAATAGAAACCGGTGCTATTCGTAATCCTGAGGCCATGCAATATTTTTCAGATCTTGCCGCTACCAATCCATTTGATTGACTTATTGCCTGGCTATTTTGACCAACACGCTATTCTTTTCCCATGGCGAACTGAACCAGGGCCTTTACCTGAGCGGTATTATGCAAGTCCACATTATTTTCGGAGGCGTATTTTTTTATTTCTTTCTTGCGGTCTTTGAAAATCTGACTTAATTGATTTGTACTATTGAATTTTGACCAATTATCTCCTTCCACAATGTAATATTCAGTTCTATTGACTAATTCATATCCTTCATTCCATTCCAGGGCATAGAAATCATTAGGTCGGATCCGCTGATCAGCAACCACGACAGCAGCAGCGTGCGATTTAGTACCATAGGCTCCCTCATTAGCTGCTATCTGAGATGTATACTTGTGGTCGACAAGCAATCTGGTCGGTTGACCGATGAGTTCCTCGTAGGCTTTTCCATCGACGAGAATAAAATTCCGGTCACCAATATGAATACTATCCAGATTTGGAAAATTGTTAACCGGTACTTTCTTATTTTCGAAATCCATGACAATCTCCTGCCCTACCAGATGATAATTGAACTTTGCCGTCCGGGGAGGGGCTGACTGATAGAAAAAAGTGCCATCTACAAAACTGTCAAGAAGGTAAGGCCGGGGATGTTGATCCTGGCAGAAAACCGGAAGTGAGAAAAAAAGAAATAGGAAGCTGACGAAGAGACATTTCATGACTGTTACTTTTAAAAGGATAATCCTTATTCAGTATATTTATTTTTAAGTTGAAGCATTTAATCTAACAAATTAAAGCTCTAAATCATTCGCTATGATCCGAAAAATCATCAAACCGGTTACTCCTCTTCTGATCGCACTCGTGATCTGTAGTTTTACATTAAACGACCGAAATCACCGGGATGTTGATTTTAAACAATGGTATTTGTCCGGCGCAATGTGTGGTACCGGACTGGACAAAGCATTGCTCCGGATCAACCCGAATGACCCCGATGCTCCATTATTTGATGGAATGGGTAAACATCATTACACTATTCACACGGTAGAGCCAATAGCCCAGGATTATTTCAATCAGGGCCTGAATTTGCTTTATGGGTTTAATCATGCAGAAGCTTATCGGTCATTTAAGGAGTGTCTAAAGATCGATCCCTACTGTGCCATGGCTCAGTGGGGAATTGCTATGGCACTGGGACCGAACCTGAATGATGGCATTCCCTCGGCCGAACGTGAACAAGAATCATTCGAGGCTTTGCAAAAGGCCAGTGCACTCTTACCGGATGGTAAAGAAAAAGATCTGGTCGGGGCTCTTATGATGCGTCATTCCGATAGCAGCTCGGTAAAACGGGATAGTTTAAACCTCTCCTATCGTGACGCAATGCAGGCACTGACGGAGAAATATTCCGATGATCTGGAAATCAAAGTGCTCTATGCGGATGCCATCATGAACACCATGCCCTGGGATTACTATGAAAAGGACCTCACCGCCAAACCCTGGACGGTGAAAGCGACAGCTATTTTGGAAGAAGTCATGCAAAAGAATCCGGATCACCCGGGAGCACATCACTTCTATATCCATATTGTGGAAGCATCCGATAATCCGGACCGCGGCATTCGCAGTGCGGACCATCTTGGACAACTGGTTCCTGCTGCAGGCCATCTGGTCCATATGCCTGCTCATATATATGCCCGGGTAGGTCGTTACGAAGATGCCGCTGAGAGCAACCGTAAAGCGATTCAGGCAGATGAAGACTACATTTCAACTTGCCAGGCAAGCGGACTTTATCCCTTAGGCTACTATCCTCACAATATTCATTTTCTCTGGATGGCAGCCACCCTTAACGGCAACAGCCGGGAAGCTATCGATGCAGCGGAAAAAACTGCAGATAAAATTCCGCCAACTGCCATTGATGTATTCAGTCAAATATACCTGGCTGTACCCCTCCAGGCTTATGTCCGTTTTGGAAAATGGAACGAGATTCTGACCACGCCAAAACCCGAAGGGGCCCTGGGTTGGGTAAATAAATTCTGGCATCATGCCCGGTCCATCGCTTTTGCTAAAAAAGGTCTGCCGGATAAATCACAACAAGAAATCAATATACTTTCTCATTTGATCGATTCTCTGAGTCAGGTAGAAACGGACACCAGTGAGATGTTCAGAAACCTGAATGAAATTCTCCTCTCCGTTCCAAAAGCCGAGCTCTCTTATGCAACTGGAGAAACGGGGGAAGCGATAAATATTCTTTCTCAGGCTATTGCGGTCGAGGATGCGTTGCCTTACAATGAGCCACCCAACTGGCATCATCCGGTACGACAAATCTTAGGTAACATTTATATACAAAGCGGTCAATATGATTTGGCCATCCAGGTATTTCAGGATGATCTAAAAAAATTCCGGGAAAACGGTTGGTCCCTTTTCGGATTGTATCAGGCTCTGGAGAAATCCGGGAATGTAAAGGAGGCTAAGAAAGTCTATGATCGATATAAAATTGCCTGGGCGAATGCCGATTTTGACCTCCAAACAGCGGCATTTTAGTTGTATGCAAAACTTCGACATCTGCTCCTGTCTATCTGTGTAATCGGGAAGTTAAAATTGAATCAGATCCTCCCGATTCCGATAGCATCATTTTTACTTATGACGAGGCCATTATTTGAATTTCGTATGTTTTAGATTGATTATCATTAATCGGAGAAGTTAAATCCCTTTTACTTTGTCAGGATCTTTCATAGAACATGGAGATGATCCGGCAAGCTATGTACATCATAATCCTTGTATGTATTTTTTTGACCTGTACCCATATCACAGGCCAAACGGATAGCAATGCCGTATCGAGTCATTTTTCCGGTAAAATCCTGGCCACCAATAATGGTATCTCACTCGTTCCTTCCTTTTCTCTTGATAAACCAGCTCTTTTATTTAACCTTGCTCTGGGTAAAAGAAGATTAAGCTTCGACCCGGATATTCGATTTTCCTTAGAAGGTAAGCCCTGGTCCATGCTCTTTTGGTTTCGTTACAAAGCCGTTCAAAAAAATAAACTGGATCTGAGAGTGGGAATGCATCCCGGCTACAATTTTCGCACGATTTCCGTGGTCTCTTATGAAAAAACGAAAGATGTGATAGAAACCAGGCGCTTTCTCGCCTTCGAGATCGCCCCCAACTATAGAATATCAGATAAAATCAAGGTAGGGGCCTACTATTTGTTCTCACTGGGTTTCGATGACAGTCAAAAGTATACTCATTTCGTTACACTCAACACCTCTTTCCCCAATATCAAAGTTTTACCTGGCATACAAGTAGGGCTTT
>JAGQWZ010000257.1 GCA_020436835.1 Saprospiraceae bacterium | reverse complement strand
GGTCTATTGATTTTACATCCTTCAATCCGTCAAATAATGTTTTGGATGAGACGCTGCAATCCGGTCGATTGGGTTTAATTAAAAACAAAGATCTGGTCAGTGATTTATTCGACTGGAAAAGGGTTGAGGAAAGTCTGCAAAGCAATTATATCATTCGTCAAAATTTCATTGAAGAACAAATTATGCCTTATTTGAATGATAATATTTCCCTTAAAAATATAGACAAATACAGTCCCATGCTTTGGGAAAATCCCAGTGAGTTCAGAACCGATTACACCATCATATTTCATGATAGAAAATTTGAAAACTTAATAGACAATAACCTTTATCATTTGGCAAAATTACGGGAGGAATACCTCCATCTAGGCAAGATCATGGACAAGATAATTGAAGAAACCAGGTAATCGACAGCATCTGATTATTATCATCCACTGTTTAAGCTTACCGGACACATCCGGGTTGAATCTGGTTTCAAGCCTCCAGGCAGGTCCCGTGAGCTAATCCATGCAATGGGCTTTGTTGTTTTGCCTTTGGCTATCCCATGTATTGGTTACCTTCATTGAATGACCCGGTGGATACAACTTCAAAATTTTTTTAAAACCCACTACTCATTTGTGCTATTGACTGGCTTCTACCTGGTCATGGTTTTCCCGGGGCTGAAACTACCGTATTTCTGGGATGCCTCCTGGGTCTATGCCCCCGCGATTCAGGCCATGGTTGAACATGGTGCTTCCTTAATGCCAGATGTAATACCTCCCGATCTTAGCCGGGGACATCCCCTGCTATTTCACTTCCTGACTGCCTTATGGATTAAGATCTGGGGCAATGGATTGGTCAGTGTTCATCTGTTGATGGCATTGATTTCGTTTGGGGTCCTGGTGCTTACTTACTTGTTGGCGCGCGAATGGGTCGGACCGGAAGCGGGTATCCTGGCCGCATCGGTGCTGGTGGTCCAGGAATTGTTTCTTGCCCAGGCGCCCCAGTGCCTGCCGGAAGCCTTGCTTACCTTTTTCATCCTGCTCAGCCTGTGGTTTTACCGGCGACGACAATGGACCGGATATCTTATCAGCGCAACAGCAATGTTGTACACCAAAGAAAGTGGCCTGGTCTTTATGGGGGCATTAACCATTCATTTTCTTTTGAAAACCTGGTTTGGAGAAAACCCGACTTCAAAGCGCAAGGTCATCACTTCTCTGGTCTGGATTTTATCTCCGGTAGTCCTGGCATCACTTCATTACCTCTGGTTGAAGCACCGGTTTGGCTGGTATTTTTATCCCCTGCACATCAATTATTTTAAAAGTAACTGGCAGGATTATTACAACGACCTGCGGAATATCTGGCGGGTGCTGTGGTCCCAGGACGGAAGATGGGCAATAAGTCTGCTAGCCGGTGTTGGATTATTTTTGCGTTTGGCTCAAAAAAACTGGAAGCTGGCATCCGGACTTTTGGTGTTGAGTTATTTGGGTACCATCACCTTTTACCGGAGATGGCCCGAACCGGACTATTGGTTAAAAATAGTATCTCTGCTGGCGGTGGTCGGCTTACTGGCTTATGCGATTCAACGATTATTACCCAATTCCCGCGGGCGGGGATTGGTGCTCCTTTCTCTGGGGTACATCTGTTTATTCAGTCTGTTTTCGGCTTATAACGTGTTTACCATCCGGTACCTGCACAATCTGTTTCCATTTTACACCTTTGCGACTGCCTGGGGCATTACCACGCTATTGCGCAAACAATGGATGCTGCCGGTTGCTGTAGGTATCCTACTCGCCGGATATCTGGGATGGGTCTATCCCCGGCATCACGACGGGATCAGCGATGTACAACTCAATTATGCCGATGGTCTGGCCATTCAGCAACGACTGATCGACACCCTCTATACACGTGGATATGACAAGATGAAAATCCACGCTTCCTTACTGGAGATGGTAGCCACCGGTCACGAGTACCTGGGATTTTTACAGGGCCGGGACCCGGTTCCGGACATCAGCTTCAAGCTGGACTCCACCACCCGGGTTGCCTTATACACCAATATCGCGCAAGAGCCTACCTATTCCCAAATGGATACTCTGGGATTCCACCGGGAAGTACGTATCGAGCAGGGCGATGCATGGGGCGAGGTGTGGGTGAGATAGGTAGGGTGTGTGTTTACCTTATTCGCTATTCTTTACCATCTCTGCTCAATACACCCAGTTGACGATCACCATTATTTCTAATCTCACTTTTTGTCGAGAAACTTTTCAATCAATGGCACGACAAGATCAGTTTCTTTGAAGTCTGAAGTAATGGTAGTTATCTCTCCGATATATGCTCCGTGTCCCCCTGGAATGATGGCCAATTCAGCGTCTCTAAGCTGCCTGAATAAGGCAAGGGCATGCTCCGGTGTAATCACATCCCGGTCGCCGACAATGATTAATGCCGGTGACTTGATCGACTCAATCAGTTCATCCGGAATGTCTGTGAAATTCATCATTCTCCTGGCATCCCGGTCATGCATTATTTGTAAGCCGTTCCTATCAGAGGCAACACGCATGTAAGCATCTTTTAGCTGCTCGGGCATATTTTCCAAATTAGCCTGGCGCATAAAATCCCAAAACCAATCCGGAACACCATTCCGTTTTGCAAGTGCCGAACCCAGGACAATCTTGTCTGCCATATCCGGGTGCCGAATGGCTATTTGGAGGGTTGTTGTTCCCCCATTGCTGAAACCGAAAAAATCCGCTTTATCAATATTCAAATTATTTAAAAGTACCGCAATATCATCTGCATCCTGTTCAAACGACAAGTCTGCATTTCTATCGTTTGTTCGTCCGTGTGCCTGTAATTCAAAGGTTATGACCATTCTGTTCTTTGCGAACAACGGAATAACCTTTTCAAAGCTGGATTGGATGGTGGATCCGCCTCCATGAACCAGCACAAGCGGCTTGCCTTGTCCATAAATTTCATAATACATTTTTAATCCGTTCACATCAGAATAGCCACTGTCAAATGCCTGCGTAGTCGATGTCGCTCTTTCCATTTTATGATCGTTTACGCTACTAAGCACTATTCATTAATGGAATTTCTCACCTTTGGCCAGCATTTCAATTATTTCCCTCATTCGCTTTTCTCTGGTTTCTTGCTTTTTTGCAGTCTGAAGGCGAAATCCAATGGAGAAAAGATTGGTCTTATTGAGGCTCCTGAAAAAAGCTTCTGCCTTTTTATTTTTACTGAGTTCATTCAGAAAGTCATCCGGTATTGTCATTTTGCTGGAAGAATCGTATGCCTTATCCCAGCTACCATTTGCTTTGGCTATTTCGACAGCCTTCAATCCTGCCGTTCTCATTCTTCCTTCCTGGATTAGTCTTTCGATGTGTCCTATATTTATTTTGGACCAGACACTTTTTGCTCTGCGGGGACTGAACCTCTGCAGCCAGGCTTGTTCGTCAAATGCTTGCTTCTGGCCATCAATCCATCCATAGCAAAGAGCCACATCCAGAGCCTCTGCATAGGTGATGGAATCTATCCCGGAATTATTCTTGAAAATTTTAACCCAAAGTCCCATTGCTTGATCATGATGCTGTGCAAGCCAGGTCTCAAATGTGTCCGCTGTTTTAAACTCTATGATCGGAATGGTATTTTGTTTATCCATTTATCTATTATTTAGGTATTAGGTATTACCAGATTGCATAAGCATCGCAAATTTGGAAGTTTTACTGTTCTCCTTGTTTTAGCCCCAGATATCCTCCAAAGGCTCCACCACCGATTTTCGTCAGATCTTCCAACCAGAATTGAAGGCCAAAAAATGCTTGCCCGTCATCCGGAGTTAACACAGCGGCCACAACGATGTAAAAGAGCACTCCTACCAGACCAACTAATGCTCCCTGCAATAAATGCTTCGAATGTGCCTTTCTGGCTACTAAATACCCGCCTATTACCATTAAAAATACCAATGCCAACACACTGGTCAGTATACTTTCCTCATACCATCGAATAAACCCAATATACAGCCCGTAAATTACCTCAATCGCCAGTCCGGTAAGAATAATACGTAGCCACATGATATTTTTCATTCCAAATCCCTTTGTAAATTTTAAAATCCAAAAATCATCCGCACAGTCAAAGCTAACGGGCCCTGGCAGTAAAGCAGGATGAATGACTTAATAAAATATCTAATCTTCCTGCTTATTGAAAATACACAATCCTATACTGGAAATGGTACCTCCAGTCATTACCTGCGATATTTACAGAACAGGGAATCTGACAGCAGACTCAAGCAGGACTCCACCACCCGGATTTTCTAGTACTACCATATCACCCAGGAACCGCCTTGATCCCCTTTTTTTTCAAATGGATGCTCTGGGGCTCCACCGGGAGTACTCATCGGGCAGCATGATACATGTGGAGCGGTATGGGTGAGGTGAATCACCAAATTATAAACTCCACTATTAACTCCCATTTAGTCTTTCCTTTTCAAAGGCTTCGGTCCTTTTTATTTGTTCCTCCAGATTCCACTCCAGTGGATTACTTCTGTTGCTTAAAGATTCAGCTATTGGTTCCAGGCCTATTTCGGCCCGCCTCTTGTCCACATTTTGAGGGTCCACTATTGGCCAGACATCAAAACTTTTGGTCTCCGGATAGTATTTTATTTGACCTCCATAAACCTGCAGTTCACCACGATCTGTAGCCAGTCTGTCTTCCGCTCTTGCCAATAAGCGTGGTTGTAATTTTTGCGCTTTCACAGCGTCCCGCATCATCGGAAGGTATTTTTCCCTTACTTCATAATCGGAATGCTGAAGGACATTACAAATTGTCCTATTACCATCTTCACCAATGATATCCTGACCTGGCCAACCGATATTATCAAGTATGTCAATCACTTTCTTTTCATTGATCACATGGTTCTTATGATATATTTCATTTTGCTTCTGAAATTCATCCGATTCAAAGCCATACACTCTTCCCAGGGAATCTCTCAGCCGGATAGGCTCTTGCTCCGTTCTCCAGATGGTGTCCAGGAGTGCCATCAGATCCACCTCTGATTGACCGGAAGCCGGTGATTGGTCGTTCTTTGGTCCATTCGAACATGCTACAATTGAAAAAAGGAAAAAAATTAAAAACAATCTCATTCTTATGGTTTTTGAAGATTAACATTTTTCAATGAATGTGTACACATATTATCAGCAATACCATCGTTCTTCGCTTACGTTAATGGCGATATTGTATAAAAATTAATGACAAACATGTCATCCTGTTTGGCATTTATGTGTTTCCTCTTCTTCTTATTATTTTGACAATCCGGTTATAAACGATCTCCGCCAGATTCCAGTCATATCCATCAAAGTTCGTTGTATTATTAAATTGAATGACAACCGTGTCGATGTCCTTATAGTATTTAGCGATGCTCTGGTAGCCGGGAATTAAGCCGGTATGATTATACACGTATAAGGAAGTATAAATTTCCTGTTCTCCTTCATCAAACAGGGAGCCGTCGTTCAACGCCCGCAAAAAGATACCCACATCCTCCGCCGTTGCCAGCATGGAGCCGGAAGGGCTTTTAATTTCATGATACTTTAAGTCACCATCATAACCCACATAATACCCGCTCATTACATCATTTATATCCACTTCGCTTAGTAAGCTGAAGGTATGCGTTAATCCCAGCGGTGCCAAAATCTCATTTTTGATGTACAGGTGATGGCTGAATCCCAGGGTTCTGTCCAGAATTTCGCCGATCAACAAATAATTCGTATTTGAATAACGATACTTCTTTCCCGGGGCAAAGTCAGCCGGCTTATCCAGCACCAGTTCCAGCGTTTCACCGTTTTCTATGGGCGGATTTTTCCAATAGCCAGGGACATCGGTGAAATTAGGAATGCCACTTCTGTGCTGGACCAGCATGCTCAGGGTAATCTTCTCAGCGTTCTCTATTCTGCCCTCAAGTTCCGGTAAATAATCAGCGAGTGTCTTATCCAATGATAAGTGATTATCATTAACCAATTTTGCCACCGCAACAGCAACATATAACTTACTGATACTGGCAATCTTGAACAAAGCTTGCGGATCAGCAGGAATTCTGTTCTTTCGGTCATGCCACCCCGCAGCGTACAACTCCCGTGGTTTCCCTGCCTGGTCCACATAGACAATCATCCCATCAAAGCCATAGCCTATTGCCTGATCCAATTGCTCCTGAACCGTAACCGGCAGCGGAAGGATCCATGCCCTCACCAAAATCCAGGGTACGAAGTACAAAGAACCAAGGCTGGCAACAATCAATACTATCCCGAATATCCGCTTTGCTTGTTTCTTCTTCATGGCAATCCAATTCATGGTAGTAACTGCATTTGCCTGTTGAAGGCACATACCATTATCAAAATCGCCGTCAACCCAATGACTTCCGTATAGATCGATTGAGGTGTGATAAACAGCGATTCCTATGACACGAAAGCCAAATTAAAGGTAAAGGATAAATGATCTAAATCAGAATTGTGACCACCGAATGATTCTGATAATGACAACTATTACCCAAATCATGCAATAGAATTCGATGCGAGTCTCATTTCTGCAAGCGGAGCAAGTGCTTCGCTGAAGAGTCGTAGCAAGCTTTGTCGATGCGGTGAAATGGTTGATACTGAACCTGAAATGAGTCGCAGCAGATATCATAATGACCACATCCGATCTTAGATGTCCTTGCGGGTCAACGCCAGCTTTATCAAAGAGGGTATAATCAAAATCCCTGGCCTATCCTGTTAAACTTGCTGAGGTCATTTTGGTTGGATACTCCATTCCTTCTTTGTTTTTGGTGAGTGGTCCGTTTAGCAAAAACGGGGTGCACTGTTTATTCCATTCTTATTCGGGTTATTGGTTTCCCTGCCTCTAGAGGCAGGTCGGCAAATGTCCTAACCAAATCTGAGGGTACACTCATCTGTTGTATGCCGTTTTCCTTTCGTCAATGGTTATTCTTTTGAATCAAGTTGATGGTTCAAACTTAACACATCAGGAAATCCCCATTGCTCCGCTACTTTACCGTTTGATATTCTATAAATAGCAGTTTCAAAGATGGTAACTTTCTTGCCAGTTGGCTCAATTCCATTAAACGTTCCCAGTTGAGTTCCTGTAGATCTAAATCTTGTGACCACCTTGTCGCCTTCGCTGATCATATCAACAATTTCTTCATTCCAATCAGGAAAAGATTTTCTATGACTCGTAATGGAACCACTTGCTCCTTCAATTCCAATCCACTCAATTCCGTCAACAAAATGGCATACAAAATCCGACGCTAATATTTTGTCTAAATCATTCACCTGGCCGTTACTCCACACTTCATGATATTTTTTCACAACTTCGCGATTTGCGTCCAGGTCCATATGATGTGTTTCCGAACCACAACTGTAAAACAGAGCAGTTGCTGAAAGTAGTAACAATGATAAGAATGAATTTTTCATTTGAGGTCATATTTAATTGATATAATATTTGCCATTCCAGTCAACGCTGTGAGGCCCTATTACAATTGGCTAAAAACAGGTCACGATAAGTTGTCGCTGAAGATTTCAAAGCGTCATTGTACGCAGGACTGAACGACTATGAGAGAATCCAACAAACGATTCATAACGAACCCGCAATGCAAATTAGAGCTTTTGTAAAGTGTCAACTTTGTGCTTTAGCTGTACCTTCTGATTGCTACCGTTTAAGTTGGTATGATTAATGCGGACCTCGAAGCTCTCCCTTATCAACCCGTTGATATTTTCTATAAATGTATTGAATCGACCACATCGCCCCACAGTTCTTATGACCGGGTATTGTATAATTGCTTATTTTATTCTATAAACTTTATACATTACACCACCTTCAATTAATTCACCAATACCAACGGCAATTATATAATTCAACCAAGCATACTTTTCTGAAGGAGTTTCAAATACTGGATTAGTTCTGAAATAATAACTTCCATCAGCATTCCAATGAATAAAACCTCCGTAATGAGTATAT
>JAGQWZ010000256.1 GCA_020436835.1 Saprospiraceae bacterium | reverse complement strand
TACAGAGTTTCGTGCCGTCATGTGATTTTTTCAGTTTCTTCAGAAAACAATTAATTATGCATCTCAATGCATCCTACCAGACTTTAAGGAGATTATTGGGAGAACTGGGAATTTTACTCCCAGTCACACTATATATTGTGAATGGCTTTAAGTTGGAACCATCCATTAGCCAATTTTATTACACGCAGGCGGGCACCGTTTTTACTGGCATTCTGATTTCCTTCGGCCTATTTCTATTTACCTACCGGGGCCATCGAAAAAATAAATTACCCGGTCAAAATGAATGGGTTAGCGACAATTTATTGACTAATATTGGGGGCGTACTTGCCCTGATCACGGTAGTCATACCTACTGCCTACGGAGAGGGTTGGCAGACGGATTGCCGGCATCCATTGTGTCATGACGTGCATTGGATTAATCTGATTCATTTAGTAGCGGCCGCGGGGTTTCTTGCGGTTATGGGTGGGATGGCCTATTTCAAATTTACCCTGAATCCAGATGAAGTAAAATGGAAATTAATATTATTTCGGAGTTCAGGGATTATTGTCTGGTCTTCTATATTATTAATGGCCATTTACATCTATTTAAGAAACGAGGGACTGGAATGGTTTCCGAATGCCATATTCTGGGGGGAGACCATGGCGTTGGTGGCATTTGGCACCTCATGGCTGGTGAACGGACACCCGGACGAAATGTGGATCTTAGAACAAATAAAAGGCAAATAACTGGTTATTTTCCCAGGAGATCGAAGGGCACTATATACAGGTTTGGGTCGATTTCTATCTCGTTTACTGCTCCCGGTTCTATTTGTACCTGTTGAAAGCTATTTACTGGTTCCAGTAAAACCCGTTTTCCATTTATTTTTATCCGGATTGGCATATCAAAAGTAGAAATACAATTGGACCACCGGTAGCTCAATTCTTTTCCATCAATCCGGTACTCAAAAACCGGTACCCTGATGTCTCTTAAATATTGATTAAAAAAACTATGCAAATCCATTTGTAAGAAATCGGAAATAAATAATTCAATTTCTTCGGTGCTCACTGTCTGGTGATAAAAAGTATGATTCATTTCCCTGAGCAGACGGCGCCATTTTTCGTCATCATCAACCAATAGTCGAAGTGTATGAAGCATATTGGCACCTTTAGGATACATGTCACCACTGCCGCTTTGATTCACGTTATAATATCCGATGACCGGACGCTGGTTTTCAATATTGGAACGAATCCCGCGTAAATACAGATCTCCCGCTCCTTTACCAAAATGATACTCCACAAAGAGTCCTTCTGCATAGGCGGCAAAGGACTCATGGATCCACATGTCCGCCACATCCCGGTAAGTGATATTATTTGCAAACCATTCGTGCGCAGATTCATGGATAATAATAAAATCAAATTTTAATCCCCATCCCGTGCCGCTCACATCCACCCCCCGGTACCCATTTCGATATCCATTTCCATAGGTAATTGAACTCTGGTGTTCCATGCCGGTATACGGAACTTCTACCAGTTTAAATCCATCGTCATAAAAAGGGTACGGCCCAAACCAGTATTCAAAAGCCTCCAGCATTTTTGGAACATCTTTAAATTGAATTTTCGCTTTTTCCAGATTTTCCGGAAGCACCCAATAATTAATCTCCAGAGGACCTGCTTCTCCGCTATACGCTTCCGAAAAATGTTTGTAATCTCCGATATTAACATTTACACCGTAGTTATTTATTGGATTTTTTACTTGCCAGGTAAACTGCCGGTAGGAGTCGGTTATTTCTTCGACCTGCACAAGTTTTCCATTGGCTACCGCCGTCAGTTCTCCCGGCACGATGACCTTTATGATCATACCGGAATCCGGTTCGTCATACATATGATCTTTACATGGCCACCAGATACTGGCACCAATTCCCTGACATGCTGTGGCTATGAAAGGGTTTCCTTCCTCGTCCTTCGACCAGATAAATCCACCATCCCAGGGTGGGTTCACTGCCTCATGGGGGTGGCCGGAATATTCTACCTGTAGCTGTTGAATACTTCCGGCTTTGTGGTGCTCATTCAATTTTATAAAATGTGCATTTCCTTCACGCGTAAATTCCAGTTCTGTCCCATTTTGGGTGACGCGATTTATTGTCAAAGGAGACTGAAGGTCAATCTGCATGGTCGATGCCGGTTGTAGAACCACGTAGTGTATAAGGTTTGCCCCTTCAATATATTTTTTGTCCGGTTCAATACGAATAGAAAGCTCATATTTTATGAGGTCCCACCATTGTCGCTCAGGGGTAATAGAACCACGTAGGGTATCGGCCCGGGTGAAACCCTCAAAAAACAGAGACTGCGAATATAAGGGTGGTTGCCATACTGAATGCAAGACCAGGTGGATAATTAAAATAATTGAGAACCTCATAAACACGAGCTGATTTTTGAACGCAAGATAAGATTCACTTATGAATGGTTTAATCAGACTTCAATGTTTTGGCTTTGAGCGATTGTGTCTCCAATTCGTAGATTCTATTTTCCAGAGAAACGATTTTCTCTACAAGTTCCTGGATCGCCTTAATTGCAACCACTCCAAACCCTGCATAGTCCACGGCGTATACCTCAAGATCACGTTCCGGCTCAACAATGTGTTTTACCAGGCTGGGGAAGACCGGCTGAACCTCCTGAGCCAAAAATCCGAAATGCCGTGCACTAGTGCTGGCAGTGTCGGATTTAAATTGGTATTCCCTGGCTTTTAGACCTCTGACCCGGGATAGTACATCCGGCATCTCTGCGATATTCTGCTTTAACCGGAGGTCTGAGGCTGCAGCGTATACTCCGCTGTTAGGGTCGAATTGGCCGCGGAAATTACCATTACAATACATGGCTAATCCAGAGGAATTTGACCAGAATTCCCAATCATCCAGGGTGCTGGCATTCTCAATATTAAACCCATAGGTTGAATGGGTGATTTTTACCTTATAGGATCCGGTTGATGTATTACCGATGCCGAGGTTTTGCATGACGTTTACATTTCCTATTCCGGTTATATAAAATGGAATTCGGACAAAATCAATAAATCCATCTTGAGACCCATCGTTGAATTGACTAAAATAAATTCCCCCTTCCACCGGACTGAAAAAAATGGAACCGGCATAGCCATCCCCCATGAAACGCTGAAGATTTTGTGCGTCACGATACTGATTAAAGCCTATGGTAGGCCAATTTCTTTGCAGGGAGATACCGGTACCGTCAGAACCGATCGTCAATACGGTGGTTTGATTTCCCAAAGCACCCAGGATCTCCATTTGTGCCTTCTGGCTAATTACCCTGACAGAGAACAGGATTAAAATTGATGTGAGTATTGATTTCATTTTTTTTTAGAAAAGTATCTAAGTTTGGGTTTAGATGTTTATACCATAGTTCCAAAAACTTATAGATTAGTTTGGTAACTACTTTAAACTGCTTCGTGAGCTGGATTTAGGAACAACCGTGGTAATGAAAAGTTATTTCTGGAGCTCTGACCCTCTAAATGTTTTTCTCGCAGAAGTGCTATCGAACTAAATACCTATATCTCGGTATTGGATTATTATTGATTCATGTTGAATTTACATGGACACTTAAAGCTGTAGCTATGCCGGTCTCTTTCCGAATCTTTGTCTGCCTTGTCCTGGGTTTTTCCTTTCATCCAGCGCACAGCCAGGATCCTGCCCTTTTTGAAAATGGAGCCGCATATATCAATCCGGTAAATGGCCCCGGGTACTTTCAACCCCTGAGTAATGTCTTAAATAATACGTTTAACGTAAGTCTGTTTCCGGCTGCAGACTATAAAAATGAATTTTATTTCTATCTCGGTGGAAATGTCGGTTACCACTATATCCCGGAAAATTCCTGGTATTTTACCGGAACTACCGATGCAAATTTTGAATCGCCGGTCCGCATGGAGGTGTCCACCGTATTCGGACCCGATGAAAGTCATGCCGTGCAAAATGATGCCGGTGAATATTATGTTTTTCCGGGTGGATTTAAAATGAACAGTGTCCTGCTCGGGGTTCCTCAGATTACGGTGGGTGGAGTAGCAAATACCGCTATAACTTTTCGCTTTTTAGCCATACCCCTTGATGACGAATGGGGAGATCTAAGTTTGTTGGGAGTGGGGCTTCAGCATGTGATTAGTCCATATTTGCCAATAGAGAAAATGGATCTTACTGTCGAAGCCGGTTTTCATCAGTTTCAGATGGGGGATTGGCTTCAGTCCAGAAACTTTTTTGCCCGGGCGGGAGCAGCGAAGGCCTTCGAGAAAAGCCGGATCTACGGATATCTTGGCTATCAAGCCGGGGAACTGGAATTAACGAACTCGAGTGCAAATGAAGTCGTGACCTCTAAATCGAACAATCCACTATTATTCGGTATTGGGAGTTCCCTTGATCTTGCCTTCTTTAATATTAATCTCGAACTGGCCATAAATTCAATTATTACCATTAATGCCGGAATTGGCTTAAAATTTTAATCAATGAACACCTGCAGTCGATTTCAAGTTTTTGTTTTTCTTATCTGTGCTTTCGTCGGATTTAGTGGCTGTGAGGAACTGGGATTGGATATCCGGAAGGTAGAGTTAACCATCAACGGCGAGATCAAGCAATTCGAAACTTTCGATTCCCGCAAGATCGACTATGCCGTATTGTGGAATCGCTCGGATATCTTATCGTTTTTTGACATTTCAGATGGGGCGGAAATTGAAAACTTTTGGATCAAAAACCTGGAAATATACTATCAATCCTGTGCCGTCAACGAAGCGGAGAAAT
>JAGQWZ010000255.1 GCA_020436835.1 Saprospiraceae bacterium | reverse complement strand
TTAGCACTAAGTATGTATGACCAACCATCCGATATAGTGGAAATGCTTGAAGCAGGTGCCAACGGTTATTTAATTAAGAATGCGGATAAGGATCAAATGATCAGGGCAATCTACGCTATATATAAACATAAAAAGTTTTTCAGCCCCGAACTCACCCAACTCATAGACAGTTATCGATCAACGCAAAAAAAAGGGCCTCCCAAACTCACCAGAAGAGAGCGCGAAATATTAGATCTAATTGCAAAAGGCAGAACTTCAATGCAAATTTCCCAGGAGTTGCACATCAGTAAACTTACGGTCGACACCCATCGAAAAAACATGCTCAAGAAACTGGGAATTTCCACGACCACTGGGTTAATTAAATACGCATTGCAGTTAAACAATCAATAATTTGCAGAAATTTAAATACCTATAAGTAGGTATACACTTGATGATCAATCTATCTTAATTTACCCAGGACACTTTGCGATCTGTAGAAACCCGGATTATTATTTGACATCCAGGGTCTGACCAACGAACACCATGAGAAAAACAGTCGACCAGTTCCTCGGGATCACCTGCCTTCTGATTATCTTATCACACCAGTTGCTATGGGCAGCCCCTCCAACTGTAGCAACGCGAAGCAAGACTTATCCAGATGCCCTGAAAAAGCAAATTCAACATGATTACTTTTCTCAGGTTTATTTTCAGGAGAACAGGGGTCAATATACGTTGTCTGAGAAATTCATTGCTGTAACTCCACGTTACCAGGTGGGCTTTGGAACCGATTATTTTACAATTCTGTATCGAGACACCTCCCAAAAATACCAGAGGGCAAAAATAATTATTCAGGATGCCAAAATTGAAGCAGTTCCTCAGTTGGAAAAACCCCTGCAAACTAAGTATAATTACTACCACGGAAAAGATTCCGCAGATTGGTATTTAAATCAACAGGCCTACCGGGAGTTAATATATCCCGGTATTTATCCTGGTATAGACCTTCGCTTTTATGATAATCAGGGAGAGTTGGAATTTGACTTTATCATAAGTCCTTCCGCGGATCCCGGCCAGATTAGCCTGCAGGTAGTGGATGCAAACGCCACCCTGACCGAGGCGGGTGAACTGGAGCTCGATTCATTACTATCGCTCAGAAAACCACATATATACCAGGAAATCAAAGGGGAGAAAAGTGTGGTGGAAGGATATTATTTGGTGGATGAAGATATCGTCAGTTTTGGTCTAAGAGAATATAATGAGGAACAAAAGCTGACCATCGATCCTACGATTAGTTACTCCACCTACTTTGGTGGTGAGGAAGCATACGAAAGCCTGGCGGACATAGCGGTAGATACGGCAGGATATGTTTATTTGCTTGGCGTGTCCAACTTCTCCTTTCAATGGTTTATAGCAAAATTATTACCGGGGAAATCCGAATTTGAATTTGTTAACTTTTATGGGAGTAATGACGACTTTGATACGAGCACGCCCAGACATCTCGTTGTCGACAATGAAAACAATATCATTGCTGATCTGACTACCCGGGATCCTAACCTTCCCGTTAAAAATGCACTTCGTTCGAACTTTAATCTCAGCCCATATATTATTGACGTTTATCTGATCAAAATAACACCTGATGCAGAAATTGTTTTTGCTACCTATCTTGGAGGATCAAAAGTGGATCCGGACAATAATCCGCTTGATCTAAATGGACGGGACTACACATCTGGCATGGTCGTCGACGGCGGCAACAATATCTGGATTGCCGGTGAAACGGACGGCTTAAACTTCCCGACCACGAGCAATGCTTATCAAACGACCAATATTGGAAGCTGGGATCTTTTTCTCACCCAGTTTTCGCCAACCGGGACGCTACTGTATTCTACGCTACTGGGTGGAAGGGACAATGACCGGATCAATACGGGAGGGTCGGTTAAAGATGGCATCGCTATAGATCAAGCCGGAAAAATCTACCTGTTGGGGTATTCCCGAAATCCGCTAAGCGATTTTCCGGCTATCTCTACCGCATTTGATTCCGAAAATCCACGTGAACGATATTTATTGTCAGTTTTTGATACAGAAACCAATAAGTTTCTCTATACCACTTTTCTCCACGAGTTCGAACCTAAATTCATTTCTGTTGATACGGATAACCGGATCCATATGGCCGGAGACGGAGCGTGGCCTGATTTGGTCAATCCAATGGCAATCGAGGGCAATCAGTTCATTATGACAATGAGCCCTTTGACCCAACAGGTACATTTCAGCTCATTCCTGCCATGTGATCGTTGCGATATTGACAACTTTACCGTAGGACACAATAAACATCAATTTTTCAGTGCCAGAACTCCGAATGAAAATGCAACAACGACGGAAGGACAGATCGAATTTCCTTTGGGGAAAGCCGATGTCTATCTGGGCGAAATTGACATTATCAAAGCCGATTTTGTTTTTTCGACTTTGATTGGGGGTAGTGAAAATGACTATCCCGGGGGAGGACTCGAATTTGCAGAAAATAAATTGTATGTCGGTGGAAATACAAATTCCACGAATTACTTTACTTCCTTTGAAGCAATCACTCCAAATGCACCCGGAAACGGAGATATATTTCTTACGATTTTTGATCTGGGTGATCTTGCAGAAATAACTATTCTTGATGCCAATCCGGATTTCATACAACCGGAATCTGATCTTGAAATGATCGATGATATCCGGCAAATAGAGGATATTGAAAAAGTCATTGAATACCTGCCTTTCGACCGCAGAGGAGTCACCGCCGATGGGGCATCTTCGGTTGTACTGCAAATTCTTTCGGATGTTTACCTCGAAGATGCCTCCTGGGAAATTGATGAAAAATACGGTTCCATAGAGACTCCCTGGGGCTCAGGTACCCATACCATTAATTCCTTTGATTATTTCATTGCGCTTTATACTCCGCCGGTCGGGCTACCGAAAGATGAGGATGTCGAGATCATTTCCGAAATCCGCAGTGCCAAAGCTAAGTTTAAAATCGAGTTTACACTCAACAACCAAAAGGACGAACTCGAATTTTCGATCGACCTGTTCCAACCTCCGGTAGTGCTCGTGCATGGTACATTTGATAATCCGGACAATTGCTGGAAGACCCCGATCAGCCCGGCGGCTAATACCATGGTACAGGCATTGGAGTTTAGGGGATTTTATGTTTCAACGGTTGATTATAGTAATACCAATGGAAAAAAGGATCCTTCTTCATTTTTTTCCAACCGAAAAGTAGTGTACGAAAACCCGGGTGGAATCAAAGAAGTAATTGACCACTTTCGGGAGCAGCTAAATCTGGCTTCGACCCAGGCAGATGTCGTGGGACACAGCATGGGTGGCGTCTTACCCCGTGTGCTGGCCTCGGACCAATCACGAGCTGGATCGTACAACGATGATTACTACCGGACCAATAATTTCGGTGAGGGTGACATCAATCGCCTGATCTCCATTGCTTCCACCCATCATGGATCCGATCTCAGTTATTTCCTTAATTTTTTCAATACCTCCTGGAAGAATAGCGAACTTCCCTACATCACCCGATTAGGAAATTCGGTGATTCCTTTTGCTGCGTGGCTGACTGGAGAGTTTCAAGAAACCGGTGCGGTCAGAGATCAAATACCAAGGAGTGAAGCCCTGGGAATGATCGGGAAAACCGAAATCCCTTCACATGCCATCGTCTGTACGGTCGAAGAGATCAGTGATTTTGAATCGAATGCCGGAGAGCCGGAAACTTTCGCCACCTATGCCAATATTCTAAATGCAGCAACTGCCTTCTTTTATTTCTATCACGCCGGTCTTCAGGGCTTTGTCGTTAATACTTTGAGTGAATTCAAGCGAATTCCACCAGCTCTCCGAAACGCAAATATGCTCGATAGTCCATTTCCTCCTCTCCCCACCCAGGAAACCCTGGAAGCATCAAAACCCAGTAACCTCGAATTTCTAGTAACACAGATCGAGGAGGGATTTACTGAATTCTGGCAGAATTGGCATTTACTACTCGATGGAGATGATGATCAATGGCTGATGGAAGATGAGGATGACTATATCCTGCAATATGAAACAGCTGAATATAACATGTTTGAAGAAGACGACGATTTCCTCGACTTTATTGATGATGGCTTAAATCAGATTTCAGGTGAATATTTAAATAATGATCTCGTTTCAAAAGATGCAAAATTAAGCTCAATCGATTATCTGAGATATCTGATTTTTAAAAATGATCTGAACGACGGAGTAGTTCGCTACGAAAGCCAGACCGGCAGCCTGGATGGAAAATATATTACACACTTTAAAAATCATATTCATAGTTATGCTCCCCGTTACCCCGAAATAATCAATCGAATTACTCAGCTATTATCAGATAATCTCGACAATTTTGATCAGGAAGGATTTCCGGAAGCAGGAAAAGCCCTACCTGTAAGCGTTCCGGATCCAGGTTCCCTTCTGGGGCTCATTGTGGGAAGGGATGCCAGCAAACACCGGAATGGATGTGAAGCCGCTTGTTGGTCCGGCATGGTTCCAAGCCATGCCTTTGCCTTTGCTGATGTGGCAGCGGACAGCAATGTAGTTATTTTGGCCAGACCGGTTAATCCGGATGCCACCACCTTGATTCTTCAAAATGCCGCCACAAAAGGCATGAATCTGAAAGGAAAGAGTTCGAATTGGGGCCCGCAAAAAGGATATATTCCGGTAAATCAAAAATACAGTAAGATCTGGGATCTTTACGGTGAAAACACCACGGAACGGGATAAACAAATTGCCAAATTCTCGGATAAGACAACCAAGCAACTGGCAGGTTCACCGGATCAGGCGGTTAAAAGATTATTGACAATTTCTTACCCCGGTTGCAGTGAACCCAACTATGAGGTCTTTTACGACAATCAGGTGGCAGACGCAAAAGAATCCATTTATCTGGTTGCCAAAAAAGAATCTGGATTCTCCGTATCGAAATGGAAGGAGAATGGAAATCCGGATTGCCCGTTGGATGAACCTCAATTAATGGATAACATCGGTCAGCTGGACTCTCTGAATGTAATGGCAAATCCTGATCCTGCATTGAGAGATGATGCCGGAAATGCCCGTTTTTATACGGCTGACTATGATTTGCTCGCCATCGGTTTCTTTGATCCTGCATTAGAGAACCTCGAAGAAGATCCCTATAAGGTACCGCTACTGACAAATTTCGACCCGGAAAAAGGGCTCATTACCGGTAAACAATTAAAACTTCTTGGCGCATTGAACCAGGCGGTAAAAAATACCGGCTATAGCGGTGGAAATGTTTCTCATCACGGGCCGGAAAATCAATTCTACGTTATGCCTATGCCTGACGATGGATCTCCTTATGTCGACTATCCCATTACTGCTTTTTATCAGGAGAACGGTGTCCCGAAAATTCTCGGAATACCCAGAGGTCCTAAAGGATTTCGGGATGTTTACTTGAAGCGGTTTATGGCAAAAAAGAGACGGCAGGGATATGATCTCTACGAAAATAAGTATGCTCCGGGTTGGCAGTGGAGCAAGCACCGACCCTATAGTTATGAGCGGGGATGGTCAGACCGGGATGCACTTGGACTCAAAGCCTCACCGGAAGAAATTCCTTTTCCGGCTACTTGCAATTGCAACCAACTGGTGGATAAATATGGTGACAAAAATGAGGTAGTACATCCTATTCGTCCGGATGGGAAAGAGATTGAGCTCTTCACCGAACCGATTTTTCCCAATCCCTCTTCCGATATAATTAATTTCAGAATCCTGTCTCAAAACGAGCTATCCCTGAAATATTACATTATCACACTTGACGGTACACCGGAAAAATCCGGCACACTCCATTTGTTACGGGGAAAGAATAAATTCCAAATTAATATCACCGATTTAATTTCCGGTCATCACATATTAATTTTGAATTCACCGGGAAAAACTGTGGCCAAAAAATTTCAAATCCTACGATAAAAAGAAAACCATGCGGACTTTATTATTTTTGATTTTCAGTTTCCCGGTCCTATTATTTTCCCAGGTTCCTTTTGCTTTCAATTATCAGGGTATTGCCCGCAATGGACAGGGAGAAGCCATCGGAAGTCAGGAAATATCCCTTCTGGTCAGCATTGTACGCGGTTTTGAGAATGGCATTATTGAATTTTCCGAGCAACATTTTGTTACGACGGGAGCCAATGGTCTATTTACTATTCGTATCGGTCAGGGTAATTTTATCACCGGCAATTTGCGGAATATTGATTGGGGAATTGATGATTATTTCATCCGTACAGAGCTGGATCCGGATGGTGGGGAAAATTATATCGAATTGGGTACCAGTCAGCTATATGCGGTTCCTTATGCATTATTTGCGCTTAAATCAGCAGAAAGTGATCAGGGAGGATCCGGCGCCGACGACCAAACCCTTTCCCTCTCCGGTAATTTTCTAAGCATTGAAAACGGTAATTCTGTCGATTTATCTCCGATCAGGGATGGTGTGGAAGATGCTGATCCGGATCCGGTCAACGAGCTGCAGAATTTGTCTATTTCCGGTTCACAGTTAAGCATCTCTAATGGTAATTCAGTGACCTTGCCCTCTGGTGGTGGGTCGGGAGGGGAAAGTCCCTGGCAGGTCGTGGACAATAATTCGATCGCATATACCGGCACGGCGGAAATCAGAAATAATTCCGGTAGTTCATCCCTCTTATTGGGAACGAATTCCACAGCTTCGGGCCAGGCGGCCTTTCTCAACCAAAATGCCGGCAGTGTGGCCCATGCCTCCTATGCTGACGGGGAATCAGGTTTCTTCAGTTATGCCCAGGATGAAATGCTGAGCCACTGGTTAGGTACCGACGATGAAACTGGAGATGGCTTTCTGCAGTTACGCAGCAACAATCAGATTTCCCTGCTATTGCGTTCCCTCGACAATACCGCAAACTTAAGTATGCGGGGACCAAATGGAAACAATAATATTCTTCTTACCAATCTCAGCAATAGTAGAAATGCGGGTTTCATGGCTACGGGCGATTCCGAAGGGCAGACTAAAGCAGCTATTTATGTTTCGGAAAATGAAGCCGGAAAAATGTACACTCGCGGAACAAATGGGAACACGAATGTTTTTCTGAGTAACTTGGCCAGCAATGCCAATCACGGCTATTTAACGGTCAATGATGCGCAGGGAGACGATAAAGCCGGTGCGTATGTGAATGCCTCCGGTCAGGGTGTACTGTTCGCCGACATTAAAAATTTCCGAACCGAACATCCGGCAATGAAAGATCACGACATCGTTTATGCTTCCCTGGAAGGACCGGAAGCGGCTGCCTACATGCGGGGAACAGCAAAATTGGTAGATGGAAGAGCGGAAATCCAATTTCCGGAGCATTTTAAATATATTATTTCCACCCAAACCAGTACGGTTATGCTTACTCCCCTATCTCCAAAATCAAAGGGCTTGTCTGTATTGCAAAAGTCAAATGATGGCTTCTCGGTGGTTGAGTTATGGGAGGGAAAAGGCAATTACGAATTTGACTGGGAAGTCAAAGCCATCCGGCAAGGCTTTGAAGATTACCAGGTGGTGCGAAAACATGATCTTGATTATCGTCCCACCGGGATTTCACCCCGGGAATCGGAACCTGCTTTTGAGCCGGAATCAAAAATGAAATTACCAGATCGCACTCCAAAGAAATGAAATCAATGCCGGCCATCCGATATTTACTACTGCTTATTCCTTTCCTCCCAAACACATTTGCTACCGGGCAAAACATAAGCCCGGATATCATATCCACTGCAGGCAGTCTTTTTACTAAGGATAATATCACGCTTCAATGGACGATGGGTGAGATTATCATTGATCAATATCAAGATGGAAATCCTGCTACGGGCTTGGGCTTCCATGCGGTTTTTGATGACAATACCGCAACCTCCAGTCCGGATCGGAATTGGCTGGCTAGAGTGAAAATTTTCCCAAATCCCGTCGACGATCAACTCCATGTTATTACGGATCAATTGGCCCGGTTTTCCATTTACAATGGTTTGCAATTGGTGGTAGAAAATAAAAATTATAACCGGACCTGGGAAATTAACCTCTCTGATTTACCCGGCGGTTTCTATTGGATTGCCCTGATAAATAAAAAAGGAGAAAGAATAACTGGAAGCTTTGTCAAACATTAATGAGTACCCGTAATGTCCGATTAATAAAGTAAAAAAGGATTTTGGCATCGTCTGCCAAAATCCTACTACCTATCTAATTACGATTCTAAATATTTCTTAGTCGTCATCCCCCACTTTAGAAGTTTCACTTTTAACCAGGTTTGATATTTCAACTTTAAACTGCGCCATTTCAGCCTTAAGGGAGGCCAGGTCATCAAGCTGTGCTCTCAGTGATTCTATTTCAGAATTTTGCTGGTCTATAATTGTTTGTTGTTCCTGAATCGCTTTGGTCAGGACCGGTATCATTCCCTGGTAATTCACGTTCATGAATTGGCCTTCCTGGGAATCATCGCCCTCCGCCAGATCAGGGAAGTACTGCTCAATGTCCTGGGCAATAAAACCAATCTGGTTTTGCCTGGATAAATCTTTTTTGAAATAATAGCTGGAAGGACTTAACGCCAGGACCTTATCCAATACACTTTCCAGGGGCTGAATATTATCTTTAAGTCTTCTGTCTGACACTAACGAATAGTTGCCAAATTGGTCAATCTTTGAAATAATATCAGAATTTGTCGGAGCGTTGCTTCCTGTCTCAAAGGCAAATGAGATGGCTTCCTCCGTCAAAAGGGGGGAAAAACTTGTCACATCCTCCCAAACACCGATGTAGAATTTGGTGTCGTCAGAAATACCAATGCTGGTCTTATCATTGACCAATTCAATTAGATGCTGAGCTTCACCGTCTACTACTCCCGAATTTTCACTGACGCCTTCCAGATGGAGGACAGCTGCATCAGGATCATCCGGACCGGCTTTAATAAAAGCTCGTTGAGCTCCATCCCCATTATAAAGGGTGATTTCGCCACCATCATTGTCATCTGCTTCCATAAAAATTCCATTCCTCTGTACGCCCGCATCATCCCAATATAGCCACAATATACCTTCATCCAGGGCACCGGCACCGGAATCACCAAGTTGGAAAAGGGTGACACCATTTTCACTCTCGACCTCAATTTGCCGGCTGGTAAGAAGCATATTGGAATTATTGATGGGGCTTTTGATCAACTGACTGTTTTCGATCTCAAACCGGGATACAGCTTCGTCGTATACCCATCGGGCATTACCGTTATAGTACAGTCCAAAAAGATGCCCGGCGGTGTTTGTTCCCAATTTTCCGGAAAGAGCCCAACGATCTCCCAGTGCATTCGAATTCTTATAAAAAATACGCGCCCAGTCATTGTCTTCGGTTTCAATCAGGTTGAGGTGTGGAATACCACTTGAATTAAATTCGATTTCCGCTTGACTTAAACCAAGATAATTGGTAGTTGTAAACAATAATAATACAAGTAGATATTTGAGGATTTTCATAATAAGTGTTTTGAATTAATGATAATTAACCAGGAATAAATCTGGATATTTCTATTACTTCAAAAGTAAAATGCATCCCATGGGTGTGGCTCACCCGAAAGTGTGATATTTGAATTTTTAATTAATATTTTAAATAATTTAAATCGGATTTTAATCTCAGTAAAAAGACAACAGGCACTAGTCTGGAGTGAGTGTAAATTCCTTATCGAAAAATCGCTGATCCCGTTTTCACTTCTGTCCAGGATAAATTCTTAGCGCTCCACCCTTTCATTCCAGGGTCATCTTCGGATTGGCATTCATCCGGAAGCTGGATCTGATATGTAGTTGTTGAAATGTAAAAAAGACACTTATTTCTCTTCGAAACAGGACTCCGGCTAGACCAAATTTCTTATTTTCAGCTTCCTATTGTCATTAAGATCATTTTATTGGTAATGCGCTCAGATAATCTATTGATTGGAGTTGATTATGGAACGGACTCGGTCAGAACCGTCTTAATCAAAGCAGCTACAGGCGAGGAATTGGCCTCATCCGTTGCCTACTACCCAAGATGGAAGCAAGGACAATTCTGCCAGGCTGATATCAATCAGTGGCGGCAACATCCGCTCGATTACATAGAATCGCTAACCTCTGCAGTACACGAAATGTGGAAGGAAGTGGGCAACGAACAAGCGGCGAAAGTAGTGGGTATTGGAGTAGACACCACCGGATCGACTCCGGTAGCGGTAGATAAGACCGGTTCTCCCTTGGCCTTACTATCCGATTTTGCCGGTAATCCCAATGCCATGTTCGTTCTCTGGAAAGACCACACTGCAATCAAAGAAGCAGAGGAAATCAATCAGCTATGCAGCCGTTGGGACGTAGACTACACCAAGTATGAGGGAGGTATCTATTCTTCCGAATGGTTTTGGGCAAAGATATTACATGTGCTGCGGGAAGACGCCGAGATCAGGGAAGCGGCTTATTCGTGGGTGGAACATTGCGATTGGATCCCCTTCCTTTTGACCGGAGGAGAACATGTACAGGATATGAAACGCAGCCGGTGTGCGGCAGGGCACAAAGCGCTCTGGCATGAAGAATTTGGCGGCCTGCCCCCCAACGACTTTTTTGTTGCACTCGATCCGCTTCTGGATGGGTTGAACGAACGTTTGTTTACCCAAACCTATACCTCGGATCAGCCGGCAGGCACGCTTTCCCCGGAATGGGCAGAGAAATTGGGTCTCCATCAGGATGTGGTCGTAGCAGTGGGGGCTTTTGATGCCCATATGGGAGCGGTGGGAGGAGAAATAGAACCCTACTTCCTGAGTAAGGTGATGGGCACTTCCACCTGCGATATGCTGGTAGCCCCAACAGCCGAAGTAGGAGAAACCCTGGTGAGGGGGATCTGTGGCCAGGTAGATGGCTCAGTCATTCCCGGCATGGTGGGTCTGGAGGCAGGTCAAAGTGCCTTTGGCGATGTTTATGCCTGGTTCAGGAAATTGATCAGCTGGCCTTTGGAAAATGTCCTGGCAAAAAGTACTCTACTATCTGACGAACAAAAGGAAGCGCTGATCAAAGAAACCCTCGAACGCATTATTCCGGAACTCAGTGCCGAAGCGGAAAAAATTGATCCGGCTACTTCCTCGGTAATTGCTCTTGACTGGTTGAACGGAAGACGGACGCCCGATGCCGATCAAAATCTCAAAGGGGTTATTGCCGGACTGGGATTGAGCAGTGACGCTCCCAGAGTCTTCCGGGCGCTGGTAGAAGCTACTTGCTATGGGGCCAGAATGATCGTGGATCGCTTTCAGGAGGAAGGGGTACCAATCAAAGGAATTATCGGATTGGGTGGTGTTGCCAAAAAATCGCCTTTTGTCATGCAGACCATGGCTAATGTATTAAACCGACCCATTAGAATTGCCCGTTCCGAGCAAACTTGTGCCCTCGGTGCCTCCATGTTTGCTGCCACCGCAGCCGGTCTCTATTCCTCCGTAGAGCAGGCTATGGAAAAGATGAGTTCAGGCTTTGATGCAGAATATCTTCCCCAACCTAAAGCGAGTGAACTATATGACGATTTATACACAAAATATTGCCGGTTGGGAGAAGCAATTGAGCAACTGGAACTATGATGACCGACTATGAGCAAGTACAAACATATTAAGGAAGCATGCTATACCGCCAACATGCAACTGCCTGAGCTGGGCCTGGTACTCTTTACCTTCGGCAATGCCAGTGCGGTAGACCGTGATGCCGGCGTTTTCGCGATCAAACCAAGCGGTGTTCCCTACCACGAATTGCATCCGGACCATATGGTTATCGTTGACTTTGAAAATCATATCGTGGAAGGGGCAATGCGACCATCTTCGGACACGAAGACCCATGCGGTACTATACAGAAGTTGGGAATTTGTCGGTGGGATCGTACACACGCATTCCACTTACGCCACCGCCTGGGCTCAAACCCAGCAAGCGATTCCGATCCTGGGCACTACCCATGCAGATCATCTCACATGCGATGTTCCTTGCGCACCACCTATGTCGGATAAAGTAATAGAAGGGGATTACGAGCACGAGACCGGCTATCAGATAATCAATGCATTTGCCGATCAGAAGCTGGATCCCCAAGAGGTCGAAATGATTCTGGTGGCAAATCACGCTCCGTTCACCTGGGGAAAAAGCGTCGAAAAAGCGGTGTATAACAGTGCTGTGTTGGAGGAAGTAGCCAAGATGGCCTACCTTTCCTGCACACTTAAACCGGATGTTGCCCGGCTGAAAGAAGCGTTGATCAAAAAGCACTATGAGCGCAAGCACGGTCATAACGCATACTACGGACAATGATTGAGGGATTGATATTTGATATGGATGGTACGATGGTCGACAACATGATGGTCCACCATCACGCGTGGCAAAGAAAATTAGCCTCGATTGGAGTTAGTATGTCTTTGGCCGAAGTGAAAGAGAAAGTGCATGGAGTAAATGAAGAAATCCTTGAACGCCTGTTTGGCGACCGTTTTACACCAGCAGAACGAACCCAACTCGCCTATGAAAAGGAAGCAGAATACCGGGTCATCTTCGCTGACCGGCTGCAATTGGTACCGGGTTTGCGGGACTTTCTAAATCAGGCAAAGGAAAACGGCATTCCCATGGCTATAGGCACCGCAGCACCGCCCGAAAACGTGGATTTCGTACTCAATAACCTGGGTTTAAGGCATTATTTTGAGGGGATCATCCATGCCCGGAATGTAAGCCAGGGCAAACCCCATCCCGAGACATTTCTCAAAGCCGCTGATTCTATGAACATTCCGGCAGAAAAGTGCCTCGTATTCGAGGACAGCGTCGCCGGAGCACGTACCGCTTTTAATGCCGGCTGCAAGGCCATTATCGTTACCACAACCCATTATAAACAGGAATTCGCAGAATTTGAACACATCCTCAAATTCATACCTAATTTTTTAGAACTTAACCTCCCGGATATCTTATCATCGAACTGCTAACTAAAACTTTACGAAAACCATGACTGTACTGACTACCTTGGATTGGATAATGGTCATTGCCTATTTTTCCCTTATCCTGGGAATCGCCTGGTGGGTGATCAAACAAAGTAATAATACATCTTCCGAATATTTTCTGGCCGGAAGGAACCTCGGTTGGTTCATCGTAGGGGCGTCCATTTTCGCTTCCAACATCGGTTCCGAACACCTGGTGGGACTGGCAGGTTCAGGAGCGACCGATGGAGTAGCCCTGGCCCATTACGAATTGCATGCCTGGTGTCTTTTGGTCCTGGGATGGGTGATGGCTCCTTTTTATATGCGATCCAAGGTATTTACAATGCCTGAATTTCTGGAGCGGCGTTTTTCTCCTACCGCCCGTTGGGTGTTGTCTTTGATTTCTCTGGTTGCATATGTTTTGACCAAGGTGGCAGTGGGCATTTTTGCCGGTGGTATTGTCTTCAGTGTTTTGATACCAGAGGTCAATTTCATGGGACTAAACAGTTTTTGGATCGGTTCGATCCTCGTCATATTGCTTACAGGAGCATATACAATACTCGGTGGCATGCGGGCAGTGGCCTATACTGAAGCAATCCAAACCATCATTCTGATCTTTGGTTCGATCCTCGTCACCTGGTACGGCTTGGATGCCCTGGGAGGTTGGTCTGAACTGAAAAGGATCGCCGGATCGGAAATGTTCAATTTGTGGAAACCCCTGGTTCCCGAAGGCCTCGAAGGGACCTGGGCGCCGGTGAAAACAGATACGCAGATGGCCTGGTATTTCAATAGCAATTATCCCTGGCTAAGTATGTTGTTCTGTGCACCTATCATTGGACTATGGTATTGGTGTACCGACCAATACATCGTGCAGCGGACGTTATCCGCGGCAAATCTGACGGAGGCTCGAAGAGGTACCATCGCTGCTGCATTTCTAAAATTACTGCCGGTTTTCATATTTATCATTCCTGGAATTATTTGTTTCGCTCTGGCCTCTAGTGGGAAAATGGAATCAATAAGTAATGTGCTTCTGGATGAAAGTGGTCAGGTGATTACCCAAAATGCTCAGCAGGCTTTCCCTCTGCTTGTAGCCACCATTTTGCCTTCAGGCGTACGGGGCCTGGTCGTTGCCGGATTGCTGGCAGCACTGATGAGCTCTCTGGCAGGTGTCTTTAATGCATCATCTACCCTGTTTACAATGGATTTCTATTCTAAATTCAGACCCAATTCATCCGAAAAATCATTGGTAAGAATCGGAAGAATAGCCACGGGGATCATGGTTATTATCGGGTTGCTTTGGATTCCGGTGATACAGGGAAGCCGAGGCCTGTACGACTACTTGCAGGGAGTGCAGAGTTACCTGGCTCCTCCGATCTTTGTCGTCTTCTTTTTCGGTGTATTTATGAAAAGGTTAAATGCGAAAGGGGCGCTCTGGGCCCTGGCTATCGGTTTTGCGATGGGTATTTTCCGTTTGATTGTGGACACTCCAGTGGCGCTTTCAGGAAAAACATATGAACCCAATAGCTTCCTATGGATCGTAAATAATACCTTCTTTCAGTATTACAGCCTTTTGATACTTATTGTTTGTGCCGTTGTCATGATTGGGGTGAGCTATGCCACTCCTCCCCCTTCATACAGCAAGATTCAGGGGTTGACTTTTGGCACCCTAAGTGATATTGACCGGGCAGAAAATAAAGCCAGCTATACCAGAAACGATGTCATCTTTTCTGTACTGGTTCTGGTCCTTATTTTAATCGCATACTTCTACTTTAGTGGTTAATAAACCTCGGCGTGATTTTAATGGTCCGTTTCATTAAAAACACACACGATTATCCTGTTTTTTATA
>JAGQWZ010000254.1 GCA_020436835.1 Saprospiraceae bacterium | reverse complement strand
TGATGAAAGATGACACCTGGAAGATTTCCGCTATCCGGAATATGCTTCCTGCAAAATAACATTTCCTTGAATTCTCTCTTTGTGAGCCGTCTCAGACAGTATTGAGCGCAAATCAAATTAGAAATACAAAGATTAAATACACTCTGTCCCGATCACACACTGTGCCTCAGGAACGAATTTTTCATTAAAACTAAGCCAGCAATATTATTTAATGCTGTAGAGAAACAGCAGTGTAAAGAGCACATTGATTCAAATACCATAAGGCATAATCAGTCGTTATTTTTAATAATAATCCAGACTGCATGTTCCAAATCAGAAACCCGGTCCAGATAGCATTTAAGAGCGCCTGGAGAAATCTACAGAAACATTTCAGCTACAACCTCCTGAATATCCTGGGACTTGCGCTTACCTTCGGCACCCTGATCCTGATCTTTTGTTATTGGTTTCATGAAAAGAATTTTGAAAGTTTTCATGAAAACAGAGACCGTATCTTTCGAACGACTTATCAGACTTCCAGCGCTGATTTTAGTGTACACTGGGCCAGAGTACCCGTGGATTATATTAATCAACTACCGGAAGAGATCCCGGAAATTGAAAAGCTTATCCGGTTCCAAAACCAGGAACAAAAATATTTCCGGGTCGGAGAAAAGCGATTTAAACCAAAATATGCGTACATCACCGATCCCGATGTGTTCGAAGTGTTCAGTTTCAAATTAATTGCCGGAGATCCGGAAACCGCCCTCAAGGATCCCTACTCAGTAGTTCTTACCAAATCGGAGGCCATCAAAGTATTTTCCCAGACTGATATCATCGGTCAGGAGATCCACGTTACCGGCGACTGGACTCCGGAAGAGCAAACGTACACGGTGACAGGGATCATGGATGATCTGCCCTCCAATACACACTTGCCCGTAAATATGCTATTCTCCTTCACGGACAAACAACAACGGTCCGGTTGGGCTTATATCTATGTATTGCTCAATGAGCAGTCTAAGGTTGAAGATATTGAACCTAAGATGTCTGGATTTATCGACAAATATGGTTCAGATCCGGCAGGGCCAGCAGTGGAAATTGCTTTTCAGCCTCTTAATGAAATTCATCTCCACTCTCAGCTGGCCCGGGAAATCCGCCCAAACGGTCAACGTATTTACCTAACTATTTTTTTCTGGTTTGGTCTATTTGTCTGGGTTATCGCTCTGATTAATTTTTCCAATAATCATCTTGCTCTCACATTGTCACGGGGAAAAGAGGTAGGAGTACGAAAAGTGCTCGGTGCCGGACGCTATCAGATTGCGTGGCAGATTTTCGGAGAATCCTTTTTCTTTTGTTTGACCGGACTCGTTTTAGGAATTTTATTAGCCTGGTGGGGATTTCCCCACATACAGGAAATCACGGAAATAAGTACGGTCCCCCCGACTAAGATATTTTTAGCTTTTCTGTTGACTCTGCTCTTGATTTCGTCGACAATTTCTGCATTATTTCCAGTTGTCTACGCTACTTCAATTCAAATCATTCAAGCTTTAAAATATGGGCAAAGTCTCCAGGTAGCCGGCAGGAACAGAAAAATAAATTTAAGAAAAGGACTGATCTCGATCCAATTATGTGCCGCTTTAATGCTGGTTACCGCTGCTTTCATTACCTATGATCAGTCCCAATTTATCCGGAAAAAGAACCTGGGTTTTTCAAAAGATCAGATTCTGGCCATTCCAAGTGTACCGGATGCGGTAGTGAAAGATTACCCCCTTTTTAAAGAACAGGTTGAAAAGATCGCCGGTGTGTCAGCAGTTGCAGCCTGCATGCAGGTGCCGTCTGATGAAATCAGAGATACCGGTCCCGTTTTAGTTAAAGGCAAAAACCAGGATCCCAATCAGGCCGCTCAGGTGGATATTCAGATTATCGATCCGGCCTTTCCGCAAGTCATGCAGTTAAAAGTGCTGGCCGGATTACCACCTGATCCAAATTCTCCATTAGACAGGGTCCCGGAATTTAATGCTGATTTAACTCCGGCGGATTATTTAAAGCAGGAGTCCCGGCAATATATCATCAATGAGACGGCACTTAAAAAGATTGGATGGAATGACCCAAACGAAGCCATTGGCCAGGAAATCAATTTTTCCATTGGCGGCTTCGAATTGGCCTACGGACCGATCACCGCCGTGATAGAGGACTATCATCAGGAATCCCTACGCAACAAAATAGATCCCGTTATTATGGTTGTAGAACCCATCTGGCTGCAAACCTTCCTTATCAAATTAAATCCACAAAACCTGGATCAAACCCTGGCAGAAATTGAATCCACCTGGAATGGTTTATTTCCCTACAATATCGACTATCATTTTCTTGACGAATTATTTGAAACGCTGTACAGACAGGACCGGGTCCAGGTCAAATTATTGGGAGCTATTTCACTGCTTGCTGTGGTCATTTCGATGATTGGTTTAATTAGCCTGTTGGCATACAGCCTTAAAAAAAGAGCAAAAGAATTGGCTATCCGGCGCGTGATCGGAGCAAATCAATTTGACTTATTAAAACTTGTCGGCAGAGAATACCTGTTCGTATTCATTGTAGCGGCTTTAGTGTGCATACCGATCACCATCTATTGGGGTCAAAAATGGCTTGCTAATTTTGCCTACCACACCAGTTTGAACCCGCTTACTTTTATGATATCTTGCGGGAGTATGGTCGTCATTTTAGCCATAACGATTACCTGGCAAACGAAAAGGAATACGGTCAAAAATCCGGTTCAGTTCTTAAGAGATGAATAATAATCGTTGCAATAGATTTAGAGCCACATCATCTTACTGCAGTGAATCAGGACAATACAAATGTACTCCCTGGCACTACTAATTGTTAGTTAGTCCGCTCTTTCCTATCTTATCCACACAATGTTGAATATGAAAATGTTTCTTTTTCTGACAACACTTTGGTTGTCAATTACAGCTAAGGCCCCTGATACAGCGCTGGCATTTAACCCACCATGGTACAAATTCCTCATTGATTCCATTCCCATCCCATGCGATCCGGATCTCTTACCGCACTATGAAGCAAAATTTATTACTGACAAAATTCAGATAGATGGTAATCTTGCGGAGAAAGTGTGGATCGAGGCGGAAAAATCCCCATCATTCAGGGATCTAATTTATGGTACAGCCACTCGTTATGATACCAGGGCAGCGGTGCTATGGGATGAAGACTATTTATATGTAGGCTACTGGATTCAAGAACCAAATTTACAGGCAAGTCTGGTGGAAAGGGATGCACCTATTTACCGAGATAATGACGTAGAACTGTTTATTGCGGGACAGGATTCCTACTATGAATTTGAGATTAATACCTTCGGCACCATCTATGAAGTCTTCTTTATTTGGGAGGAGGCTTACGAAAGAGGTGGATTCTCACAGATGAAGGAATTCGACCGGACAAAAGACAAGGTCCGGCCCTTTCATGGAGTGGGTTTCAAACCCCACCCCCGGGGTCCCAGAATCGGTTTTTGGAATTGGGATTTTCCCGGTTTAAAAAGTAGCGTTAAGTTTCAGGGCACACTAAATGACTCAACGGATATTGATGAAGGATGGACGGTAGAACTGGCGCTCCCATGGAAAGGGATGAGTGCCCTGGCTCAATCGGATGGAAGAAATCTTCCTCCCATAGACGGAGATATCTGGAGAATGGATTTTTCCCGTTTTAATCAGAAAAAGGCACCAGCTCCGGCCACAGATTCCGGGGGATGGGCATGGAGTCCGCATGGTGTCTGGGATTCTCATGTGCCGGAATGTTTTACAGTGATCCATTTTCTTAGGAAATAAGCCCGGTGTATTTATTAAATATTACTGTCTTATTTTTATAAAGAATTTTCATCTGAAATATCTATCAAGAATTAAATATGCTAAACCGGCGTAAATTACTGCAACTTGTACCTAACCTAACCCTGGCAGGTCTTTTATCATCGAGACTATCGGCTAAATCGGTAACGCCTATGGTTTCATCAGAAAAAATAAAAGAAATAGAAAATATTTACCGTGCCCTGGGAGTACGTACCCTCATTAATGCCCGGGGCACCGTGACCATTGTCGGTGCTACCAAAATGCTACCGGAAGTAAAACGGGCCATGGATCTGGCCAGCAGTCACTACGTACAAATTGACGAATTAATGGAGGGTGTGGGACAAAAACTATCCGATCTCACCGGGGCAGAATGGGGATGTGTCACATCGGGAGCCTCAGCGGCAATCACCTTTGGAACACTGGCTTGCATTACCGGAGGAGATCCGGATAAATTGTGGAAAATCCCGGATCTGACGGGCATGAAATCAGAAGTGATCATACCGTATTATTCGCGAACGGCTTATGAATGTGCGGCCCGGTCCACCGGGGCCAAGATGATTGCTGTTTCAACACCGGACGAACTACGGGATGCTATTGGACCCAATACCGCCATGGTCCTGGTCCTTACCGGCAAATATTCAGCCGAAGGTCCCCTCAGTATTGAAAAAATCGCAGCCCTGACCGCACCGCGAGGAATCCCCATTTTAGCCGATGCCGCCGCCGAAGAGTTGGTAGTGCCCAATCCCCACCTGGCTCAGGGTGCAGATATGGTCGCTTACAGTGGCGGAAAATGTCTGCGTGGCCCCCAGTGCGCAGGCTTATTGTTGGGAAGAAAGGATCTGGTACAGGCGGCATGGCTAACCAGCGCTCCACACCATGGTTTTGGTCGGGGACACAAAGTCGGCAGGGAGGAGATTATTGGTATGTTGACGGCAGTGGAAATGTGGTTCAAACGTGATCACCGGAAAGAAAATGAGGTTTGGACGGAATGGCTGGAACACATATCACAAAAGATCTCAAGCGTTTCCGGAGTGACAACCGCAATCAGCCAGCCAGGGGAGAGACTCTCCAATCGATTTCCCAATCTGGAAGTAACCTGGGATCAAAATGAGATCCAGTTGACCGGATATGATCTGGAGAATCTGCTTTGGGAAGGGGAACCACGCATTGCCGTCAGCGGTGCGGGAAGTTTTCTCCCTTTTCCACCGAATATGAATCCCAATATCCGGATTAATCCCTCGCAGATGGATGCTGGGGAGGCATCGGTTGTGGCCCAAAAACTGTATGATATCTTGTCGCATCCCCCCAAAGTAATCGCCTCAAATAAATCTCCACTCTATGACCTATCGGGACAATGGGAAGTGATGATGGAATTCCATGCCAGCGAAGTATCTCAATCTTTTGTTTTTGAACAGGAAGGCGGTGTCTTAAGAGGAAGTCACATCGGTGGATTCGCTACCAGAAATCTGACTGGTTCGATTCACGGATCGGAAGTCCTAATTCGCAGCTCCTACACTGACCATGGTGTTCGCTTGAATTTTGAATTTACCGGTACGGTAAAAGATGACGCGATGGCAGGCCAAGTTAGCTTAAGTGAGTATGGAATGGCTAAATGGAAAGCCAAAAGAAAAAAATATTAAGGTTAATGCCTATTCACTTGATTGAAAGCAGGCTGGAAGATTGATGGGTTACAGACCTGGCTAAGCAAACTTCTGATCTTACCTGCAAGGGTTAGAAAAGCCTGAAGATTCACCCGCATCCAAACAAAACAAACACATGACTGGTTTCTTATGAATACATGCGTCTTGTAAGAAACGCATGCATTGACAAGTGTCACTGATGACATTTGATGGTTCTTACCTTTGTTGTGGGAGCCGGTAAAGCCGGTTCCCACACTTTTCAAAAGGTTTTACGACCGCCAAAAAGGGATAGGAGAATTTAAGATGTTTTCTATCTTTGCCACCCGTCAATTTCGAAACTCATGAAATTGGCTTTACAACCAGGAGGAATGGCAGAGCTGGTTGATTGCACCGGTCTTGAAAACCGGCGTACCTGAGAGGGTACCGGGGGTTCGAATCCCTCTTCCTCCGCCTCCGCCCGCCTTAGCAATAGCGACGGCGGGCTTTTTCAAATAAAACTTCATATTAATACCAAATTCCTATGTCGCAAGGCTTCGGCGGACAGCGTCCGCAAGATTCGCATATTTACAAAGTTTATATTCTGAAATGCAGTGATGGACGTTATTATGTCGGTAAGACAAGTAATCTCGATAACCGACTTGAGCAACATAGACGTGGGGAAGTCTCTTTTACCTCTTCAAGGTTACCTTTTACACTTGTCACCTATATTGCATTTGATGACGACTGGAAAGCAGTACAATTGGAGAAGTACTTAAAATCAGGTTCAGGTAGAGCTTTCGCTAAAAGACATTTTCATTAGTGACTCACACAGCTGATCAACCGGCTTGATGCTTTGGACCTCCCCCAAACGGGATCATGGAATAATCCCTCTTTCACCGGTCGCCGTAACAGAGTGAAGGAGACCTCCGCCTCCGCCCGCCTTAGCAATAGCGACGGCGGGCTTTCTCAAATAAATCTTCATATTAACAGACTCCGTCCGACGAAGCCTCAGAGGCGAAGTCGGAGTCCGCAAGATTCACATATTTACAAAGTTTATATCCTGAAATGTAGTGATGGACGTTTTTACGTCGGTAAGACAAAAAATCTCGATAACCGACTAGAGCGACATAGACGTGGGGAGGTCTCTTTTACCGCTTCAAGGTTACCTTTTACCCCGGTCACTTATATTGCTTTCGATGACGAGTGGAAAGCAGTTCAGTTGGAGAAGTATCTGAAATCAGGTTCAGGTAGAGCTTTCGCTAAGAGGCATTTTTACTAAAGACCCCGCTAGGGGCTTCATTTTTTGACACTCCCCCTAATGGGATCATGAAATAATCCCTCTTTCACTGGGCGCCGTAACAAAGTGAAGGAGACCTCCGCCTCCGCCCGCCTTAGCCGTAGCAACGGCGGGCAATTCATATTAACAGACTCCGTCCGACGAAGCCTCAGAGGCGAAGTCGGAGTCCGCAAGATTCGCATATTTACAAAGTTTATATCCTGAAATGTAGTGATGGACGCTTTTACGTCGGTAAGACAAAAAATCTCGATAACCGACTGGAGCGACATAGACGTGGGGAGGTCTCTTTTACCGCTTCAAGGTTACCTTTTACACTGGTCACTTATATTGCTTTCGATGACGAGTGGAAAGCAGTTCAGTTACAAGATTTTATGTTGTCATATTATCAGGTTTTTTTGGTTAAAAAAGTATTCTTTAATTAGGCCACCACTCAGAATTAAATTTCAGTCAATCATTTTTTTTAATAAACGAGATGTGATCAAGGATTTGATCTGATCGAGTTCTCTTTTTAATGTCTTGATTTCGTCCTGCTGATTTAATAGTTCCAGAGCTTGTCTATTTATCTGTTCCTGTTGACTCCCGATAATCTCCTGTTGGGCTTTTATGGCTGCGAGAGCCACTCCATCTGCATCTATAGCAGCGATCGTGGTGTCATCCTCTCCCAGACCAAAAGCTTTATGGAAATCCTGTGCCATTGGACCTATGTGCCTTCGATCCTGGCCTTTATACTGCCACTCATAGATGGGCATCTCTTTGACGCTTTCTAATACCTCATTATATGTAAGGTCTTCTATTCGTTCCTTTCGATTGCGATCACTATTCTGAACGAAACCTCCAAAAGAAGTTGTGGTGCCATTATGATATACCCTAAAAAGTGTAGCTCCATTCTGACCGGTAACAAAAAAATTACCCACACCATTGTTATTGCGGTCGATTCGGGCGACGACGGCATCATTTCCCTCGAGGAAAATATCACTGCCACTAACATCTGGATCACTTCGAATCACTCCATTATCACCTGTGTTACTAATACTCGAAGCTCCCAGTATTATATCTGCATAACCTAAACCCTTATTGCCTACAAACCTGGCTGCATGATAGCCAATACTTTCCCCACATAGTCCATATGATGATTGACTAGATCCCTTGGTTCCAATATTATATATACTAACTCCAAACACTCCGTAGAATGTACTGCTTTCTCCTCTTACTCCTGTCAGCGAAATGCTTTTTCCCAACACTCCCCAACCGTCTTGACTGTTACCATACACACCAGTACCAAATGGATGTTCACCTATGATCCCGGTATATTGCTGACATTGACCATCATGATAAAGAAAAATCACAGAGATTAAGGGAATAAATTTCAATAAAGACACAACTTGAGAAAAAATGGATAAGACTTTCATACTCAAAATTTCGTGTTTTTTAATTGCGAATAAAATACAAAAAAATGTCAGATAAAAGGCATCTTACAGGAGTCATCATTCATTGATTGACGAGCTATTAAAATGTCAGGCGTTATAGGAATATTATTGAGCTAATAGCAATGACTGAAACGCCATCCATGATGAGTGGATAAACCAGCTTTCATATTAACGGCAATTTCTTGTTCTCCGATCATGAATGACATAGAGCTGCTTTTTAACCCTATTCCTACTTCTTAGATCCCGTAACGGAGTCCAGGCAAAGTCCTCTCCCCTACCGAACAATTTTCAGATTCACTGCATAAAGATAAGTGTCAGCTTATGGTGAGTATTTATCCATTACTGACGTATTTCTTAACCACAAAAAGTATCAATTATGTTTGGATGGGCATTAGTATTTTTTATTGTTGCAGTAGTGGCCGGGTTACTAGGTTTCACCGGTATTGCAGCCTCCATGGCAGGTATTGCACAAATTATCTTTTACATAGCGCTGATATTGCTCGTTATCTCGATGATCTCAAGGGCTGTACAAGGTAAAAGCATTTTATAATACATCGCGGTCGACTGCTCATTCAGGATCGTCCGAAAAATACGTTTGACAATTATTTGCTTTGGTCAGCAAGCGAGAAACCCCTCATCCAGGGGTTTTTTGATTTTATCGCGATTTGAGAATCATAGCCCGCATGACCAGGTATTGACAGGTATCACAAGAGTGGACACCTGGCTATCTAAAAGCAGCCAATTTATGCACTCGATTTGACTATTACAGTCTACCAGATTTAATTAGCCTTAAAACACCACTGTCAAAATAGGACCGATACCAGCAGTACCGGTCCTAAATCTACAAGGGTTTAAGTGTGATGACAGGAGAATATTAATGTTCCATGACAGTTGTGAACACGTATGACCAACAAATTCTCAGGTCAATCCAAATAAAGAGTCTCCTGCTTTTCAAGAACAAACATTATTGATATCCAAGACGAAGTTGAAACACTTGAGAGGTCGACTTTACCGGAGGTTTCAGAACGAAGCTAAATCGGAATAAGCCAGAACTTGTGAAGAGGATTTGAGTCTTACATTCAGGCCTTGAATCGATAACGTCACACCTAGTCCCTTTGGTATTGAGAACCTGATTTTTTTACTAAAATCTTCATTCTGGCCCGGGAGCAGGGAGCGGGTCGAACTGACATCCACTTTTCCAAGGACAGAAAAACGAAAATATCTGGTCTGTTTTCAATTGGACTTTGAGCGAAAAAAACAGCCTCTTACTTATATCCAATATTTTCTGGCATTCAGGAAATCGATACAATGCAGTGTATAACTTCAAAAAAAATTGCAAAATCCCAAAATTATAAATCAGATCACATATCATCACCCGAGACTACCGGAAGAATTATCTCAAACATGGTAAATGCACCTTTTTCACTTTGCACTTTGAGCAGACCTTTGTGTTGATTTACAATAATGTCATATGCGATAGAAAGGCCCAAACCGGAATTACCATATCCGGACGGTTTTGTGGTGTAAAATGGTTCAAAAATCTTCTCACGCATATCGTCAGGTATCCCATCTCCATTGTCGTAGATTTGGATACATATCTGGTCCTTCTTTTCCTGACTAATAAAAGTGGTAACCTTCACCCGGGGAACAAACCCAGCTTGCAGTATTTTTTCTTTTTCACTAACGGCATAGCAGGCATTATTTACCAGGTTTAGGAGAGCCCTGCCAAAATCCTGCTGATATAGGGGTACCGGTGGCAAGTCAATTGCGAGATCCCTGACCATTTCGACCCGAAAACTGGGATCGAGGGCTCGATAACCATGATAAGCCAGATTCATGGTATCTTCTATAAGCTGATTGACATCGGTCATCATTTTATGGTCCCCCTGACCACGGGCATGATCCATCATATTACGAACGATCCGATCCGCCCTAAGACCATTTTCATGAATGTCTTCAGCATTCTGCAAAAGATCATCAATTAAAGGATTGACTTCCCGCAAAACATCGGAAGTAGGCTTATCTTGGCTCTTTTTTAAATCCTCTAATAATTCTTCAAGCAGGTCCTTCGAACCTTCTGCAAAATTCACCACAAAATTCAGAGGGTTTTTAATCTCGTGGGCGATCCCGGCAGTCAGTTGACCAAGGGAAGCCAATTTCTCTTGCTGGATAAGTTGATTCTGCGTCAAGGTGATCTCATCGTTCTTCTTCGTTAATTCACTGACCGTCTTTTCCAGTCTTTCCGCCTGGATCCGGATTCGCTCTGCCTGAATTTCTTTTTCTTCCGCCCTGGCCCGGTCTAATTCTGCCTGATGCCTGAAAGCCCGGCGATTAAGCTCAAATCTTCGTACAAATAAAAAAAGTATCAGTAATATCAAGCCATAAACAATATATGCCAGATTGCTCTCCCACCAGGGTGGAATAACCATAATTTTATAGGTAGTCTCCTCCTGGCTCGCTACACCATCTGCATTTACTCCACGCAATCTCAATAAATACTGACCTTTAGTGAGGTTACTGAATCGAATGATATGTTCGGATTTCAGATCGAACCAGTCCTGATTTTCAGCACTTTTTCCAAAATTGCGTAGACGTTCTAATTTATAACTATACTGCGTTTTTACGGACTTGTGAAAGTCTAGATTACTCAGGCTAAGTTCTACTATTCTTACCTGATGCGGTATATCGATGGCAAAGATACCGGCAGTAAAGATATTTTCCTCCGGATGCAAATAATCTCCGGCATAATAGAATTTTACTTTGGTAATACGCACCGGAGGAGTCTCTGTATTGACCGGGAATTTCAAAGGATTAAATTCTAATAATCCCTTCTCTGAGGCATAATACAAATTACCGGTAACCGGATCATTAACACTCTGGTGAATATATTCTCTGTATGGTAATCCGTCGATTAAATCGAACGCGTGAAAAATCTTCCGGGAAGGATCATAGCGAAATAATCCTTCGTCCGTGGCAATCCAAAGGTTACCCTGCTCATCCTCCTGCATTGTCCGGACATTGCCATTGATCAATCCTTCCTTTTCTCTGAAGTGCTCAAAATGTTCTGAAATTGGATTAAATCGGTCCAATCCTTTACTGGTGCAAAACCATATATTTTTTTGGCTGTCGATAAATATGTTATAAACACGGTCAGAAATAAGTGCGTTTCGATTTCCCGTTTCTTCCCGGAAAGCCTCAAATTGCTTCAGATTTTGGTTATATCTTAGTAATCCTCTTCCATTGGTACTCATCCAGATGTTCCCTTCGACATCTTCCACCAGGGCATCAAAGTAATTAAAAGGAGCCTCGTCATTATCCTCTGGAATATGAGGAATCATTTCCAAATGCCGGTTATCCGCATCCAACTTTCCCAATCCTGCTCCGTTCGTGGTAAAAAATATCTCACCGTCTCTGCTCTTCATAAAGCGTTGAATACGGGTATTGAGATTCTGGTCCAGTTCCGGAATTAAGTCTTCAAGTGCTAAAAGACGCTTCGAACGAAGTTGGTAGCAAAAAACGCCGATTCCCCGAGTGCCGATCCAAACGTTTTGAGTCTCCGGTTGATAAATCAGACAATCTATCCGGCGAAAATCCGGATCATTGGTTTTCGGTAGCTCAATATTCATATCTTCCAGCAAAGACCTGGAAGGAGTGTATCGCAGCAACCGACCCTCCCGGTCACCCATCCATATCCTGCCCTCATCTCCCAAAGCGAGGGCAGATACATCATATATTCTGACACCATTGGAAAACGAATAACCTTCTCCAAACTGCCGGAACGCTCCCTGGTTTTTCACCATGCGATTTAACCCTCCACCAAAAAAACCGATCCAGATATTACCTTGCCGGTCCTCCAACAGGGTGTATGCCGATCCGGACCCAATACTTGAGGCATCCTGGATATCCGCTTCGAACCGGTCGAAATCGTCCCTGGCGGGATTCCATCGATTTAATCCAGGGGAAGTGGTAATCCAAATATCACCATCCCGGTCCTCCAGGATTCTATTTACATAACTTCTTCTGATCGAATTCAAATTATCCGGATCATTCAGGAAAAGACGAAAATCTTTTTCCCCTGGAGACTTCCGATAAAGTCCCAGCGACGTACCCACCCAAAAATTGTCTCTCCTATCGATGAGTAAAGCGGAAGTTCTGACCGACAACTGGGTTAAATCATTATTTTCAGTTTGCCAGGACATTGGTATGGGAACCGCTTCCTTCGTGTCAATATTCAGGATAAATAAACCGTAACCAATGGTACAGATCCACAGCTGTTGGGCTGACCTGGATAAAATACGGCTTATGTGGGTCGCACCTGCCCAATCTTCGATGGCCCGTTCAATCCGAATGCGGGTAAATGTCTCCTTTTCCGGATCCATCAGGTACAAGCCGCCCGAGGTTCCGATCCAAAGCATGCCTGTGCTGTCTTCAAAAATATCGTTGACGGTTTCATTTTGTGTGGTCCGGTCATCCTGATTTTCCTTCACCTGATAGCTTCTAAAAAGACCAGTTGCAGTTTCCAGTTTCTTTAAACCTTGCCTCCCGGTTCCTATCCAGATATTACCCTGATGATCCTCGATTAGTGCACTAAAATTATCCGCATCGAGACTTTTTCCTTCCTTGATCCCCTCGAGGTCATTATCAAATTGGTAAAATTCATGTCCGTCAAATCGATACAAATTTCCACCACCACCGATCCAAATAAAACCAAACCGGTCTTGCATCAGACTTAATATAGTCGAACTCTTCAATCCTTCTCTCGGTCCAAAATGTTCGAAAGTAATTTTGGTGTACGGATCCGCTTCCTGAGCACCCAAAATACCCACCACGAGAAATAAATAACCCGTTAAAATATTCCTTAGTGAAACGCGAAACCGGATGAGTAATAAAAGCAACATTATTCCAAAGATAATGCATGTCTCAATTTGAGGTAAAATAAAACAGCAGCAGTCATTCCTGGGACATGGGACTCATGCGGCAGCGATCATCTAAAAGAATTACTCCCGGGGAAATAAGACGGTTATTCTCTTGCTCATTTTCAATCCACCAATTTCAGAAAATCTCCAGTCGCGGTAAATAACCCCGGGTATGTAATGACATTTGTGTAATGTACTCGCTGAAAAGCCAGTTGTACAGCTCCTTCCCGGAGCCAGGTTAACCAATCCGGAAATCCCTTTCTTTCACCTGTTATTATGAAACACTAACCCGAAATTTTGAAACAATATACGGAACGGGTAAGATGCGATTCTCCCAATTTTGCATTGTCCTTCATCAACCTTACCATCCCGAAATGCAACTTTTTCTAATTCCTGAAAAATAAATTTCATGAAGACCTTCACTTTTCCGGCTTACGCCTTAGTAATTTTCTTATTTATAAACAGCCAGCTGATTGCCCAGCAATCCGAAACCCGTTATGCAAGCAGTGCAACCATCGATAATCCTGCAAATTGGACCGACGACGGACGCAATGCCCTGGGCAGTGGGACGGGAGTTTGCCTGAATGGATCCAACATACATGGCTGGATTGAGTTCGGTTTTGGAAATTTTAATGTCACCGGTCAGGTAGTTGGCATCGAGGTTTGCGTGAAATATCTGAGCCAGAGTGGACCCAACGACATTTCGCTCAAATATAACGGGCAGGTTCTAACTACACGGACACTTCCTAAAAAAGCAAACGGCTCCTACTGCGATGACACCAATATTGGTTGCGTAGGCGGTAGTACGGATAATTGGTCAGCCAATCTGTATTCAACTGATTTCAACAATAACAATGTAATCGTGAGAATTGATCAGAATGCCAATTCACTGACCATCGACTATATCACCCTGACCGTCTACACGGATGGCATCAACACCCCTCCAGATTGTAGTGGAGCAACGATTGCGAATAAAATTGCCAACGGATCCTGCAAGGCGACCATTTCCGGATCGGATGTTTCGGGGATCATTGATCTGAGCTCAAGGCCGGTTATTTCCGTCAGTCCGACTACTTTGACCGGGGGTGACAATATCGTCACCGTCACGGCCAATGATGGAGAATTCAGTTGTTCACATCAGATCACGGTGACGGTTCTGGATGACAAAAGGCCCAACATCACCTGCCCCTCCAATATTACCATCGGCACCAACCTGGCTGATGACTGCGGAGCCAATGTAGTGATGCCTTCTCCTTCCAGCAGTGATAATTGCGGGGTTTTCTCTTTGCTTAATTCCTACAACAATACTTCTGACGGAGATGACATTTACCCCCTGGGCACCACTACGGTAACCTGGACAGCCACGGATGCTTCGGGAAATTTTAGAAGTTGTAACATGACGGTCAAAGTTCTGGATGACGACCCTCCCCAGATCATTTGCTCCGGAAATGTCACTGTCCTGAGTGATGACGGAGTCTGCAATGCCCAGGTAACCGTACCAAAACCGGGCACCTCCGACAATTGCAGTGCAGTGAGCATCACGAATGATTATACCGGTACTTCTGATGCCTCAGGGGAGTATCCTCCTGGCGAGACTACCATAACCTGGACCGCAGTAGATGCCGCAGGCAACTCAGCCACCTGTACACAAACAATCACCGTGAATCCGGGCTCCGGATGCATCCAATGTAACGATCCTGATTTTGATGTAATCTATGCTGATGTGGAGCAACTCAATGCCAATGATCTTTTGAGTTCCGGAATGGATGGAATTCTATGGCAGTCCTTTACTGCCGGCGGCCACGGTACTCTGGCAACTATAGAGGTCTGGTTGCCAACCGGTCAGGATCTGGCTTTCGGCGGAGGTGACTTCATCTTGTACGAGGGGGAAGGTACGAGTGGCAGGGCCTTAATTAATAGTAAGCTGGATGCCTCATCCGGACACACCACTATTGATCTGTCAGTATGGAAATTATTCATTTTCGAGGGCCAGATCTACACGATATATCTGAAAGATAGCATTGATGACTTTGCCTGGGAAGGTGTCACCGGCCTGGCTCCCGATGGTCCTTATCCGGGAGGACACAGCAGTACCTCTCTGATGGACGATCACCGATTTGCAGTCAACCTGAGTGCCTGTGATCCGGTCTTTCTACCCGCTCTCAAAGTATGGACGGGAGCCCAGGATTCAGTCTGGGAAAACAGCGCCAATTGGAGCCCAGCCAGTGTTCCTAACTATAATGATTCGATCATAATAAATCCCACTGGTCATCATCCGGTTGTTGCTTCAGGCACCTTTGCCAAATGTAATTTCATCGATTTGAAAACTGGGAGTTCACTCACTGTCCGTAGTGGTGGAAAGCTTTCGATTGAGAATTCCTCATCATTTGGCATCATCCTCAGAAGTGGAACTATTTTGAAAAATGAAGGGTACCTGGAGATGGGACGGTATTTTCCGATTGGATTTACCGCGCTCGCCAATTCCGGCACGGTATTAAATAACGGGGATATCTATATTGGAGAATGCGGAAGCAGAGGGATTTACAATTTTTTCAATCAGAGTTCATTTACCAATCAGGGAATGATTCAGATAGGTGCAGATGGTGGCAGTCTGATCGGGATCTATAATGAATTTCCTGCCATCCTAAAAAATGAAGAATCCGGAATAATCTTGATCGACAGCACGGGTGGAGATGGGATTTTCAATTCAGGTATATTTACTAATTCGGGAGAAATCGTTATTGGAAATTATTTCACCATAGGTGGAAATGGCCTGACTCTGGACCGGGCTTTTACCAATGATACCACGGCTCTATTAACGATCAACCGCACAGTGAACAATGCTATCTCCATGAATAATATAATTCTAAGTAATTATGGGAGAATTGATATTGGCAAACTTTCCAGACCAGGGGGAGATGGTTTTAACAGTTTCGCTGGACAACTGAATAATTATGTCAGTGGTGAGATCGTGATCGAAGATGTTACTCAACATGCCTTTTTCAACTTTGCAACGACCACCAGTAATTATGGGAATATCTCGATTGGCAAGGAAAATATCACTATAGGAAATTATCGCACCATTGAGAATAATGGTCCCTGGACAAACCATGAATGTGCGGAGATTAATATTGTATCAAATAATGGCCTATTCAGTTCTTCCAACTTTTCTGATTTTCTAAACCAGGGCCTGATCATTGAAAATGCCAGTGACTCAAGCCGAATCCAAACCAATGAGGGAAAGATCCGAAATTTAAATGGCGGTGATTTTCAAATCGATCAGGATAACGGAACCCTGGTCACTGACACCCAGCCCTTCTGGTCAGCCAAGTGTAAAAATGCTGTCGTGGTGTTGGATGAATCCGGTATCGCGAACATTGATCCACTTGACATAGATGATGGCTCCGGCGACAACGATCCATGCACACAGCTTTTCTATGAATTGAGTCAACAAGTGGTTAATTGTAATCTGGTGGCCACTCCACTGCCGGTAAAAATGCGCGTCAGTGATCTTGCAGGCGCGGAATCGTTTTGCGAGGCTACGGTCACGGTATTGGACACACTCCAACCGATAGCAAAATGTCAGAATATAAGCATCGCGCTTGACGAAACCGGAAACTCCAATATCATTGCCAATCAGATTGACAATGGTTCTACCGACGGTTGTTACCTGACCAGCCTGACGCTAGATAGGAGTACTTTCAACTGTGATGATCTGGGCATCCAGGAAGTGGTGTTGACGGTGATGGATCAAAGCCTGAATTCCGATACCTGCCATGCCACCGTGACTGTCTCGGACCCGGTGGCTCCGGTGACAGTTTGTCAAAATCTAACAGTGTATCTGGACGAAAACGGGACCCAAACTATCACCCCGGCACAAATTGATGCCGGTTCTTATGATTTATGTCAAATACAGGAGATAAACCTCGACGAAACCACTTTTGACTGCAATGATGTTGGCACCCGGGTAGTGGTCATGACAGTGACAGATGGCAGCTCCAATCAGGACACCTGTCATGCCATGGTGACTATCCTGGATACCATCGCTCCGGTTGTCCGCTGCAAAAATATCACGCTTGAACTGGACACGAGCGGAACGGCTAGTCTTGATCCGACTGATATCGATGATGGTTCAACCGACAATTGCCAGGTTGGGGGTTTCTCTTTGAGCAAGAATATATTCAGTTGCACAGATGTGGGTGATCAAACGGTGACCCTGACGGTCAGTGATATATATTCTAATCAAAATACTTGTCAAGCCATAGTGACGGTACAAGCAAATCAGACCAATGGTTTAGCTTGTGTACTTACTTGTGCGGACTGCATCACCCAACCGGAAAACACCTGGACCGGGCTGGTTAACGATAACTGGAATGAAGCAGGTAACTGGAGTTTAAATGCGATCCCAACCATCTGCCATCAGGTAATCATTAACACTGGAAATGTATCGATTCTGTCCGGTGAGACGGCCGTATGCTATACACTGACCGTGGATCCGGATGCATCACTGGATCAGGCCCTGGGCAGTGATCTTATCGTGGGAGAATGCCTTAGTGAATGACGAATGTAACGAATGAAGAATGTCGGACTGCCGAGTGCAAAGCGCTAGTAGCATAAAGCCTTGCGGAATATTCTGTTCTCTTACCACTGAAGGCCTGTAAGTCGGACTCCGGCTAATTCAATTCCGGTCATCATTTCATTCTGAAAATTCTGATTCTGACATTAACGAGAAGAAATGACGAATGAGAAATGGTGAATGATGAATCATTGTCTTTAAATTAAGGAAAGTTCATTGTTGAAGCTGCCAATGTTAGAGGGCAGGTTCTCCCTTCCAGGGGAGTCATGGGGTGGTGTCAGGATGATGTCATACAGCCAGAGTTCTTAACTTAACGGCAAGCAATGAAGAATACAAAGGGCACTTTAAATGCCGGTCTAGCGACGGGGAAAGAATGTATTTGTTTGGAGTGTTTTTTCACTGTGAAGAAATTGATTTTGATCATCATGTCACTTAGAAGCTCGTACCAAAGAGAGATTGACCGAATTTACAGGGAAATAATGGGAGGAGACTATGACATCAGAGAAGTGAGTAAAAGTACATTGAGTCAAGCACGAAAGAAATTGAATCCTTGGGCATTCCAGCGATTAAATGAGGTAGCAGTAGATAGTTTCTAAGGTGCTGAAACTAACGTTTGGCGAGACTTGCCGGTATTAGCTAGTAGATGGAAGTAGACTTCGTTTGCCACAGTCGGGGGACACAGCCAGGGAATTTGGTCAAACCCGGATTTGGCAGGGAATAAATACAGCCAAAAAATGAATAATACAAATGCAATAAATTTAACAAAAGATAACCCAATTCGCTTACTGTATGTATTCAAAGAAAATATGAATTATTCTTTCAGGCCTTTGATAAAATTATAAAACCCACCCGTGAAGTAATAAATCCATAGGGGAATTTTTCAAGGAAAAAATCCAAGGTCAGATCGAAGATTCAATATAAAAATTACAAATGTTTATAGCTTAACTTAGCGGCAAGGGTAAAGAATGAGGAATATCGAGTTCCGGGTGCAAAGAGCTGGTAGAATTGAGCCCCGCTGAATATTCTGTCTTTTGACCACTTGATGCCGGATCTTGTAAGTTCGGACTGCAGTTAATTCAATTCTGGTCATTCTATTTCTTGATTAACCGGGTGAAGAAGCGTAAAATGCCATTTTTCCCTCCTTTCATTTTTCTATTCGGATAATTTCGCCATAATGTCTTTGACCTGGTCTTCCAGATATTTGATTTTTGCCATCTCCCGCCGGAGTGAATCCCTTTCCATGATTAAGTCATCGATCATCTCCTGTTGCTCCTGCATAGCTCTGATCAACCAGGGAATCAACCCCAGGTAATTCACACTCTTGATTTTCTCTGATTCTTCCTGTTCATTGAGGAAAGTATTCTGATCGGTGACCAGGTCGGAAATGATTGACTCTAATTCCTGTGCTATCAACCCATATTGCTTTCCTTCGGGTAAATGGAGACTCCTGTAATCATCCGTTTTGAACCAAAAGCTCCTTGGTTTTAATTGCATCACTATTCCCAAACCTCCGGTCAAGTCTTCAATATTCTTTTTAATACTTTTATCAGACACACCATATACTCCACCACTAATACCTACATCGCCATTCACCTGAAGCTCGTACATGGGGCTGTTGGTTCCGACTCCGACCCGATTACTATCTCCATTGATATATAAGGTCTGATCATCAAAGGAAATCTCATCCTTCAAAAATACATGGGTGGATGTAGGCACGGTATCACTACCTCCATAAATGCCAAGTCTCAAAGCGGTTGATTGGATCCAATCCAGTCCCGTGGCAGATTTTGATAAAATATCTCCCGGTAGACCGGCGTAGTCATTGGCATCGATGATAGAATCGGCTTTCATCCCTCCCAGAACATGGAGTCGATAGCCGGGATTACTCATACCCAAGCCAATATTTCCGCTGGGATTCATGTAAAGGGCATTGGCTGGAGCACCAGCATCCAAACGAAATATCGTACGCGAAGACGTAATATCATCAATTGAAAAATAACTATCACCTCCATTATGGCTATCATTAATGGTAATCTGCCAGTCATTTTTAGGAAATGAAGAGGATAGAGACTGGTCATCAAAACGGATCCTCAAATTGTCTTGTTTTAAAAGTAGAGTGATCAAATCAAAATTCACCGTACTTCCACAGCCCGAACCCAGACACTGGCTGCCAATCACCTGTAGATCGGCGTCAATAATGGTATCCTGTGCCCGCATGCCGATACTGATCATCAGGAAAAGTATAATTTGAACTAAACTCTTTTTCTTTTTATGGATAAAAGGATATTCTGATTTCAATGCCATGATCTTTTTTTTAACAATCTCAAAATGAACTACATATCTCAAAGCTCCGAATCTTCACCGGATGGAAAGCGCAACATTGTTCCATCTATTCGACACAATGTTCCGTATCCAATTGGCTGAAAAATTTTGACAAAAAGCGTGACAGTACCAGTTGCTAACTAAATATAGATCCCGGAAAGGCATGATATTTCCCACTCCATCGTCAGCAACCACAGAACCGCTTCACAAATCCTGTCTAAGTACTCCGATGCATCTAAAAATATTTAGATGAACATGGACCGGATATAATCCTTTTGATTGAACACCGAACAATTTAGGTCTTCAGATAATGATACGTTACATACCGCGTAATATAGGCTGATGTAGAATTTAAAAACATATGACCATAGTATAGGGTCGAGAACATCTGGAAAGTATCCGATGAGGTTTCACCGAAATCGCAGCCTTGATGGCTGGAATCGCTCAGATCATTTTCTACATTGCACTGATATTTCTGGTCATATCAATGAAATCCCGTGCAATACAGGGGAAATTCTTTAACAAGAAGATGTCCTTAAAAAAGATAAAATCATGAACAATACGACCATGGAATGAGATCCAGAAACCGGTACCCCTGCAATTTGCAGGGGTATTTCTTCTATGCACTTGGCTGAGAAAGTTGAAGGCTTTCAGTGCAGTCGATTAAGCTTAAAAAAGTAGTTACTCCACAAAACCGATTGGTTCCACCTATTCAGGGGCTTATCCTGCAAACTGTAATACACCTCTATTAGTGAGAAATCCTAGGGTGAGAAACAAAAAAAGCTGCCTTGATCAAACAACCAGGGCAGCCAAACACAAAATCCGTAAGAAAGTACCTTTACGGGTTTCAGTACGAAAGGTATTACTCTTCCGAAATATTTCCATAATCAATCATATATTTTCAGCCTTGACAGAGCCCAAAATACGTGAATTGACCCTTTGAATGGATGAAATAGCCGTTCTGATGGACGAAATCAAAGTATCCATTCGTGAGAAATATTTCCCGCTTCTCTTTTTGAAGAGAAAAAGCCGACTTAAAACCGGAAGGATTGGTTAGGAGCCTGTATTATTAAGCGTAGACTATACACTAAAAATATAAATCATTCAGGAAATATAGTCATTACTCATTCCCACCGTATCCTAATTCAAATGACTGATTTTCAGCACATCATGTCACAATATCAATATTGAGAAATGACCGTATACATGCAACCCAAATGATGTAAGAATTTTTTTTCAAAAATATTTTCCCAATATTATTCCGTCATTAAATTCAAAATCAATCTGTTACAAAGGGAGTATTTTAAGATGTTAAAATTATTATCAAAAAGGGCTTGCAAAATCTAGATCTATCATTTAACTTTGGACTAGTTCCAAATAAGACCATAATCTTCGGCCAAGCTCCAGCCCTAGTATGGATGTTTTTTTTAATTACTTAAAATTTGAAGATATGGCAACAAATCATTTTTATTGACAGGTTTACTATACTCCAGGAGTATAGCGCCCTATTATCATCACATTGAAACCAATCTTGAAAGTTTTCAACTTTCGCAATACAACAACCGAGAAAACAAGAATCGTAAGAAGGTCAACTATTATTGAACCTTTTAAAATGAATTTTATGAGAAGATATATACAAAATTTCTCTATGTCTTGTAGCTTGGTTTATAACTATCCACAATAGTTTATTTACGGGATTCAAATTCGTAACCGGTATCAGCGAGAATCAGCCACTTATCTCACTACTTACCAGTTTACAGTAGAATTATCTCAAATCTTCTGCAAGTAATTTTTCTGACATACTTATCAGAGATTGAATAGTACTCTGAGGACAACCCACAGTTTCAACTGCTGCTAATGGGAGGATCTAACCGTTTCTTTACACCAACAGCAGACCTGACCTGACTATGCCCTTAGTTTGATTCAACCGTTCTGGAATTATTTCTGAATTAATTATTCAATTAATTCCGCTATAATCTGGCCGGCAATTTCTCTGACTTTTTCTAAGCATTTTTTTTCTTCTGCATTGTCAGAGGACAGGAATTCAATTATCAAATTAAAAACTATGACTTGAAAATATACTTAAAAAGAACCTCCGGAATTAAAATAATTCACACACTGATTCACACACTGATACAT
>JAGQWZ010000253.1 GCA_020436835.1 Saprospiraceae bacterium | reverse complement strand
TGCTTGATCGTGTTCCAATTTAAAAATAGATGGTAATGTCTTAGAAAAAAGCGTAACTTGCTTATCTGCTCAAGAGTAATTTAGGGTGATGGATTTCATTGCCACTTGATGTGTCTCAAGATTTACATTTCATCACTTTCCACATCAATCGATTTCTTCGACCTCAAAATACGAATACAATGACTCCATTTTTAGGACAGATTCAAGCCTTCGGCTTCAATTTTCCACCCAGGGGCTGGGCCTTTTGTGACGGACAGGTTTTAGCGATCTCCACCAACACGGCACTATTTTCTTTATTAGGCACCACTTATGGCGGCGATGGCCGAGTTACGTTTCAACTGCCCGACCTTCGCGGGCGGTCTATTGTGCATGCAGGTACTGGTCCAGGCTTATCTCAAATAAGTTGGGGTGAAAGGGGCGGTCTGGAAAATGTAACCCTGACCACAAACAATATGCCATCCCACAATCACGTGGGTACGGTTCAGTTGGGTGCCGGATTAGCCAATAGCGCTTCCGGGTCAGGATCAAATTTTGCAGCCAATACCGGCGGCAATTCGATCTACAATGGGGGAGCTTTTTCCGGGAATATGGCAAGTGGCAACGTAAGTATTACAAATTCGGGCGGAAGTCAGCCGTTCGGTATCCGCAATCCATATCTTGGTATTTATGTCAGCATTGCGTTGGTAGGTCTATTTCCATCAAGAAACTAATTTTCGAAACTTTTGAATCATTAAATATGACACCATTTATTGGGCAGATTCAACCTTTTGGCTTCAATTTTCCACCCAGGGGCTGGGCCTTTTGTGATGGACAATTATTAGCTATATCGCAATATGATGCCTTATTTGCTCTGATTGGCACTACTTATGGTGGCGATGGTCAAACTACTTTTGCATTACCAAATCTTCGCGGCCGGTCGATCGTACATGCTGGTTCTGGTCCGGGATTATCACCGATAATCCAGGGGCAATCAGCTGGAGTGGAAAATGTAACCCTGACCACAAACAATATGCCATCACACAATCACGGGGGTACGGTTCAGTTGGGTGCGGGATTGGCCAATAGCGCTTCCGGATCAGGATCAAATTTTGCAGCCAATACCGGGGGGAACTCCATTTACAACAGCGGTGCATTTTCCGGTGCCATGATGAATGGAAATGTAACTGTCGCCAATAATGGCGGTAACCAACCGTTCAATATCCGCAATCCATTCCTGGGAATTTATGTCAGCATTGCTCTGGAAGGCATATTCCCATCCAGAGGATGATCTTCAACTGCATACGCTTGTAGAGTCAATAACCAATTAGCGGTCCGAGAAGTGAATACGAATGCACTTTATTATTAAAACCACCCCGGAAGAGTTGATCCGGGCCCGCAATTGGTGGCTTGACCTGGAGATCCAATGGAAGATGGCTTACAATGAAGCCGTTTATGGTAAGGGTCCAACCTTGGAGCCACCCCAAGATGAAGAGCTGATGATCCTCCTGCTGCAAATCGATACATTGCGTTTCGCCGGCCCGTCTGCAGCGCACCCCAATATGAGTACGGTTCTCACCAATCTATCCGGTCTGATACCACTTTATCATTTATCGTATCTCTCCATCTCCAATATGGATATTTCATCGCTGGCACCTTTGCAACAATTTACCCGGATGAAGCATCTGTTTGCCTTTGAGAATAAATTAACCTCGTTGCAAGGGATTGAAGGAATGAAAGAGCTGGAATCACTTTACGTGCAGAACAATGCGATTTCAGACCTGATTCCAATATCAAATCTATTGAATATCAAGACATTATATGTGAACGGAAATAAACTGAAAGACGCCAGGGGGATTACGGAAAACCACGTGCCATCGTTGGAAAACCTCTTCATATTGCCTAATAACGATCTCCCACAAAAAGAAATATTGCGCATTCAGAATGAGTTGGGGCTGATTTGCAGGAGAGGATAATCATAGGACTTTTTTGTTAATTACCGGTTTTATCAATAGGTGATGCGCCAATTTGGGCAAAACTCATTGCCTAAAGGCATTCCATTAGTAATTTTTAAATTTGTTACTAATTCATGCTAAGATGAATAGGTAATACATATTTCCTTACATTTAAGTTATTTATTGATACAGCGAAGTTGCTATCCAGAATTATTGCAAGACGGACCCGATATGAAAAAACCAATACTCTTTATTTTCGCAATGCTATACCTCTGGGATCTATCTGCCCAGACCATCGATGTGAACAGCACTTGTTTCGGAGGTACATTTACTTCTACCTACGATGCGATGAATAGCCCGGATGGATCGGGACGTAACGTATACTATTACGCTATGTCCAGATTGGAGATCCGGTATAACTCTGGAGCATCACAATGGCAGATCCGTGC
>JAGQWZ010000252.1 GCA_020436835.1 Saprospiraceae bacterium | reverse complement strand
TGGTTGAAGCATAATAAGTATATCCTTTTACTTTGGTATCCCAGATTTTTTCTCCATCGGTGCTGACATAGGCTATCGACCCATCTTTGGAATCTTTCCCGATCGCGATGTAACCCTTATCAAAAGGCATCACTTCATCCAGATAATCAATTTTGAAACTTTTTTTCCAGATAAAATCATTGGTTTGAGGATCAATTAAATTAAACCCTTCAGTTTCTACCAATACGATATTTTCATCATCACCAACAATATCTACCAGGCTTCCTTTTAATTTAAGTTTTCCAGGAGTGATATCTTCTCCTTTTGCCGGATCTAATACGGTTAGTTTTTTGCTTTTTCGAACACCAAGATAAATACTGTTATTTTGAGGTGAATAAACCATGGCGGTTAGTTTTTTATCCGCTTCATAGTCCCATTCCAGAGTTCCGGTCTCTTTATTGATGCAGTAAATCTTAGCGCCGACTGCCGCAAGTATTTTATTCTCCTTGGTAAATACCGGGCCATGATCTATGAAACTTTCTCGTCCGGTGGCATTTTCCATTTTACCGATTAGACCCTTGATTTCGCCGAGATTAGCAATCCATTGTTCTTTCATATTCTTTAAACTGAAATTCATGAGCAGACGTGAATTGCCCTCGGTGAGCTCAAATAATATTATTTGTTGATCCGGTATTATCTGGTAAGTTTTGATTCTATAATTGTTATCGTTGGTATTATAAAGTATTTCACCAGTACTGGAGTTCACGATGACTGCTCGTGCTTTACCAGCCAGCGGAGCATATTCGGCAAAGAACAAGGGTAGACCCTCAATGTTTTGAAATGATGGCTTGGTAAGACTCTTCAGCTCCTCATTTAACCAAACTTGTTTACCACTATTGTTATCAATTGCCATCGTGCCTTTAGAGCCGGCAGCGATGATCAGACCATCGTTTGTTTGCTCTATCCAGCCCACTTCCACCAAGGATGAACTCAGATCAACGGACCATAGCGATTCCTGGGCTCCGATGGCAGTGATCAAAAAAAGTGAGCTTGAGAATAGGAAGGACGGTAAGAAATACGCGAATCGATGCTTTTTCATTATTTGCATTTTTGATGATTTTGAAAAGATGATTATTTTGTACCTAAATTGTTTGGGTGGTATGATAACGTACCTGCTTAAGGCCTATTACAAAAAGCGTTCCATAATGTTAGAGTAGGAAATTCCGAAACCTCACTTATACGACTAAAATTTCAGCTGTTGTTTCTCCGGGAATATCATAAGGTTTTTTATTCCAAGCCAGAGTAGCTGCTAATCCGGGTACAGCAGTGATTTTTGATGCGCACCATGATGGTGCACGAGCATATCTGCACCCATCAAAAACCCTGGGAGTCTCCCTCTTTTTTACCCGCCTGGCTGACCAGTCGGACAGGCTCTTCTGCCTCTCATGACAAAACCCTAATACATAAAAATGATCTTCTGCAACTATGCGATTTATTTCATCCTGATTAAAAGGATGAAGTATTAGAACAGAATGATTATTTGAAAATGCTACGACCTGCCTTTTTTCTTTGCTGCTTTTTGCATCGGATTCAGGCCAGGTTCGATTTTGTGCTTTTTGAAAATCTGGAAGCGGCTGGGCATTTCAATTTCCGGCCAATTGTTGTTGGAAGTATTAATGTCTGCCGTTTCTTTGAAGGGATCGATGCGAATACCGGTGACCTCCTTATCTTTTACAAAAACCTTGGTGAAGGAGTTTTCATTTTGGCGCCAGATTTCCACCGGAATTTTTTGGATCTCGGTCGTGCCATCTTCAAAAGTCCACTCGATGATCACCGGCATTACCAAACCACCCTGATTACTGAAGTGCAACTCGTAGTAGTTCTGATCTCCGAATAATTCCTTTTTTTCTTTTTTACTGTATTGTTCATCATATAATTGGACTTTAACCTCCAACACAGAATCGGGCGTATTCCATGGTTCATAGTCGGTATAAAAATCGCGTAAAGTCGAATCTTCGTCAACTTTGAATTTCATACCCGACTCCCGGTTACGAGTGCGGCTGATGTCCTGGCTGGGTGGTGTCTGCAACTGCTTTTGCACAAATTCTGATTTTTTCGGATCATTCTCCAAATCCACTTTATACCATACTACTGAGTCCAGGGAAATGTCGACAGCATCGATCGTGTAGAACCATCCGCGCCAGAACCAATCCAGATCCACTCCACTGGCATCTTCCATCGTACGGAAAAAATCAGCCGGAGTCGGATGCTTGAATGCCCAGCGACGGCAATACTCTTTAAAAGCAAAATCAAATAATTCCCGGCCCATGATGGTCTCGCGTAAGATGTTGAGTGCGCAGGCCGGTTTGCGGTAGGCATTGGCAAAAAAGTCGACGATATTGTCACTATTAGTCATGATCGGCTCCAACTGGTCCTTGGGCAGGCTCATATAATCCACGATAGACTCCGCCGGACCAAACCACGACTCATAATTATTGTCAAATTCACTTTCTGCCAGGTATTGTACAAAACTGTTTAATCCCTCATCAAACCAACTCCACTGCCGCTCGTCACTGTTGATGATCATGGGAAAATAGTTATGCCCTACTTCATGAATGATCACGGAAATGGCCGATTGTTTAGCCGCTTCCGAATACGTGCCGTCTTCTTCGGCGCGGCCGGGATTGAAACAGATCATGGGATATTCCATGCCATTGGCGGCCTCCACGGAAATAGCCGTCGGGTAGGGATACGGGATCGAATACTTCGAATAGGAGGCCAGGGTATGTTCCACCGCTTTTGTCGAATAACGGTTATAAATTGGATAGGCTTCCTTTCCATAATAACTCATGCACATCACATTCTTCCCGTCGGCATTAACATGTCGCATGGCATCCCACACGAATTTCCGACTGGCCGTCCAGGCGAAGTCGCGGACATTATCGGCCTGATAGATCCAGGTTTGATATTTATTTGACTTTTTTGACTTTTCATTTTTGACCGCTTCATCGTAAGTGACAATTTCCACCGGTATATCGGCTGACTCCGCCTGACGCCAGCGCTGCAGTTGCTGATCCGTTAACACGGTCTCATAATTAAGACATACACCGGTGGCTCCCACAACATGATCCTCGGGTACGGTCATGCGAACCACGAAATTGCCAAAAGTAAGGGCAAATTCTCCGCGACCAGTAAACTGTTTGTTTTGCCAACCTTCAAAATCACTGTACACACACAGTCGAGGATACCATTGAGTGATTGTATAGAGATCATTTTTATCTTTTGGAAAGTATTCGTAACCGCCCCGGGCCAGATTGCGGGCCTGACTGCCTTCAGTCAGACTGCCGGCATCTACCCGGTCTATCAGGAAGTAGTTCCATTTTACCTTAAAACTGAACGTCTGATCAGGTAGCAGAGGTTGTGGCAGGTCTACCCGCATCATGGTCTGGTTGATGGTGTAGGGTAGCTCATCCCCATTCTGTGATTGCACCTCCTCAATGTTAACTCCGTATTTGTTCCGTTCCCGCCAGGTTTCAAGCTTGCGCAAATCCGCCTCACTCATCACCGGTTTGATGGTACTGGGGTCGAAATATTGGTTGTCATTCAGTACAGAATGTTGGTTTTCATCCAGTTGCAACCAAAGGTAATGCAGTGTATTTGGTGACTGATTATGGTAGGTGATCAATTCAGAACCAAATAATCGTCGCTGCTCCACATCCAGACGGCAATCGATCTGGTAATCACAACGTTGCTGCCAGTATTCCGGCCCGGGAGCACCGTCACTACCCCGGTATGTATTGGGATCGGGAAGTAAATCGGTAATCTGTTCGAATTTGTTTCCATGGTTGGATTGACCTGAGGTCGAAAAGCCTGCCAAAACAGGGAGAAGGAGAAGGAGATATCTGAAAATAGCCATAGTATATTGTTGTTTCTCATTAGAGAGGTGCCCTACAAAAGTAAGTGAATCTGGGCTTTACTCTTCAACATAATTGACCAGATCTTCCCGGCTAACTTCAAATGGAGCGCGTTGACAGGTACCATTAAAGGGATATTTGCTAATTATAAAACACTGTTGCCGCGATTGTAAATCGATAGAATGTCTGTAAGTATTTGAATATCAGTACAATGAGATTTGTTAATGCAGACAACAAAAAAAGATTGACTGGCAAAATCATTTTTTTTACTTTGCCTGACGTTATGTAGTATTCTGAAATCAAATTTTTATTCATTTAAAACGTAAAGCCTTCACATATACTATGAGTTCTAATAAACCCAGAGTAATCAAAGACTACGAAAAACTAGACCCGGCTATTCAGGAACAGATCAAATTGGAATATCCCCTGGGTTTTAGTCGTCACCTCATTTATTTTAACAACAAGGAAGGACAGAAAGTCAGTGCGCTTCCCTTTGAAACGGAAGAGAAATATTACCTCGTGCGGATGACGATTCCGCAAGCCAAGCAAATCATCGAAAACGATGAGGATTATGATGACGATGGCATCCTGAAAGATGATGTTAAATTGGAGTACGAGGACAAGTACTCAGATGAAGGCGAGATGGATATTGCCGATGATGGAGGAATGGAGGATGATGATTTCGAAGATAATTTCGAAGGTGATGAGGATGAGGGAGATGTAGATGAAGATTAATTCAGTGCGCGGTATCGGCCACTTCTTCATAATGCTCCCAGTAGTCTATGGGTAAAAAAAAGAACCGAATTTCTCCGGTTCTTTAATTTTGATGTTATCTCTTGAGCGGACTTTGCCGCCTCTCTTATTAACTCAACATAGTAATGGATCAGGCAACCAGTTTCTCAAAATTTGAATCAACAAATTCAGAGCCATTCCATTTTCCCAGCCACTCACATTCTTTCTTGGCTTTCAGATAGCGCTTGAAAGTCTCGACAGCCTGCTCCTTCTCTATACGTCTGATCGTTATAGCTGAATTGAAACCATTTTTAATGTTGAAATAATAGGCTCCTTTGCGGAAATCGAAGTTTTTCTTTGCTTGTCTCATATGCTAGGTTAATTAATTTCCAAATTTTTTAAGTCTATACATTGCGTCAAGAATTTCATTCCGTCTTCTAACAGACTTCTTGGTGAAATGCTTACGCGAGCGCAATTCTTTCATTAATCCAATATTACGGTGCTTGCGTTTATATCTTTTTAGGGCTCGGTCAATTGTTTCGTTGTCTTTTACGTTAATTATTATCATTCGTTATTTTTAGTTAATAAATCACACTACCTAAATCTCTTAGGTAAAAATTTGTCATACTATAATCCGGTAAAAATGACCAGACAAATAGGGGCAAAGAGGATAGGTAGTCTACGTATGATGCCGGATGGCAATCATATTCTAAGCCCTGTACTAGCAATAAAAACAACGTAATGATACGAAAAAAAGTTCGATTTTCCGGCTATTTGGGCATATCACCAGATAACTTATTAATATAACAAAATAAACACTAGAATCTAATTTTTGGAAGATCGTTTATTTCGGTAACTCTTCAGGATGTAGCAATCATCTTCCGTTATCGGTGTGAAAAGGTCTGCTTCATCGATCAATATTTGCGCAGTCGTGTTTTCTATGGCTGCAATCTCCACTCTTACCCCAGCACCTTTGAGATGCCGCACGAGTTCAACATAGTCAGAATCGCCGGATAGAATGATAATCGTATCAACTTTTTGGGCTATTTGTGTTGCCTTGATAGTGAGCGGTATATCCGCTGATTTATGACAAGGGACCACCGATCCGTGGTATTGATCCAACAATCTCGTTGCTAGTTTCGAAGAGATGGATTTTCCTTCGCGGAAGTAGATCAGTCTGCTTAATCCCCGGTTTCCCAGGAGTTTAGGGATCAAGATGTCAAAGTCCAGGAGAGCATTTTTCTTCTTGAGCAGGGCTTGCAGACTTAGTTCAATGTTATTTCCATCAATGAGGATGGCTACCGACTGGTCGATATAATACTGGTATTCTTCTTGACTCATAATTTAGATCAATATTTTGATGTGTGCCTTTGTGTGATTATGATCACCAAAGATCTTTCGCTCATACGGAAATAAAACGGGAATCCGGAGAGGTAATCAATCAAGGATTAACCCGCTTATATTTTTTCCAGATGGCCTTAAAGTGCTTCGCCATCGCTTTGGCTGTATCATTACTAAGACGAATCACATCATTAGAATCTTCACGGGCGGGAGCGGTGCAGGCAATGCACTCTGTGGATGCATCGTAGATGGCACACTCCATTATAAACGGATTGAACTCTGAATCAGGCAAGAGCAGAAAGTTCTTTTGAATCTCTTCCTCAGTTGCATTATATAATTTCTTATAGATCGAGATGTTCTTCTGTATCTGGCTGGTGGCCGGTACAATATAACGGTACTTGGTTTTCTCTCCCAGATTGACACTGACGATCTCCGAAAAATCCTTGTTTTCCGTATCATAATGGAGGCCGGGACTGATGACCCACACTTCTTTTGCCTTGTCTTCCAGTTTGATAAGTTGCTTGATCGTCATGTATTGCTTAAATGCTTCGATGCAAAGATAGTGAAATTAGTGGCTATCTTTGTCATCCCTAAAGATTCCGGGGTGGATTGGATTGGTCTTATTTCGGCCCGCCGGTTCTTTTGGTTTGAAAAGGCAAAAGGATTCCCGGACTTACGAACTTATTCCGGTCTTTGCCGGTTTATATTGAATTCATAGATGATCTGGATCTATTTTACGCTTCTGATTCTTACCCTGCTTGCTATTGACCTGGGAGTCTTACACAAGAAAGGGCAGGAACTCAATCACCGGAAGGCTGCCATTGAGACAACCTTCTGGGTGAGCATTGCCTTACTTTTTAGCCTTGCCGTGCTTTGGCTGTATAAATCCGGATACGTCGACAATTCAAAAAATCTCCGTCCCTCGGATGCCCTGGTCAAATACATTACCGGTTATCTTATCGAGTTATCCTTAAGTGTGGATAATTTATTTGTCATCGCATTCATCTTTACTTCTTTTAAGATTCCCACCAAATTCCAGCATTGGGTACTGTTTTGGGGTATTTTGGGGGCAATCGTATTCCGGGCCAGTCTGATCGGAGTTGGAGTCATACTGATCAATAAGATCAGTTGGATGACCTATGTCTTTGGCCTCTTTCTCTTATTTACGGCCTTCCGGATGTTGTCGCACTCCGATGATGATGAAGACGAAGGGCAATCGAAAATGAGCAACCGGATCCGGCGCTGGTTAAAGGTTAGTAAGAATCTAAATGGTAATAAATTCTGGACAAGGGAAAATGGGAAGAAGCTCGCTACCCCTCTGCTGGCAGCTCTGGTAATGATTGAAATAACCGATGTGATGTTTGCGCTGGATAGCATTCCGGCTATTCTGGCGGTGACGACCGATCCTTTTATTGTCTATAGTTCCAACATGTTTGCCATATTAGGTTTGCGATCGCTATATTTCTTCCTGGCGCACATGCTGAGGAAGTTTCATTATCTGAAATATAGCGTCTTTGCCATTTTGGTATTCGTGTCCATTAAATTGCTGGCATCGCATCACATGGAGTTTCCCGAATGGTTTAGTCTTACCTTTATTGGAGTCTCATTGATTATGGGTATCATTGTTTCCCTGCAAAAGCGAAAGCAGAAGGTAGCGAGGTGGCGGGAAGCAAAAAAGGCCGAACGAAGAAAACGTTCGACCCGGGAATAGGCTTTATTAACCCATGTAAAAATGTAGATCTCCCATTGAGATTTCGCTCTTCATTTTTTCTTTAGTCGGAAGCCATTTCCTTCTTCATAGTTTTAATTTCAATAACTCCGGAGGCTCCATTCACTCCGTAACTGGTAAGTTCGTGTGTATGGCTTAATAAGCGGATATCTACCACTTCTGCCATATTCACCAGGTGGTTTGCCCGGGCATAATTGTTGCCGATCGGCATTCCATCTACAACATACAATGGTTCCTGATTCTGCATACTGGCATTTTTACGCAAGATCACCCTGGTTTGATTTCCAGTACCGCTGATCAGCAAGGCAGGATAAAATCTCAGGGCTTGTGCCAGGTCACTGAATTGCGAGAAATACTCTCTTGAGGAGAGTCTCTGGTGATTGGAAGTACTACAGGCGGCAAATGATAAAGTCAAAGCAAGTAAAGTAATTCGCAGGTTCATTCGTCTACTATTTTTTAAGGTGAAGAAATAATCAGTTGCATCAAGAAAAGTCTTGATGAAGAGAAGGAGAGCTTACTTTGAAATTTTTGAGATAGATCTTCTACAGTGTAGCTGAGAGAGAGATAGGATTCTAAATGCTACCAGGGGATATAGTTGCCCCTGCAGTGTCTTGAATATAATGAATTATCGCCAGAAGGTCAAGGAAGCGAGTGAGAATTGGCTAGCTATTGATCTGAATGCACTACTAATTGCATTGAAGCACTTCAATTTATATTAAGTCCTCGCTTATTTTTTTTGTAGCCAGGACGAGATGGTAGTTCCACAGATTCTTTTTTAGCGCTTCATACTGATAGAGAGCAGCCAGGGCATTCCTCACGTTGAATTCCGAGCTTTTTCCCAGCAAGTCAAGACACTTGTGATAAATAATACCAGGAAAATAGAAGTGATACAGGCGGCGGGCCGAAGGACGGATATTCTTGGTAATATTTTTGGATTTAATCCGGTCAAATCCGGTTTCCTGGATTTTTGTCAGGAACTCGGGAAAGATCTCGAATTGTGGTATTGCCCGGGCATCAGCCCATTTTTGCAGCCACTTCTGGCGATCATGCGTCTGGAGATGGTTGCCAAAAAAGTCGGCGATTATCAATCTGCCACCGGGTTTTAGCAAACGGAAGGCTTCTTGCAGGAAAGCCATTTTCTCCGGTGCATGGCATACGCTTTCAATGGCCCAAACGACATCAAAAGACGCATCTGCAAAGGGAGTATTTGTGTAGTTTGCCACGGAAAAATTGATCTTATCTTCCAATTGGTGTTCCGTGGCTTTTAATCGGGCAAATGAGACTTGTTTCTCGCTCAGGGTGATTCCTTCGACCTGACATTGAAATTTTCTGGCTAGATATATCGCTGAGCCACCCACCCCGCATCCGGCATCCAAAACCACCTCGTGAGGCTTAACCTGGGCTGCTTTCGCCACTTTTTGATCTAAGTTGGTAAGGGCTTCGGGCATGTTTGAGGTCTTACGACTCCAATACCCGTGGTGCATGCTAAGGCGGGAATTCAGATGCCAGGCAAATTGGAAATCCCTTTGACAGGCATCATAGAACCTGATAATCTGATCTTCCAGTATGGCGGCAGTAGACATGATTTAACGATAATGTCGAGGTTGCAAGAAAGTTAAAGAAATTATTTCGTAGTACAATGACATTGCCAAATATTATCGATGGACGGGCATACTTTTGAAGTGATTCGGAATAGTGCTTTCCAACCCATCGGGAAAATGAAGACGGACCGGTAGGATGGCAGATTATTCCCCAAACTCATATTCCATATTTATTTTGAAAATGATAAAATCTACGGAATATGAAATAACGGAAATATTTAGTCGCAAGATTTTATTTCACTTTTTATAAGTGATTATTGACGTATTCATTTTTTTCTTTCATCGGTAAAATTCAGTTGTTTATATAATCCTTGAATTTCCGGGCTAAAAAACTGAGGAAACTTTCAACATATACAGAGTTTCCATGTTTACCTTTGCGATGAAAATGAAATTAGAAGCAAAAATTTGCAACAAGGTCGAACAACTATTCCTGCGCTTTGGAATAAAAAGTGTCAGCATGGACGACATAAGTCATGCCCTGGGTATATCGAAGAAAACACTTTACCAGATCGTACCTAATAAAGCTGAATTAATCAGCACAATATTAGGCCGGGTAATGGCGGATGAAGTAAAACTGATCGAAAAATTAAAAGAAGAAGCCAAAGATCCAATACATGAATTGGTGTTGATGGCTAAACATGTGACCTCTTTATTAAAAAGGGTGTCACCAGTGGCAATGTACGATCTTAAAAAATACTACCAGGATGAGTGGAAAGCCATGGAGAGCGAGCGAAGCTATTTAATATTAAACGACATTAAAAATAACCTGGAGAAAGGCATGAGGGAGAATTTATATCGCGATGATCTTGACCCGGACCTGCTGGCAGACCTCTACCTGAGAATGGCCACTTTCATTACTGATGAAAAAGTTTTTGAACGACCTGAATCCAAACGTGAACAATTGTACAATCAGTTTATCAAATACCATATACGCGGAATCTCAACGACCAAGGGAATCCGGGTACTAAATAAATATGAAAACCTTCTCAATTCTTAATATGAAAGCAGTTGCAATAGGCTTAATTTTTTTCTTCGCGATCTGGGAGCCGGCTCAGGCTCAGGACCACACCTATACGCTGGATGAGGCGATCAGCTATGCGATGGAAAATCACAATAATATCAAGGCAGCCATACTGGATATCGCTGATGCGGCAAATAATGTCAAAGAGTACACGGCGATAGGAATGCCGAAAGTAAATGGTGGTATTGATCTTCAGCATTTTATTGATATACCTACTTCTATCTTGCCCAGGGGAAGTTTTTTTGCTGGCGATCCCGATCAGGGTATTCCACCAAACCCTGAAGAAGATCTCAAAGTACAATTTGGAGTCAAGAATAATATTACGGCTAATCTATCGGCTGATGTTTTATTATTTGACGGTTCCTTTTTCGTTGGTCTACAGGCAGCCAAATTATTTAAAAAAATGGTGACCCAGCAGACCGAGATTACTAAAGACGAATTGGCCGAAAACGTCGCAAAAGCCTATCTCGGTGTGCTGCTGGCAAATAAAAATGAGGATTTAATTAATAAGAATATTGCCAACCTTCAGACCACTCTGAACGAAACGGAGCAGATATATGAACAGGGATTTGTAGAAAAACTCGATGTGGATCGATTGCAACTTTCACTTAATAATCTCCGATTGGAAGCGGATAAAGTACGAAGCATTGTGGAAGTGAATAAAAATGTGTTGAAATTCAGTATCGGTTTGCCTTTTGATCAGGATATCTCGGTATCGGAAACCCTGGAAGATATCATGTTGACCCAATATGAGCTTCTGACGCTGGATCAGGTACAGCCGGTATTTGAAAATCGTCCGGAACTGGCTGCCCTGTACACCGCCGGCGAATTAAACGATCTACAGATAAAACGGCTTAAATATGGTTATCTGCCTGTATTGCGAGCCTTTGGAAATTATTCTCAGGTTTTGCAGGGAAACGAGTTTTTACGGGGACAATGGTTTCCCACCACGATCGTCGGGCTAAATCTGCAGATACCAATATTTGACGGATTTGATAAGTCATCTAAAATTGACCGGGCAGAGATAGCAAGAGATAAACATTTGCTCACCATTGATGACACTGAACGAGCCATTACTCTTGAAGTGGAAAATGCAAAGATCGCCTGTAAAAATGCACTGCGTACCGTTGAATCGGCAGAGCAAAGTGTTGACCTGTCGCAAAATATTTATGACACAGCACTGATCAAATACCGGGAGGGAGTTGGCAGCAGTATCGAAATCACTCAGGCAGAAAGCGATCTCTACGCTGCACAATCCCGGCACATTAATTCAATTTATCAACTTTTAGTTGCCAATATTGATCTGGAAAAAGCACTTGGAAATTTATTAAAGCAATAATGGAGAAACAGCCAACTATGAAAAATATCATTTCAATTCTGATTGTGTTTGTTTTACTAAGTTGTCAATCGACAACCACTGAAGAAATGCCCGAAGACCTGGCATCGTTAAAAGCCTTGTTGCAGGAAAAGAAGATGAGTCAAAAGGAGCTAAATGATGAAATATCCATGCTGGAAGATAAAATCATTTCGATGGATTCTTCAATAGTAGAATCGGCCAAACTGGTGACCCTCATCAAACCGGAAAAAAAGGATTTTAAGCACTTTGTGACTATTCAGGGAAATGTCAAGTCAGATGCTATAGTCAACGCCAGTAGTGAAATTGGAGGCCGCATTGTAAAACTACTTACGGAAGAAGGAAAATATGTAAAAAACGGTCAACTTATCGCAACGGTTGATATGGAATCAGTCACTAAGCACATTGCTGAAGTGGAAAAATCACTGGAATTAGCAAATGAAGTCTTCGAAAGACAATCCAGACTCTGGGAGCAAAAAATAGGATCGGAAATTCAATACCTGCAAGCTAAGAACAATAAGGAACGATTGGAGAAAAGTCTGGAAACTTTAAATTTTCAACTAACCAAAGCTGATGTTCATGCTCCGATTTCCGGAGTAGTAGATATGGTCTTTCTCAAGGAAGGGGAGTTGGCTGCACCCGGTGCACCGATCGTAAAGATCTTAAACACCAGCCGGTTGAAGGTAGTGGCTGACGCACCGGAAAACCTGTTGGGATCTATCAATCTGGGTAATCCGGTGCAGGTGATCTTCCCGGCGCTGGCTGATACCGTTGCTACCACAATCAGCATGATCGGACGGAGCATTGATGCTGCCAACCGGACTTTTGAAATTGAAATGAATGTACCATCAAAAGGAGGTCTCTTAAAACCAAACTTGCTGGCAGAGATCAGAGTAAATGATTTCACCCAGGAAGATGTCTTCACCATTCCTCTGGAGCTTGTACAACAGGAAGTCGGCGGCAAGGATTTCTTAATGATTGCTAAAAAAGAAGGAGATAAACTTCTTGCGGAAAAACTCTATGTGACTACCGGTGATAGCGATGGTGGTGAGATTATAATTGAATCCGGACTCCGGGAGGACCATGATTTGGTTATGACCGGTGCCAGAGGATTAGCCAACCATGAAGTGATCGAAGTTATTAATAGCCAAACAATTCAATAATGGTAGAGAAGAAAGAAAAGAAGTTACGTCAGTTTGGATTGACTTCTCTGGCAGTGGATAATGCAACTTCCATTTTCATTTTAACCTTTATGATCTTCCTGTTTGGGCTACAGGCTTACAAGACCATGCCCAAAGAACAGTTTCCGGATGTGTCGTTACCTACCGTGTATATTAATACACCCTATTTCGGTAATTCTGCTTCGGAGATAGAAAATCTTGTATCACGACCCATTGAAAAGGAACTCCAATCCATCACCGGAATTAAGACCGTAAGTTCCACTTCGATGCAGGATTATTCAGTGATTATTGCAGAATTTAATACCGACATCGAGATGGAAGAGGCAGTCCGGAAGGTCAAGGATGCCGTCGATAAATCAAAATCGGAATTACCCACGGATCTGGACCAGGAACCCACGGTGTTGGAAATAAATACAGCGGAAATTCCGATTATGACGGTGAATATGTCGGGCAATTATACCATGGATGAACTAAGGGGATTTGCGGAATATATGGAAGACCAGATAGAAGATGTGAATGAAGTCTCTAATGTGGTGATCAAAGGGGCGTTGGAAAGAGAGGTCAAGATCGACGTCGATATGTACAAGATGCAGGCGTTGGAGGTTACTTTCCGTGATCTTGAGAATGCCATTGCCATGGAAAATCTCAATATGTCCGCCGGTGAAATTATCAACAATGATTTTCGCCGTGCGGTGCGGGTGATGGGTCAGTTCGAAAATGTAAGTGAGATCCGCAATATCATTGTAAAAAGTGAAAATCAACGTCCGATCTATCTGAAGGATATTGCTTCAGTACTGTATTCCTTTCGGGATCGAACCAGTTATGCCCGGTCAGATAAAGCACCGGTAGTGTCACTCGATGTTATAAAAAGAAAGGGAGAGAACTTATTGCATGCATCCGATGAGATCAAGCAAGTCATTGAGGATTCCAGATCACATCTGCCGGAAGAGATAAAGATCAGCATTTTTAATGACCAATCGGTTTATACCCGGAATGAGGTATCTAATCTGGAGAATAGCATTATTTCCGGGGTGATATTAGTGGTCCTCGTACTGCTATTTTTTTTGGGCTTGAGAAATGCTTCATTTGTTGGTCTGGCCATTCCTCTGTCTATGTTGACAGGAATTATGTGGTTGGAACTTACCGGAGTGACCTTAAATATGGTCGTGTTATTCTCCTTGATTCTGGCATTGGGATTATTGGTGGATAATGCAATTGTGGTTGTGGAAAACATCTACCGGTATATGCAAAATGGCTGGGATGGGAAAAATGCTGCCAAATATGCTACCGGAGAAGTAGCGCTACCGATTATTGCCTCCACCGCTACCACTCTTGCTGCGTTTATTCCCCTGGCATTCTGGCCTGGGATCATGGGAGAATTTATGAAATACCTCCCGATTACGCTGATCATTGTTTTGACATCGTCCTTATTTGTGGCGCTGGTCATTAATCCGGTTTTTACCAGTCAGTTTATGAAGGTGGATGAACGGGCAGATGATGTTCAGGTCAGAAAACGAAAAAAGAGAAATTCCCTGATCTTAGGGATTTTATTATTTGTTCTGGCTGGATTTGGTCACCTTGGGGGAGTGGAGTGGATCCGGAATCTGATGGCGATCGCCGGAATCATCACAATCCTTAATGTATTTGTTTTACGCCCGGCTTCTTTTGGATTTCAAAATAAATTCCTGCCTGTTCTGGAAAGAATTTACGACCATTTTATCCGGGGTGCATTAAAAAAAAAGATGCCCTATTTCATCTTTGCCGGCACTTTTGTATTACTATTTCTGGCGATGGGAATATTGGGTGCAAATAAACCGAAAGTGGTGCTCTTTCCTACCACGGAGCCATTTTACATCAATGCCTTTATCGAATTGCCAATTGGAAAAGATATTGAAGCGACAAATGACGTAGTTAAGGAGATTGAGGACAATATCAGCAATACCTTACAACCCTATCGTCATATTGTGGAGGAAGTACTCACCCAGATTGGAGAAAATACCTCTGATCCAAATACACCTCCCGAACCAGGAGTGACACCCAATAAAGCTCGGATCACCGTCTCTTTTGTCAAAACACAGGAACGGGGTGGACTTTCCACCCGGAAAATAATGGAGGAGATCCGTGAAAATCTGAAAGGATATGCAGGGGTGAGCATTGTCGTGGATCAAAATGCTGCCGGACCTCCTACCGGCAAACCAATCAATTTGGAAATAAAAGGGGAAGACATCAACCAACTGACAACCGTGACGGAAGATGTCATTGCGTTTATAAATAACCACAATATTCCGGGTATTGAAAAATTAAAGTCTGATGTACAATTGGGAAAACCGGAATTGATTATAAATGTTGACAGAGAGATCGCCCGGCGCTACGAGGTGTCCACTTTTGATATTGCCAATGCCATCCGGACTGCTGTCTTTGGTAAAGAAGTATCCAAGTATAAGGTGGGTGAAGATGAATATCCGATCGTGGTGAGATTGGATGAAAAGTACCGAAACAATATTACCGACCTGCTCAGTCAGAAGATCACCTTCCGGAATGCCTCCAATGGGCAGATCGTGCAGGTGCCCATATCTGCTGTGGCTGACATCAGATACAGTTCTACCTACAGTTCCATTAAGCGTAAGGAGCAGGAACGGGTCATCACGGTTTATTCCAATGTTTTGGAGGGATACAATCCAAATGAAATTATCACGGAATTGACTGATTTGATGGGTGAGTATCAATTCCCGGCCGGTGTTACGTATGAATTTACCGGAGAGCAGGAGCAGCAAGCGGAAAATATGGAGTTTTTAACGACGGCATTTTTGATCGCAATCTTCTGCATTTTTATCATCATTGTCACACAGTTTAATTCTATCGTATCTCCCTTTATTATTATTCTATCCGTGCTATTCAGCACGATTGGGGTATTTCTTGGGATCGCATTTTCCGGCGATGACATCGTAATTGTTTTTACTGGTGTAGGAATAATTAGTTTAGCCGGAGTCGTAGTTAATAATGCGATTGTATTAATTGACTACATTAACATTCTAATCAGGCGTAAGATGGAAGACAAAGGAGTGGAGAGCAAGTTTGATCTGACCCTGGAAGAGATCAGGGAGGCGATAATAGAGGGTGGCGCAACCCGGTTGCGTCCGGTATTGTTGACAGCGATCACCACGGTTTTGGGATTGGTGCCACTGGCTATTGGCTTTAATTTTAATTTTTTCACTTTGATCTCGGAGCTGGATCCTCAGATGTTTATCGGTGGAGATAATACGGCCATGTGGGGACCGATGGCCTGGACTATAATATATGGGTTAACCTTTGCTACTTTTCTCACCCTCATCGTAGTACCTACCATGTTTTGGATCTCTCACCGAGGGTCGGTATGGTTCAGAAGTATAACCAACAAGAAAGCCATTTCTCCAGCAACGACATAAATAAAACGTCATGACAAAACCATTAAAAGATTTTAGGGAAGATTACGGATTCAAGGAGTTCGAAATAGCCTCTTTGGAGTCTGACCCGGTTGAACAATTAAAAAATTGGTTGGATGCGGCCATCCATATTCCGGACGAAGTCGAGCCCAATGCGATGACCCTTGCTACGGTAGATAGCGAAGGTCAGCCATCGGCCAGGATCGTCTTACTTAAGGATATCCTGGACGGAGGGCTGGTATTTTTTACCAATTACCTGAGCTCCAAAGGGAATGAGTTGGAGCAAAATGCCAAGTGTTCCGTCGTCTTTTGGTGGCGGAAGCTTCATCGTCAGGTGAGAGTGGAAGGAACGGCTGAAAAGGTAGATGGCGCTTATTCCACTACTTATTTTCATAGCCGGCCAATTGGAAATCAACTGGGAGCAATTGTTTCACCCCAAAGTCAGGTAATACCCAGCCGGGAAGTGCTGGATCAGGCCATAGATGCACTGGAAAGAGAATTGCAGCCGGGAGAGATGCCAAAGAGGCCCGAGCATTGGGGTGGCTACCGGATCATTCCCCACCGATTTGAATTCTGGCAAGGGCATAGTAATCGCCTGCACGATCGATTTCAATACCGAAAGGAAAATGGCAGCTGGATCATTGAGCGGTTGGCTCCCTGATCGGCTCCGGTAAAGTGTCGGTGATGATCATTGGGTGAAGTACAGAGAGGCTTAGCTCGGGGATAGATCTTCGGGCCTTATCTGCAGGGATAGGCTTAGTAATTTCTCACGATTTTGATTTTGTCGGCTTTGATCCTCGCCTTCAACCATTCTTCTATTTTTGCCACTTCCGCATTTCCCGGTCTTCGTTTGAAGTCGATGTAAGCAAGATACAACGTGTCATTGCGAGTAGTATCTGTGTGTGACAGGATCGCCGGAGCGATCGATATTTCAGTCACATCTTTATTGATGGCTTTAATTTCATTCACCAGGTCGTCAATAGGAACTTCTTTTGAACGATACTGGATGATTTCCGATTCAAGCAACTTGATCCGGTCATCCCGGCTTTTAATCTGTTCCTCGTTTTTTTTGTACAAATCTTCAATAATTCCGGTTCGAACCTGTTGATTGAGAAGCTCAACGGTGGCTTGATCCAATCCTGACTGGTCTGTCTGGCCCTGAATGACGGTCAGGTCACAGTCCTTCAGATTGTAATTGGGCATTTTCTGTCGAATCTGATAAATGACTTCGCTGGAAACCGGCTCTCCAAAAAGAGTAATGTCAACATGACTCCCGGACCGGTTATAGTCGATCTTACTGCTGATCACTCTGGCGTTATCGAAAATAAATTCCTGATTAATGAAATCATTGACATTTCGTACGAAGAAAGTTTCCTGAACAACATTTACCGCAGTATAAACACTGGGAATAACAGTGGCAATTATGAAAATTGCTACATAACGTTTCACTCTTCTCTCCCGCAGCGGATCCATGAATTCCTTGGTTTTAAACCTAAGAGCCCGGACAATGATATAAGTGGACAGACTGATAAAGACACTGTTGATCCAAAAAAGGTATAGGGCTCCTGCTACATAGTGCCAGGTACCGGTGGCCAGACCAAAACCGGCAGTACACAATGGGGGCATGAGTGCGGTAGCTATTGCTACCCCGGGGATGGCGTTGGATTTCTCCTTTCTGGAACCGGCAACAATTCCCGCAAAACCACCGAACAAGGCTACCAGTACATCCCAGAGATTAGGGGAAGTCCGGGCCAGCAGTTCTGATTGGGCCTCATCAAGAGGAGAGATCCAGAAATATACCGCAGAAGTAAGCACACTGATCAAAGCGGCAATTCCTAGATTTCGTAATGCTTTGACAATTAATTCAAAATCATAGATGCCTACACCCAACCCAATACCCATAATCGGTCCCATGAGCGGGGAGATCAACATAGCTCCAATGATTACCGCAGTACTGTTAATGTCGAGACCGATGGAACAGACCATGATCGCGAAGATCAATATCCACAGATTGGCACCCTTGAAGACTACATTCTGCCGGATCTCTTCCGAAGTTGCCCGTTCACTAGCCTTCCCTTCGGATAGGTTGAATAATTGTTTGAGGAACGCCTGTAGTCCAATTAAAGCCGATTTCGTCGTAATATGTTTGTCTGTCATAAAGTACTGATACGATCGAGCTATATTAGGGTTGAGAAATCAAGTATACCTAATTTTTATCATACTTTGTTTCAATATTACCAGGAGATTACGAATGAATTCTGGGTTTTCAGAATCACCTTGATAAGAATGGCCAGGGTACATGCTTTTGGGACCGGCTATTAGCGCAGGGTATAAAACCCGCAGCACCCCAGTTAATCTCCCCTGAACATGGCTCGAATGCCAGGGTATCAAATTGATTTTTTTAACGTTCACTATTCCTCGAAAAGGGCAATATTTTACCAGTCTTTCGTTCTTATATACATACATGCGACCACTTTCTATGATCTCCTGTCCCGGTTGATCACACTCTATTTTTCAGAAACAAGAAAAAAACTGGCAACAGGTCAGGGTAGATTGGAATGGTTTTTTCAGCAAGTTTACTCTGACCCTAGTGATAATTGAGACAGTATGGTTAAGGGTATCTTTTCACCTTTAGAAGTATCGGGCAACTTTTTCCAGAGGAAGTATAAAAAATCCTCCCTGGTACACTCTGGCGGCAATCGAAAAATGCATTGCCTGATTTTTCTATTTCTGGTCATTAATTTCTCCTCCCGGGCGGCTAATCGCTACTGGGTCGGCCCCTCTAGCAGTAGCTGGCATTCAACTTCTAATTGGTCGAATACTTCAGGAGGCAGTGGAGGGTTTTCGATTCCGGCCAGCACGGATGTGGCGATATTTGATGGAGGTAGCACTGCTAATTGTGCTATAAACAGCGGGGTAGAAGTGCTCGGCATCCTTATCAACAATGGGTACACGGGCACAATCACTTTGAGTGGCGGAGTATCGCTCGTCATTAATTCCAGCGGTTTTGAACAAACCGGTGGCACATTTACCGGTAGTGGTGGGGACATGTATGTTCAGGGGCCATTTGACCTTGTAGGAGGACTCTTCACGACCACGGGAATTCTCGATGTTGAAATGGTGGGAAACAGTGCACCACCTCCAGATATTTATATGGGATTTGAAGATCCTTCCGAACCTTTAGAACCACCATTTTATCGTCCCGCCAATCCGAATGGCACCGGAAATGGCTGTCTGGAGACAACCACCTGGAATGTCTATTATGTGCGCGATGTTTGTATTTCACCCACCGTGGATGTCAATCATTATGCAATAGAGCGATCTACTCAGCAGAAGAGATCCGGTTCTCACAGTTTGCGGTTTTATCTAAAACCCACACCGCTCAATCAGTGGCCTGGTGGTGGTGAAGCTACGCACCGGGCCGAACTGGGTCCTAAATACAATTCTCCGGTGGCTCACTATCCTGCTGCCGGCGAAGAAGTGTGGTATGGGTTGAGTTACTATTTCCCGAATGATTTTGTTTTTGCTCCGGAAAATATTGAAAATGATATTCGCTTCGTGATCGCCCAATGGCAGCATGGATCGCCTGGCTCTTCTATAATTGCCTTAGAGGTTATTGGAGATGAGATTATGCTCCAGCGACAGACCGGCAACAGCACATCTTCTACCTGGGTGACTCCGGATACGATCACTACGATCACCCGGGGTCAATGGATGGATATGGTATTCAGAGTAAGATGGTCCCGAACCGGTGGGATTGTACAATGTTGGGTGAATGGTCAACAAAAGCTAAATCTGAACAACGTCCAAACAGTCTATAACAATCTCTCAAATGGCGGTGGGTTAAAGCCCGGGATCTATTACTGGCGATGGAAAGATCAGCAAAGCGTTCAGAATACATTAAACGCAGGAATCACCCACAGGGAGATTTTTATCGATGAGATACGCCAGTACAAGGGAACCAATGGATACCAATCAGTGGCGCCCGGAGGCTAGTCCAGTTGTGTCACGCCAGGATGTCAAGAATGGGTTTACCCTTCCCATCCGGAGTGGTGTAAAAAGGCCTGCCCTCAATGACATAATTGGTTTCAGGATCCATCCCTAAGAGATAATAGATGGTCTGATGAACCTGATCGATGACCACTGGTTCGGTAGTTGCCCTAAATGGCCGTTCGTCAGCTGTAGCTCCCATGATATGTCCCTTTCTGATCCCCCCTCCCCAAAGCAGGATTGAACTGCCATCGGTAAAGTGGCGATGCATTCCATAGTGCTTGGTCTCCTGTACATAGTCCGGAACTTCCACCTGGTCCTTTACTTTTTCTCCCGGTCTGCCTTCCATTAGCATGTCGCGACTAAATTCACTTGCCAGAATGACCAGGGTCCGGTCTAGTAAACCTCGTTCTTCCAGATCCAGGATTAATTGCGCCACCGGACGATCAATTTGTTTCTTCATGTCGACCAGGCGGGAGTGCCCGTTTTCATGCGTATCCCATCCCAGGAATGGTTCATATTCGGTGGTGACACTAATAAACCGTGCTCCGTTTTCCACCAATCTTCTGGCCAGCAGGCAGCCTAAGCCAAAACGACCGGTATTGTAAGTGTCATAAACCTGCTTCGGTTCCAGGGATAGATTAAAGGCAGCCACTTCCGGTGATTTCAACAACTGGTAGGATCTCTCCATGGCCCGTTCCATGGATTCCTGATGGTAAGAACTGGCGTGATCACCAAAAGGAGAGGACTTTATCAGGTCACGGTATAACTTATTTCTTGCCTCAAACCGGGATAGGCTCATACCTTTCGGAGGACTGACACTCTCCAGTCCCTGACTGGGATCCGGAATCGCGAATGGTCCGTATTCCGTACCTAGGAATCCTCCCGAATGAAAGGCTTTTAATTCTTCTCCTTCTCCGACGGTCATTCTTTGGCCGATGTCGATAAACGGAGGCATGACCGGATTTACCGGCCCCAGTTCCTTGGCAATCCAGGCTCCCAAATGAGGTGGTTGTACCGATTGGGGAGGTTCATAGCAGGTATGCCAGTGATATTGATGCCGGGTATGCAGGATAAAACCAAGATCAGCCGAGCGATAGGACCGGATGATCGTGCCACGGTCCATGACCTGGCCAATGGACTCCAGACCTTCACTAAAGGATAGACCATCCAGAATCGTAGGTATGGCGGGGAAGGTACTGTAGACACTTTTACTTTCCATGCCCTTTTCAAAGGGAGTGAATTTTTTAGGATCGAAGGTTTCTGTATGACACATACCGCCCGCCATCCAGAGTAAAATTACATGATCAATTTTTGCATTATTTCTGCCTGTCTGACAACCGGACAGAAAAGGAAGTGTGCTGAGGCTAGTGCCCATCGCCGCCAGCCCTGCTGTTCCCAATTGCGATAAAAAATTTCTTCTGTCAAATTGTCTGGACATTCTGCACAAGGAATTAAATTAAATGGAATTCTGGAAGCATAATAATTGACCAGATAATATCTTCCCACAAGTACTCCTGGCTCTGTGAAGTGAATTCTTGGAATAATTCCAATTCTTTCTTTTCCACCGGCCTGCCTAATAAATTCAGGAATAGATGATCGATCTTTTCATTAAATTCTCCAGGGTTATTTTTAATTACCATCGCACCTCGACGGATGTTTTCGGACAATAGTTCATCATTGGATAGCATCATGGCCTGAAGCAAGGTAGATTCGTCACTTCTTTTTGTTGTCACATTTTCCCGGGTTGGTCTTCCCAGGGCCAGGCTCAGAGGATCGGCAGCATGTAAAGCGGCCCTCGCATCCTGACGATCCTGATGGTCAAAATGAAAATCAACAAAATGACCCCAGAAACCAATTTTTCCATAGGATTTTGCCCTGACCCAACTGGTGTCGAGGTAGTTGAACAAGTGCCAATTTTCTTCCGGTTCAGCATTGGTAGTAATCCAGGATTTGTCTGATACAATAAATTCATCATGGTCCTCATAGCTGATTTTTAAAGTCAGTAGAATTCCGGCAGGATTAGCAATTTTTCCATCATTTCGTGCCTGAATACTAAGACAATTCTTATTTTTTATGAGTGCCTTGTCAATTTTCAATTTGTTAATGGTCCGCAGATCATTCCCGGAGCAAATTTTTTGGTCATTAAGGAATAATTGAAATGAAGAATCTGCAGTGACGATGATTTGAACCTGACTGATTTCATTAATTTTTTCCAGGTTAAACTTTTTCCGAAAATACCGGATACCCGGTTTTGGTAATACTTCCCGGTCCAGTTCAATTTCACGATGCCATATCCATTCCGGATTTCCTTCCGGAGCATCTTGAGTGAAATGGACCCCTGAATAAAAAGGATAAATAAAATCAGTAAAAGCGTCCATAAATTGCTCTGCAGTAATGCGCCGAAGCAGTGGTCCGTGGAAAATAAAATCATGTTTATTGATCTCCTCCGGTGAAAGATCCACCGGCTGCAACCGGTAAGTTTTGGAAGTAGTGATTAATTTTATCAAATATTTTAGATCGGTATTTTTTTCAATAAAATCGGCAGCAAGCCAATCCAGTAAATCCTGGTTCCAGGGAATTTGATCCATATCATCAACCGTAGCTATTAATCCCCTGCCCATTAGCCGATCCCAGTAGCGATTTACTATGGTACGATATAATCTCCCATTTTTGGAAGCCGTCATGATATCGGATAATGAAGATAGACGGTCGTTGACCGAATCGCCGGTGATGGGTCCTAATTCGGGATACAAAAAGGCAGTATTCGTGTATCGGCCGGTGGGTTTGTCACATTGAAAGACTTCCAGACTACTGTCCGCAAAAACATTGGCAAATGCATACGCCTGATCCAGCTGCACATTATTGACAAAACTATTATGACAGGAGGCGCATTTAAGATTTATACCCAACAAAGATTGGGATACATTTTGGGCTGCCTGCAGTTCTGTCCGTTGGCTGGCATTGACCACACCACGCCACTGTATTCCCTTGATAAATCCTTCGGATAAGGAATCCGGATTTACCAGGTTGCGAACCATCTCGCGGTACGGTTGGTTTTCAAATAGAGCCTGGAATAACCATTCAGTGATTTGCTTTCTGCCTCCGGTGATAAATCCTGTACCGGTATAATCATTTCTCAACAGGTCATTCCAATAGCTTAGCCAATGAACCGTATAATTTTGCGGATCAGAAAGCAGTTGGTCGACCACCTTTTGATATTTATCCGGATCAGCGTTTCTGGTAAAATCAAGTGTGATTTTTCCTGATGGTAACCTTCCGATTATATCCAGATAGACTTTGCGGATAAAGGATCGGTCGTCAATGGTGACAGGCCATTTGATATTTTGATCCTCAAAATATTTATTAACCCAAATATCAATGGGGTTGTCGATCCGGGAAGAAGATGGTAATTCAGGTTTATTTAGGGTAAGTGGGGCCTCCCGGAATAATTTTAACGTCGTGTCAGCCCAATGAGCCCCCTCGTCAATCCAAAGACTTAAGAGTGCTACTTCCTCACGGGTCAAACGGTCCCCTTCCGGAGGCATGGCATCTTCGTTTCTGGAAGAGAGCGTGACACGGCGTATCATTTCACTCTGATCGCTGTGACCCGGTGTAATCACAGGACCATTTTCACCACCTTCAAAAATCCCATCTCTGGTATCGAGGATCAACGCTGCTTTATGCTTGGTGCTATTGTGGCATTTATAACACTTTTCTGCCAACAGCAGACGTACATCGATGTTTAATTGATCTTGTTCTTCTCCTGTCAAATTTTTATCGGAGGTAAGCAAAGGATATTCATCGGTTGTCTGAGTTGTGGTTTCACGATCGGATAAAAATCTATTGACAATAAACAAAAGGGTAAAAGCCAGTAGGGCCAATGAAAAAATGAAGAT
>JAGQWZ010000251.1 GCA_020436835.1 Saprospiraceae bacterium | reverse complement strand
GTATTGACCCGAATCTCCGGGCAGTCCCTGGACCAATGGCAAAAATTTACCGGCTTTGAAGAGCTTGATTTCTGGGGAGTGGCCACGGCCTGTTATTTTACTTTTCAGCAAAAGATGGTGGAATCGGAACCAGCGCTCTATGCTGCTATCCGGGAAGTCTATGGCTCCCCGGTGAACAGTTAGTTGCTGCGTACGATTTTCGTAATGGCGGACTCTTCCACGATACCGACCGGTCCCCGGTAGATACCTCCATCTTTCCCGATATCGACCACCTTGACGGCAATCACATTGTTTCCGGTAGCATGGAGTAAGCCATCCGGGATGGGGTATACCCTCAATTTTGAAAACGATTGACTTTCACCCAGCTCGCGTCCGTCATTGGTTTCGCCTATTTTTTGGCCGTTCAGATAGGTGACATCAAAGTCGTCGATCTTACCCAGGACCAGATAATATTTTTGATTGCTCTGGGGGGTGAAATTCAGCCGGAATGTCTTGCGATACCACCCGGTACCATCATAGGAGCGATAGCCCTGATTATCCCAGAAATTCGGCACCAGAAGGGTCTCCCATTTGGTATCGTCATAATCGGGCCGGATATAATCTGCTTGATTGCTGGTGGTGAATTTCCAGGGTCCATAAAATCCCTGTTTGACAGCAGCACTCTGTTCCTGGGCATATATCCCCGGATTGCCGCCTATAATGCCACCATCCATGGTTTCATCGTATACCCGGATTGCAATGACATTGTCACCGCTGAAATTGATCAGCTCATTGGGGATAAAATAACTACGGTCCGAATCATAAGCGGTGCGGAACCGGGGAGGAAAGGTGCCGCTTTTTCCGATCAGCGTGCCATTCAGATACGTCTCATCCACATCGTCAATAAATCCGGGTAATAATATATGGGCATCCTGGCGGATTAATTCCCGGCCATCGAAATGGACCCGGTACCAGGCATAGCCATCATAGCCATTAAAGCCCTCATTTTCCCACCGGGCAGGTACCCGGATTTTCTCCCAGTTTTTGTCGGAATAAGATGGCGAAGCCCAGTTCACGTTGTCTCCAATACTAAATTTCCAGGACTGAGAAAGGTTGATTTTCCGGGTGAGGTCCTCAGAGACGTAATTTTGGCTTTCTCCAATATTATTTTCACCAAACAACCATTCCATAAACCAATTACGTAATGGCAATTCCTCCCACCGGCTTTCTTTACCTTTTTCCTGTGCAGTAAGGGAAAATGTGGATGCCAGGATTAAGATGATCATTATTAAAAGGGTGGATTTATTTCGCTTTTGCATACCTTATTTTCAGATGGTGACAGATACGTTTCCTATTTAATCATGGAATAATTTATTCCGGGTTTTTACTATTCGTTTGATGGTACATGACGACAGAATTATTTCCCATATCAATGACAAATCCATAAGACTGCATGAGCGTGGTGCCGATGATAGCTGTTATCCTTTTCCCGGTTCTTGCTTCAATAGATTCTGCCACATTGGTGAGATCAAAGGCGTACATTGGGCAGTACAAAGGCGTTTCGCCAAATTGCAATCTGACATTTTTTACCCGGTAAAGCCGGTTATTACTTGAGCCAAGTCCCGGAACTGACCTGCTCCCATTCTGGATGGTGCTGAAGCCCAGGTATTTCCTGGATTTAATATCCAGAATGGTAATATCCGATCCGGTATCGAGTAATACCCAGGTTTTTTTATTATTAATGGTCATCTCCACTATTGGCTTGTGTTTGTAGCTTGCCTGCTGATAAACTGATGACTGGCAGAAGGTTGTTTTTTCGAATAATAAACCAAATAAAGTCAGGGTTAAGATGAATTGCATTTGCATGACGGTTGACATTTGAGTTATTGAATATTTTACATTCAAAATAAACCCGGTAATTGTTGTCAGGTGTTATGCTCAGGTAAACAAATGTCATAAGATGTCATGTAAATTTGAATCAAACCATTTTATAACCCATGCCATGCACGGTCAGTATAATTTTCGGATCATTTGGGTTTATTTCCACCTTCTGACGGAGACGTAAAATGAAATTATCGATGGTGCGGGTTGAAGGAAATTCATCGTATTGCCAGATATTTTTCAAGAGGTCGTCACGCCGTACAATCTGGTGTTTATAAAAAAAAAAAAAATGC
>JAGQWZ010000250.1 GCA_020436835.1 Saprospiraceae bacterium | reverse complement strand
CTAATTGATAATTGCCAATTCGTCATTCGTCACTCGAAAATTCGTCATTCGTCATTCGAGAGATTCGTCATTCAAAATAGAGCCTGAGGTGAATTTCTGCATCCGGCAGCGGACAAGCTCCCTGATCCAACTTCCGACCTCCGTCTTTCCCAACATCCGTCATTCGTCATTCGAAAATTCGTCATTCGAAAAACGCTCTGGCTCCAGCTCCCTGATCTGGCTTCCGACTCCCGTCTTTTTTCACATTCGAACTACTCAACCACCGGCGCTATCTGATCCGGAGTTATGACCCCTCCCGGTAGTTCCATGATCCGGATATTGCGAAAATGTATTTCAGAACCTTCCGCTTCCAGACAGAGATATCCTTTCTTTCGCTGAGAGTTTCTAATTCCGTTCACAAATTTTCCATTGACGGAGAGCTTGACCGTACCGTCTACGGCGACGACAATATATTTATTCCACTCTCCTTTTCCTTTACATCTTTTTTCGATGGACTTGCTCCGGTCTCCCCGGGGATTGTCGGGGATGGCCGTCATACCCATTGTCGGAAATAATTCTCCATGTACATAATCGTCGGTGCGGTTGTGTATCGTTGACCATTCTAATTCGAGCATTTGCACTTCCATGGCTTTGGTCAGAGGTTCGTCATCGGAAAATGGGGTGCCTTCACTCCAGATGAAAATGCCCGAATTGCCTCCCGCTTCCATGTGCTTCCATTCGATTTCCAGAATGAAATTTTCATATTGTTTTTCAGAACGCATCACCCCGATCGGTAATCCGGTACAAATTAATTCACCATTTTCCACCTTCCAGGTTTCCGGTGATGTATTCACATCCACCCATCCACTGAGATCTTTGCCATTAAACAGAGGTTTAAATTCAAGTTCCTGGGCCAATAAGGCATTTTTGACTATTAAAAGACAGAATAATAATAGTACTCGCTTCAAAATATCCGACATCGTCATGAATTTTAATTTTAGTTATTATTTACATAATGGTCCAGCAAAGAATCATTCCCGGCCTGTTTTTCTTTGTTAGGTTCAAGTCAATAAGCGGCCAGTGGTATCTCTTGCCTCTGCGATTATAAAATACTCCGCCGTCTAAAAATAGATGAAATTTGGACAAACTGTAACTTTACCTCATGAATCATATACTCCTGAAGAAATCCCCAATTCTATTATTTATTTTTCTCTACAGTTGTTCGACCATTAATGAATCGCACCTGGTGGACAGTGCGGCACTACCGGCAGTGCCAAGGGAATTCAGAGCGGCCTGGGTGGCGACCGTTGCTAATATCAATTGGCCCAGTCAACCCGGCTTGCCGGTGGAGGATCAAAAGGCAGAAGCAATTAAGCTCCTGGATTTCCTCAGAGACCATCACTTTAATGCCGTGATCTTTCAGGTACGTCCTCAGTGTGATGCCCTCTATTCCAGCGAATTGGAACCATGGTCCTATTACCTTACCGGTGCCCAGGGCTCCCCACCCGAACCCGAGTATGATCCCCTGAACTTCTGGATCGAAGAAGCCCATAAGCGGAGACTGGAACTGCATGTCTGGTTAAATCCTTACCGGGCACACCACACGGCCGGAGGTGAAATCACGGAGCATTCAATAGTCCGCCAAAGGCCGGAATTGGTGGTGAAATTGAAAAATGGAATGTGGTGGATGGATCCTTCCTTAAAAGAGACCCAGGACCATTCTTACAATGTGGTGATGGATATTGTACAGCGCTACGATATTGATGGGGTGCATTTTGACGATTATTTTTATCCGTACCCATCCTATAATGAAAATCTTGATTTTCCCGACAGTGCCAGCTATATGGCCTATCGTGCTTCAGCTGGAAAACTCAGCCGGTCCGATTGGCGCCGGGAAAGCGTGAATACATTTATTAAGCGTTTATACAAAGGGATTAAGAAAGAGAAAAAACACGTTAAGTTCGGCATTAGTCCGTTTGGTATCTGGAGGCCGGCAAATCCGGAAAGCATCCAGGGCTTTGATCAATACGAGCAATTATATGCCGATGCTAAACTCTGGCTCAATAAGGGTTGGATTGACTATTTTGCTCCTCAGCTCTATTGGCCTACCAACCAGATCCCTCAAAGTTTTCCCGTGCTACTCAATTGGTGGGCAGACGAAAATACGAAGGGCAGACACTTGTGGCCGGGCATTAATATCGGCCGATTGAAAGGAGATCAAGCCATTGATGAAGCCATCAATCAAATCATGATCAGCCGGGCAATGCTTGATCAAAGTCCGGGAGTCATCCACTGGAGTATTGGTCCGCTGGTCAAAAATGACAGCCTGGCTGAAAAAATTTTTTCGGGACCTTACCGGCAGGAAGCCCTGGTTCCCGCAATGGATTGGCGCTCGCCTAAAAGACCCGGTCCTCCCCGGGTTTATTTGCAACAATCGGGCAGCTTTCCAGTTCTGCACATTGATGCCAAATCCGAATTTAAATCGGTGGTCATTTATTACCAGAATGATTCTATTTTGGAGTATAAAATAATTCCTATCGAAAATTCGGAAATAAAAATATCAGATTTAAAGTCATTAATTCCGGATTCCCGGAGAATACTTTTAGCCGTGGTGAACCGGTTTGGACAGATGAGTCCGACCGTCTTGGTCAACTTGCCCGAATAGAAATTAAAACAGGATTTTTTAAAAGTAAGCGCACCACCGGGGAAAAGTCTAAGTTTGCAAAATCATGCAGGCGATTTTCAATTTTTACCTTAATTCGTTCCGGGGTCTCAGCCGTGAGGTTTGGACGCTGGCGATCGTCCTGTTGATCAACCGGAGTGGAATGATGGTCCTTCCCTTTCTTACGCTTTATTCCACGCGGGAATTGGGATTTTCTGTTGTTCAGGCTGGGGTGTTGACCGGTATGTACGGAGCCGGTTCACTTGCCGGATCCTGGCTAGGTGGGTGGCTCACCGATAGAATAGGTTTTTACAAGGTAGCATCGAGAAGTCTGGTCTTTGGTGGTCTTTGCATGACATCTTTATTATTGTTCAAAGACTTTTATTTGCTTTCATTGGCCGTTTTTATCACCAGTACGGTTGCGGATGCGTCGCGACCACCGTTGATGGCGGCAGTTTCTATTTTTAGTAAGCCGGAAAATCAAACCAGGGCTATTGCTTTGATCCGTATGGCTGTAAATCTGGGAATTGCGATCGGACCGGCAGTAGCCGGTTTGCTGGCTGGAACCCTGGGATATAACTGGCTATTTATTTTGGACGGACTGACTTGCCTGATGGCGGCTGTTTATCTGATGCAAAATATTGACCCCAGTAAAAAGAAAAGACCGGAAAAGGATTTGGGAGCGGATGATCGGGAAGCCCGTACGGATTACCTTTATTTAATTTTTCTGACGGTAGCCGCCATTAATATTATTGCCTTTATCCAGATATTGTCTACCATACCGCTGTATTTCAGTTCGGTTTTTGGACTGACCGAATCCCAGATAGGCCTCTTTTTCACCTTCAACGGACTGATGGTGTTTTTCTTTGAAATGCCGCTTGTCGCTTTCTCTCAAAAGCGGTGGACTCCTTTTAAAAGCATGATTATAGGCTCTTTCTTTATTGGGTTGGGACATTTATTTTTGAATTTTCCCTTTCATTGGCTTTTTGTCATCATTGTGTACAATGTATTAATCTCGGTAGGGGAGATTATCAACTTTCCGTTTGGAAACAGTCTCGCATTATCCCGGGCTCCCCGTCACCTGAAAGGTAAGTATATGGGTCTTTGGGCCATGATGTTTTCCAGCACCTTTATTATTGCTCCGGTACTGGGAACACGATTGATTGATCACTTCGGATTTTTTACCACCTGGTTGGTTGTCGCGGGATTAAATTTCTTGAGTATTCCCGGATTTATTTGGGTGAAGAAACGTTGGAATGATCCACAGGAGGAAGCCCGGTTGGATCCGGAGTATATTGCTTAAATTCATTGATCGTATTACTGACCTATCTCGTATTTAAAACCAATTGGATCACCGGGCTTTTTTTGCCCCAGGCTATCCAGATCTTCGCTCACGACCACTGCCAAACGTGGATACCCTCCGGTAGTTTGTGCATCCGCCATGAGCAGGATTATTTGACCTGATTTTGTCACCTGAATAGTGCCGGGAATAGTTCCGGAAGAGATCAGCTCATTTTGGGGTAGAGCTCCCGGCAGTTTTTCTTCCAGACGGTAACCCATCCGGTTGGATTCACCTGAAATATGGTATTCCGTCCGAATAAGGGCATTTTGAGATTCCGGTGAAAAATGATGGAATTCAGGACCGGGAATGACCCGGAAGCGATTGCGGTGCACCGGGAGTACCTGGATTTCAAATTCCTTGTCCGGCAGCCGGTCATAGTGGATCTGTACCTCATCTCCCTTGTTTAATATTGGTGGTAATCCCGCGAGGGCACCTGCATAGGGAACCGTACTGCGGCTTTCCAACCATGGAGGAACCTGCCAGGTCCCATGTACGGCCAGATAAGCACGGCAACCGGATTTGCACCTGCCGAAAGTAAGAATATCATCCTCTTTTAACGGAACTGGTTCGTTAAGGGGGATCAATTTTCCATTCACTTTTGGGGAAAGGTCAGCCCCGGTTACTGCAATCACAGCAGGTTGGTTAAAATGAATTTCCGGTCCGATAATGGTGATCTCAATGCAGGGGTTATCTTCGGGATTACTGACCAGAAAGTTGGCCAGACGGAGAGATTTTTTATCCATCGCACCGCTTTCCGGGACGCCATATTCTTGCCAGCCTATTCTACCCAGATCCTGGATCGTCGTTTGCATGCCCGTTTTCTTAAATGACAGCTTCAATGGTTTATTCATCTTCCAGGCATTTAGCTTTGAGTTCGTGGTAGTCCATGGCTTGAAGTTCCAGATACTCTTTTTCCGTGACCGGATAAAAGCGGACCTGATCTCCACACTTAAATAAAAATGGCGGATCTGCCGTTGGAAAGAAAATAGGGATGGGGGTCTTACCGATAACCTGCCAGCCACCGGGCGCTTCCAACGGATAAATTCCGGTTTGAGCTCCGGCTATGGCAACCGACCGGGCCGGTACCCTGGTTCGGGGCCGGGTCCTTCTCGAGCAATGTAATGGTTCGGGTAAATCTCCCAGGTACACAAATCCAGGAAGAAATCCCAGCATATATACAGAATAGATCTTCGAAGTATGCCAATCAACGATTTGAGATTTGTCGACTTTTTTCTCCCTTGAAATCTTGTCAAGGTCTAATCCATATTTTCCATCGTAACAAATTGGAATCTGCCAGGATCTGCCGGGAGTGATCTCAATATGTTGATCATCTAGTTTTTCCCAGAACCTCAAGATCCTTTCTGATAAATCCGGGATATTCCACTTGTCGCCATCGAAAGCTATGGTTAAAGAACAGTAAGCCGGGATAAAATATAGGATTCCCTCAATATTTTTTGATTTTAAATAATGCGTCAGTTTTAGGACTTCATTATTTATCTTTCGATTTATTTTCTGATCGAAATTAATTACCAGAGCTCTATCACCGAGTGGATAAATATTTAATTCACTTCTATCAGCCATTTCGGGAGCTCCTTTTATTTGACTAATTCTTTATGAATTTCCCGGAGGATAGCTACCGCATTTTTATTATCGCCATGCACACAATAGGTGTCGGCTTTGATGTTTATGTAATTGCCCTCTACGGTCTCCACCAGGTTTTTTTCCAAAATATCAGAAACCTGTTTTTTTGCTGCGTGGGGATCGTGGATGACAGCTCCTGGCTCTCTTCTGGATGCCAGGCGGCCCTGGTCGGTATAGCGACGATCGGCAAAAGCTTCGGCAATAAAAGGTACGCCCAGTGCCTGGCAAGCCAATTCGGTTTTACTTCCTGCTAGTGCCATCACCGACAGGGTAGCATCGATATCCAGAATGGCCTGGATCACGATCCGGGATTCCTTTTCATCGTCGGCTATCTTGTTGTAGAGGGCGCCGTGTGGTTTTACATAAGCGATCGTAATTCCGAGACTTTTTCCCATACCAACCAATGCAGCGACCTGATATTTGATACAGGTGCGTAGCTCGTCTTCCGAGAGCTGCATATTTCTCCTGCCAAATCCATTCAGGTCCGGGTACCCCGGATGAGCTCCGATCCTCAGGTTGTGCTCTTTGGCATTTTTCAACGTTTTTTCGATATGCATGGGATCTCCTCCATGAAAACCACAGGCAATGTTACAGGAGGTGATATAAGGCATGATTTGCTCATCGTTACCAATTATATAATTACCATAGCTTTCGCCCATATCACAGTTGATGTCAATATTGATCATTTTAATTTATTTAGCAACCGCGACTTCGGTCAGAAGACGGTTATTATACTTTTTAGACCCAGCATCAGGGCTATTACCAGAATGAATAATCCAAAAATATTCTGGGTTCGTCTATTTCTGAATGTCCCCATAATCCCGGGATCATTCATCGTCCATAATAAAAATGCGGCGATCACCGGCAGTAAAATTCCATTGGCAATCTGGGCGAAAAGAATCACTTTAATGGGTTTAAAACCCCAGGAGGCAAAGACTAATCCGGAGAGCAACACAAATATCCATATGGCCCGAAAGTTCTGTGATCGCATATCACCCGGCCAGCCCATCATTCCGGACGTGGCATAGGCTGCTGCCAGAGGAGCGGTGATTGAAGATGAAACACCAGCCGCCAGGAATCCCATGGCAATAAACCAGTCCGCCGCCGGGCCCATGAATGGTCTTAATTGATTTGCCAGATCGAAGGCATTGTTGACTTCAACTCCCTCAGTATGTAAAACTACAGCGCTGGTGATTAGAATGGCAGCGGTAATTATACCGCCCAAAATGACGGAGATGTAGGTGTCCATTCTTGCATCAGCCAGCCGTTCTGCACCGGACCACTTTTCTTGAACAGCCGAAGCGTGAAGAAATAAATTATAAGGAACTACGGTGGTGCCAATAAGTCCCATGACCATGAGCAGGGAATTTTCCGGGATATGGGGGATAAATAGCCCTTTGATTATCGCGACAAGGTTTGGCCGGGACATCACTGCGGCAATCAGAAATACAATTCCCATGACGGTCACGAGAAGGACCAGTGAACGTTCAATGATTTTATATTTGCCGCTAAAGAGCAGAAAAAACGCAACCAGCGCTATGACCGGGATCAGAGGATTGATGATCCACTTTTCCGCCTCAATCATCGAGCTGAAACCCAGTGCAGCTCCGGTGATATTTCCAGCTTCATAAGCTGCATTACCAATCAGGATTGCTCCAATCACCAGAAATCCGGCTAATAGGCGGCTCCAGGGTTTCGAAGATTTTTCCCGGATAGCCTGTCCCATTCCTTTGCCTCCGATGATACCCAGGCGGGCCGCCATTTCCTGCAGTACCAGCGTAGCCAGCACAGAGAAAAGCACCGCCCAAAGCAAGGTATAGCCAAAACGCGCACCGGACAAAGTAGCTGTGGTGACCGTACCGGGGCCGATAAATGCAGCGGCTACCATCGCTCCCGGTCCAATCTTGCGCAAACGTTCCAGCATGTTCTTAACAATAATTGGTTAAGCTAAGAAACATTTTCCGGTCTGGTAAATCGACCTCCTTTTGTTAATATCTGTTAAAATGGGAAAAGCGTGATTCCCCACCCCAACCCCGGACCGGGGTTATATCGTCTATGAGAAAAAGATAATCTATGAAAACAATCCTATTATTTACTCCCTTGTTTTTGCTCCTGCTGGCCTGTGCCAAGGACGAAAGCTTCACCGAAGATTACAGAAATGATTCGATTTCCTGGTTGATCGGAGCAGAACATTCGCTGGATACTACCATGGTAGTGCCGGAATCTTCCAGCGATAATGCTTCGATTGCCGTGGAGTCATTTTCTATCTGTCCCAGCAGTGACCTGAAAATTACCGTCGCTTCAGGCAGTGAGGTTTTACTTGACACGATTTACCATGATGGGGATGCTGCTTATCAGATTCCCGGCAGCAAAGGCAAAGAACTTAGTGTACATAGCCGGCTGGTGGATAATGGAAGCCTGGTGCTCTGTGTCTGGCTCGGTCAGGCTGCATTGAAATATAATTATGTTGAGTAAGCATTAATTTTGTTCGTAATTGTAGAGCCACAGGTTAAAGAATCTGTGGCTTTTTTTTTACTGACGATCTCTGCGAGATGTCAGCATTCACACCCACACGCACACCCACACCCACACTTCAGTAACTATAACGGCACTTCATGACTAAGGCAATGGAGGGTGCCCAAACCCCAGATGAGGTCCAGGGCATGAATACCGATGACCTGGTGCCCGGGTAGTAATTCTTTGAGAATGCCAAGGGCCAGATAATCATGGGGATCATTGAAGGTTGGCATCAGAACGGCATCGTTGAGGATCAGGAAATTGACGTAGCTGGCCGGTAGACGCATATTTTCGAAATCGATGCGGTGAGGCATTGGCATACGGACTACTTCTAATTTTTTGCCATTGGATAGTTGGATGTTTTCCAGTTTTTCCCGGTTAGCTTCCAACACCCGGTGATTATAATCATGGCTATCTTTTTCTTCCGCCAGGACGACCGTATGAGGATTAATGAACCGGCAGATATCATCTACATGGCCATGCGTATCATCTCCTTCTATACCCTCTCCCAGCCAGATGACCTGATTGATACCCAGGTATTTCTGAAAGACGGAGGCATATTTTTCCCTGGTAAAGCCCGGATTGCGCACCTGAACCGTCGGATGCAGTAGACACTCTTCCGTGGTGACCAGGGTACCCTGTCCATTGTAGTCGATCGCACCACCCTCTAAAATGATAATATGATCGTTTTCCTTAGCGGCTTCTAAAGGAATTTCCAGTTCTCCGGCTACTACATCCGGTATCTTCCGGTCTTTTTTAAAATTATCATATTTCGCCCAGCCATTAAATCCGAATTTGATTGCTTTTCGCTTTTGGGCATGATCATACACAATGATGGGTCCGGAATCCCGCATCCAACTTCGATTAGTGTCCTTAACGATAAATTGAATTTGATCCAGGTTGATTCGGGCGCGGGATAATTTATCTGTGACCTTTCGCTTATGCTTTTTATCCCTGACCACTAAAAATACCTTTTCAAAAAAGGTGATTTTCCGGATAAAGTCAACGAAAGCCCATTGAATAGCATTGAACTTCCCGGGCCAATCGGCGCCTTCGTGGGGAAATGCCAGGAGAATACCTTCCTGAGGTTCGAATTCAGCTGGAATACGGTTTGACATAAAAGGAAATTAATGGATAATTGGCCAGGTGGATTTAATCAATTGCCCTTTTAGTGATATCACCATAGGCATCAATCCTCCGGTCTCTCAGAAATGGCCAATTTCGACGCACATCCTCCATATAAGCATGGTCGATTTCAGCCATAATTAGCTCTTCTTTGTCATGCGATGCCTTCGCCAGGATCTCCCCCTGCGGACCGGCTATGAATGATGCACCCCAAAACTGGATGCCCGGGGTATCAGCAACCGGTTGTTCGTGGCCGACGCGGTTGCAGGCAGCGACATAGATACCGTTGGCCACAGCATGTCCTCTTTGTACGGTGGTCCATGCATCGTATTGTTTGTCCCCGTACTGCTCTTTCTCATGCGGATGCCAACCGATGGCTGTGGGATAAAACAGGACCTCGGCTCCTCGAAGTGCGGTCAGTCTGGCTCCCTCCGGATACCATTGATCCCAACAGATCAAAAGACCTAACCGGCCGGGCTTTGTATCGAATGCTTTGAACCCCAGATCACCGGGAGTAAAATAGAATTTCTCGTAGTAGGAGGGATCATCCGGAATATGCATTTTTCGGTACAGGCCCGCTTCACTACCATCAGAATCCATGATGTAGGCGCTGTTGTGATAAACTCCGGACATCCTCTTTTCAAAAATCGGGACAATTATCACGACGCCCAATTCTTTGGCGAGTTCTCCAAAAGCCTGATGTGAAACACCGTTCAATGGCTCTGCTAATTCGAAATAGTCCACATTTTCACTTTGACAGAAGTAAAAAGAACTGTATAACTCGGGCAAACAAACAACATCGGCGCCCTGCTTAGCTGCTTTGCGTACCCATTCTTTACACTTCTTTAAATTTTCTTCGGGACTATTATTCAGCGAAACCTGAGCCAACGCAATCGTATAATTCTTTTTGGACATGAATTTTATTTAAGGGTCAAAAGTAAGTATTTAAAGATTTCCGGCAATGTATGTTGATGGGCACTATTTCATTCCAAGTTTTTCATCGTTTTCCAGGAGATGGATTGCCTCTTTGATTCGCTTTTGAATCGTTTCCGGTCGCTTGGCAGTCGTCAACCAGGCTGCATACTGTTTGCGGTGGCTTGGAGAGAGTTTCTGATAGTTCATCCAGGCTCTCTTGTTCGATTTCAAGATCCTTTCAATTTCAGGTGTTAGTTCTATTTCCTTTGCTCTGGTCATTTCAACCACAGATTCTTCGTACTTCTGTTTTCTCTTAAAGACTTTCAAACCGGCTTCGGTCATTTTATTTTCCCTTATCATATTTTCTGCCAGCCGGATATTTAAGTCGGACCATTTACTTTTAGAATTCCGGGGCGAAAATCGATGGGTATATCTTTCGTCGTCAATTCTTTTTTTAATCCCGTCAATCCACCCAAAACAAATTGCTTCCTCGACCGATTCGCGATAGGTGACACTTGGTTTTCCGGTTGCTTTCTTATAGTAGATCAACCATGCTTCATCATTTTTAGCATGATTTTTTTCCAGCCATTTCCGCCATTTTTGGCGCGAGGTAGCGTACACTTGTAGCTTGTCTTCCATTTCTATTAAATATAAAAATTACCGGATTTTACAAGAATGATCTTTGTGAACTTCAAAGTCAACAACTATTGAATGATTTACTCATTGACGGGTCCATCTCAAATTTACGCTCTATTTTAGGAGCAATGAAGCCGCGTATCCAAGTTAATTAATGATGCAATAAATTGCAAGAACGGAATCAACTACGACTTGTTGAGCAATTGGACAAATTCAATGATGGCTGATTCCATACCCGGAGCCAGATCATCGTGTGTCTTGTTCATTTTAATATGAACATCGCCCAGATATTTCATGCCCAGATATACTGCTGATTTTCGGAATGGCAGCCAGAAAATATTGCCGAGGTCGTTTCCACCGGAAGCACTTATTGCCGCCATTTTTTTGGTACGCAATCTTCTGCCCAGCTCTTTTTCGATCGTTAATAGATCCGAAATACGGTCGAAGAAAACTTTCATAATTCCACTCATACTATACCAATAGACAGGCGTGGCAAAAATGAAGATTTCATATTTGTCGATGAGTGTAGTCATCAAAGGCAGGAAATCATCATGCCTGTTTTCATGCAAATAATCGTAGTAGGTAAATTGGTAATTATTCAGATCGATACTTTCCCACCCGGAATGATTTTGCAGGATTTTAACCACCCTGGAGGTATTGCCATCATTTCTCGAACTGCCGGATATAATTATTGCACTCAAAATTTCTATTCCTGAAATGTGAAGGCGAATTAAACGCTTTTTGATTTATTTTTTGAATGCATTCCGCAATTTCGCCTTAAAAATGACAGGTATCCTGAGGTGGGATCTCTGTGCTGAAATGACCGTTCTTGTCCAATTGATTTCGGAAATCACAATCACCCTGAGGGATGGTCTCAACCTTGTCCTCACCACAGATGAATGCACAAAATTGACCGGTAAGCGTCTTTTCGGTTCCATCCAGCTCATTGACCGTCATGGTAAAATTATACAGACCTTGCACGATCTTTCCACTGGCATTCCGTGGAACCCAGACCCTGGTCCAACCCCGCTTTAGAGGTATATCCTTTCGATCAATGCCCAGTATTTGATTCTGCTCCATAACTTGCAAAGAAGAAATTTGCATCACATCACTGGAATAGATGGAAAAAGCATCATTGAGTCCATCATCATTCGGAGTGATCGCATTAGGCACGGCGATAATCGTATTTCCAATCGTGTCTTCAACCGGTGCGGTATTGCAACACCCTTTGAAGCGATTTGGTTCTTCAAATTCGACTACGTCAAAAATTTCACAACTCTGACAAACAAGGATAAGAAAACCCAATATGAATATGTTCTTCATAAACTTCTGCGGCAGGATGGAGTACCACATACTAAATGCCGGTTAAATTTAATTTATTGTCCGGGTGCACCAAAGCATACGTTATAATATCTCTAAGGAATCCGGTAAGTGAGTTGTGCCAGACCGGAATCGTAGATCTTAGCATCCACCAATTTCATGAATAGACGTTCTTTCATTTTTCGGAATAAAGGAGTACCGTCACCCAAAAGCAGGGGATGGATCGAGATAATCATCTCATCTAGCAGGCCCAGTTTTATAAAATGGTCGGTAAGTTGGCTGCCACCAAACAACCATATATTTTTTCCCGGCTTAGCTAAAATCGATTGAATGGTTTCACCCTGGACATCTTTCACCAGGATCCATCCGTCATAAACCTTGTTCAACGAACTGGAGAAAACATATTTATTTTTTTCGGCCAGGATCTCATCACCGGCTTCAATGAGGAGTTCATAGGATTTTCTACCGCAAAAAACGGCATCCGTCTGAGCGAGGAATTCACTCATGCCGTAATCCTGGTCAGTGAAACACCAATCGTACTCCCCATTTGGTCCTTCAATGTAACCATCAAGTGAGACGGTCAGGTTAAGAATAATTTTTCGCATCAGGCAAAGATAGTCCAGTTGACGAAATGAACTCGTTACCGGATTACTGCAGCGATTGAAAGAGATCTTAGCAGGTTACGAAACTTTCTTCACTCTGCAGGGTTAAATTAATCAGGATGATGACTGGTGCGAGCGATTCATATCCGTCCGATAATTTGTATTTTTATGTGGAATTATGCGTGATGAGTAATAAAATAGTTGATCTACTACATAAGGCTGAGCTTAGGATTACCCGCCCCCGGAGAGATGTACTGAAAATACTGGTAGAATCCGGTGATCAGGCCATATCCAGCAGTGATATTGAACATACCTTAAGTGGTATTGACCGGATCACGCTGTATCGCATCCTTAAAACATTCGAGGAATCGGGGTTGATCCATAGTGTTGCTGATGGAAGTGGCAAGACCAAGTATGCTCTTTGCTCGCATGAATGTACCGGTGGTGAACATCATGACGATCATCTGCATTTTTACTGCCGGATATGTGACACAACCACCTGTCTGGATAAGGTGCGCCTGCCTTCCGTTAAACTGCCAGTGGAATACACCGTCGAAGAAAAGAGATTTGTAATTGCCGGAATCTGCAAAGACTGTCACAATTAAATCCACAGACCATCTCAATGATTTTCCGGTGCATCCTTTGAGGTGACTCACACCGGTTTTGCCGTCCTTTCATGGCGGAAATGCATAATTACCCACTTAAACTGCAAAATGTGATTAACTTCATATTAATTCCTGCAACAAAGTTGCATCTTTATGCTTAAAGAGTTGTTGGATGAAATCCAAAGTGGTCATTATAATCTTATGGGCGTTTACCCGTACCGCCTGGACGCAGATCGATCCTGGATGTACGTACTATATCGAAGGAACGGTCAAAGATCTAAACACGGAGGAGCCACTACCTTATGCTACCATCCTGATCAAAGGAACAAATCTGGGAACAACCACGGATGAATCCGGCCATTTCCGGCTTGACCATATTTGTGACAAAGAGCTGGACCTGGTATTCTCTTATGTAGGTTATAAACCGGTTGAACATCACCATGATTATCACCATCCTTCCATTGACGTTTTTCTGGTTCCGGATATCGGGATGCTCGAAAGTGTGATCGTCGAGGCCGAACACCACTCCGGAGATCTTGAATCAACCAATTCGGAAAAAATAGATGTACGGCTTTTACCCACTACGGCCACCGAATCCCTGGGAGATGCAATTAGCCGGATTGCCGGAGTGTCCACGATCAGTTCGGGACAGAATGTAGTCAAGCCCGTCATCCATGGACTGCATAGCAACCGGATCTTGATCATCAATGAGGGCTTAAGACATGAATTTCAGAACTGGGGTGAAGATCATGCCCCGGAGATAGATCCTTCCCTCGCGGATCAATTGGAAGTGATCAAGGGAGCGGCAACCGTCAGATATGGTCCTGATGCCCTGGGAGGAGTGATCCTGATCAAGGGGCCGGCACTGGAATTGTCACAGCCATTCAAGGGTGAAGTTCAGGCAGTCGGTAAGAGCAATGGCCGCTCCGGAGAAACGAGTTTGCGATTGCAGAAAGGTTACCGGTGGATCAGTGGTCTCGCAGAGGGATCCATCCTGAAACAGGGAGATCTGACAGCCCCCGACTATCTCCTTACCAATACAGGTAAGGATGAGACTAGTTATGCCGCCGGGTTGCGATTCCATCCTCTACCAGAACTAGACATTGAAACATACTACAGTCACTTTGAGCAAGAACTGGGAATTTTGCGCGGTTCGGTTAACAGTAATCTGGATGATCTACTTATGGCATTGGAGGTTGATACCCCTAATTTTACCGCCCCATTTAGCTATTCCATCGGCACTCCGAAACAAAAAGTATCGCACGATCTGTTAAAGGCGAATATCCGTTGGATTGGTAAGAAACAATCGTTCTCTATTCAGTTTGGACATCAATTAAATCATCGTCAGGAATTTGATGTGCGTAAAGGAAATGATCTCGAGATTCCCAATATTGATCTGGAATTGGAATCGGACATTGTCGATGCGGAATGGAGGCATCCCGGCAGAGGAGCCTGGAAAGGGAAAGTCGGCGCTCAATGGTCCACCCAATCAAATAGCAATAACGAAGGAACCAACACCGTACCTTTTGTTCCCAACTACAATCAGAAGCGCTATGGACTTTATGCGATTGAAATGTTTGAACTGACTGCAGATCTTTTTGAAATAGGATTGCGGTATGACCGGCAAGAGGCAGAGATTGTGGGCCGGCAACCCAATAATCTAATATATCGAAATGATCTCAATTTTAAAAACTGGAGTGGAACCATTGGATATCGCAGGAAATTGCCAAATAAGCAAGTCTTGAGGACAAATTTAGGCACAGCCTGGAGACCCCCTAACATTGCGGAACTATATCGTTATGGACGACATCAAAGTTTTATTGAATATGGTCTTTGGCGTTATGAGATTAATGAACAAACTGATTTCATAACCACTCAGAATATACTTACTGAAGAGGACCGTCCGGTAAGAAATGAAATTGGATACAAATGGATCACCAGTTACGAATTCAGGAAAGATAAATTAGATGGAGAAGTCACGGGATTTGTCAATTACATTGAAAATTATATTTACGCCAAGCCCGGTGGATTAACCCGGACCGTAAGAGGGGCCACACCTTTTTTCATTTATGATCAGACGAATGCCCTCTTGTGGGGGCTTGATTTTTCTTTAAAATGGCAACACAGTCAAAAATTTAATTCAAATATTCAAGCCAATTATCTCTGGTCCCGACAAATGCCTTCCAAAGACTATTTCGTGGGTCAGCCCCCAACCCGGATCAACTGGAATGTTCAGTACAAGCCCGGGAAGCTGGGATTTTTAGAAGATAATAATTTTGGCCTCGAATTGTCCTACACCTTTAAACAGTGGCAAAAACCACGAATATTAACGATCGATGAATTACTCACCGCTTATAAAACAGAAATAGATCTTTTTGTCAATGATGCCACCGATTTCGACATTGCACCACCACCAGATGGATATCTACTCACTAATGTTTATTGGTTGACGCACTTTCATGGATTGACCATTAATGTGGAAGTCCGTAATCTCTTAAACGTAAAATACCGCAGTTATACTGATCGACTGAGATATTTTGCCGATGAATTAGGACGTAATTTCATTCTCTCCCTGACCTACGCCTGGTAAAAAAAATTCGAAATACTAAATAAAATCTGCTCAACTGTTTGATACATTGTTGCATTTAATGTACTTTTGATACATTGTTGCAAAAACCATATCGATGAAGCAGTTTTTTCTACTACTATTATTTGTTTCATATAGCCTCTACTCCTACAGTCAGGTAAATGAGGTTACTATTACTTTTATTCCATCCCAGGGAGGAGAAACGATGGTAGCCACGGCAACTTTGAGCAATGCCATGTGGAGTTTTGATGCCTCCCTTGCTCTGGATGAAAGTAGCCTTTATGAAGTCTCGATAAATTTGAATGATCAACAGGCAAATTTTGAAGCGCGCCTGGATGAGATTCAATTCTTTTATGACGGGCAGGATGGGCTTTTTGATCACTCTCTGGAATACCTTGATCAGGATGCCAATGATATACCGGTTGGTTTTTCCATGGAGGCGACTACAGCCTGCGTTGATGAAGATTTATCGGGCTTGCTCAAGGTCACATTGGTTGATTTTGGTTCGAACAAATCGGAAGGCAGCAATATAACGGATGGCCAAACCATATTCGAAATTGACTGGCCGGTTCAGATTATACTGGATCCCGATGCTCCTCCCTGCGAGAATGAAGAGGAGATTATAACGGATGTCATTCTGACCTGGACCTCAGAGTTTGACACGGTGGTGGCCCGGGCTCAGGATCCGGATGGAGAAGGTCCTTTAGATCTGGAGATCCTCGATGAAATAGATTTGCTGGAAAGTACGGAGTATCAATTATCTATTCAGGTGATGAATAGTATTGAAGGAGAAGACATCACTGAGGAAATTATGCAGGAAGCAGATGAACATATGTTTTTCTTTGCCTTTACCGATGATTTGATGCAATCGCCAAGCGGAGACGGAAATGCCGACAACCGTATGGATCCCATCAATTATCTGGATGAGGATGAAAATGGCCTACCCCTGGGATTAAGG
>JAGQWZ010000027.1 GCA_020436835.1 Saprospiraceae bacterium | reverse complement strand
CCTTGCAAGCCTATCCGGTGCGCGTTTACTTCCAGGTTCTTACAACTGATAATGGCACTCCGCCCGTCAAGATAGCTTTTGCAGTTTCAAAAAGGAATTTCAAGAGAGCGGTTGATCGAAACCGCATCAAAAGATTAATGCGCGAAGCTTATCGCTTAAATCAAGGCATTCTTGGAGAAACACTCAGTGAAAAAACCGGCGTAAATCTTGTCTTTCTCTACTACCATCGAGAATTGCTTCCATTTTCTGCCGTACAGAAGGCCACACAAAAGATATTAAGACGTTTAGCTAGAGAACTTCAGGACGACAATGATTAAACTCATTACAATTTTGCTTTTTCTGATCGGAACACTCCATGCTTTCGGTCAAAAAGCGATCCTGCTCGAACGCCAGGGCAGCTTGCGAACGGATAAATTTTTTGTTGGGGAGACACTCGTCTTTAAACTGAAAAATGACAGGAAACACTGGTTGGAAGAGGTGATTCTCGATCTCGATCTTGAAGAAGGCTACGTCCTGTTTGAGCATCGTACCATACCACTAAAGGATATTATCGCTATTCAGATCAGAGATGCCGGAAAGGGCACGCGGGCTATTTCTACTTTATTGACAACATTTAGCTATTCCTGGGGTTTCTGGACCCTTGTATCTCTGGCCTTCGGCGATTCGTTGACGCCGGTGGGAGTTGGAATCGGCTTAGGTTCCTTTCTCGTAGGAAAGTTATTAAGAGTCACCTTTTTCAAAACACACCGCTTGAAGAAGCGAAAAAGGTTGAGGATGGTCGACCTTACCTTTTATGAAATACTTCCAGCCCGAACTTAAGAACCGCTAAATATTGGTAGTCAGGTCCAGCGTATGGAGCAAGTATTCGATCGCCAATCTATAGCCTTCCAATCCCAGGCCAACAATACATCCAACTGCTTTACCAGCCGTAAGTGATTTATTGCGGAATGATTCTCTTGCATGTATGTTGGAGATATGCACTTCAATCACCGGGGTCGTCACGGCAGCCAATGCATCGGCAATCGCAAGCGACGTATGAGTAAAAGCACCACCATTAAGGACAATTCCATCATAGTCATACCCCACCGCATGAATCCTGTCAATGATCTGGCCCTCATGATTTGATTGAAAATAATCCAGGTCAACTTTCTTGTTAAAGTGCTCTCTCAGAATTTCCAGGTAATGCTCAAAAGACATGTTTCCGTAGATGTCCACTTCGCGCTTACCGAGCAGATTTAAATTTGGACCGTTGATAATGATAATTTTCTTCATGGGATATACTCGAATCCTTTTGCACTAAACTACAGCAAAAATGATACTAAATATTAATATGAGAAGAGAAACGATGCGTTTTGACTTAATTTGCCATTTCCGATAAGAACATGATTCGAACCAGCTTAATCTCTTCGGGGGTAATATCATCTTCACCCAGTTCGGCAATCGCTTCCTCGATCGAATCGGATTCCGATTCCATAAAGTAGTCGTAGATGTCATCTTTGGCATATTCATCAATATGCTCGTCAATGTAGTATTGAATATTAAGTTTTGTACCTGAATTGACAATCATATTCATTTCGTCTATCAGTTCATTCATATTCATTGATACACTGCTAGCGATATCATCCAGAGATAATTTACGGTCCACACCCTGGATAATGGAGACTTTCGACTTGGACTTATTTGCTACGGATTTTACCACAAAATCCGTCGGTCGGTCGATGTCGTTTTCCTCAACGTATTCTTTGATCAATTTGATAAAAGACGAGCCATATCGTTTTGCTTTTCCCTCGGAAACGCCCGATATCTTGGTCATATCTTCCATCGAGATAGGATACTGAGTTGCCATATCTTCCAAAGATGGATCCTGAAAAACGATGTAGGGCGGAACACCTTTATCTTTGGCTATGGATTTTCGAAGATCCCTGAGCATCTTAAGCAGGTTGTCATCCAAAGCCATGGCTTTAGCTCTGGGTTCATGATCCGGAAGGTCTCCGTAGTCTTTGTTAAGGGGTATATGAAAGGGATAAGGTTTCTTGATGAATTCTCTACCCTTTTCTGTTAATTTGACGATTCCATACGTTTCGACGTCTTTATACACAAATCCCTCAAGAATGGCATTCCGGTAAACGCTTTCCCAGAATACCTTATCATGGTGTTCTCCTGCTCCAAACCTTTTGAGCTTGTCGAATCCAAAATCCTGCACTTTCTGACTCAGCTTGCCTCGTAAATACTCGACCAGGACGCTACCGTGGTAATTTTCTTTAAGGTCATTTGTGGCCTGCAATGCCATGAGTAAATCATCTGTTACGTCTATCTTTTCCTTCGGGTTTTTGCAATTGTCACATTGCTCATTACAATCTTCGGCATCAAATTCTTCCCCAAAGTATCTTAACAAAAATTTTCGCCGGCAAGACGCGGTTTCTGCATATGCCATCATTTCGATCAGGAGCTGCAGTCCCATTTCTCTTTCCGCAACCGGTTTATCCCGGAGAAATTTTTCCAATTTTTGAATATCCTTAGGTGAATAGTAGGCGACACAATGTCCCTCCAGACCATCTCTGCCAGCCCTTCCGGTTTCCTGATAATAGTTTTCGATGCTTTTTGGGAAATCATAATGGATGACAAAACGAACATCCGGTTTATCGATACCCATACCGAAGGCGATGGTAGCGACGATGACGTCGATCTCTTCCATCAGGAAATCATCCTGGGTTTGTGATCGGACTTTAGCTTCCAAACCGGCATGATATGGGGCCGCTTTGATGCCATTCACTACGAGGGTTGCTGCCAGTTCTTCCGTGGTTTTTCGAGCCTGCACGTATACTATTCCGGACCTACTACCTTGATTTTTAATGAATTGTATGATGCTTCGGAAAGTACTTTCTTTATCTGTTTTTGGCCTTACCTCATAAAAGAGGTTATCCCGATTGAAGGAAGACAGAAAGCTCTTAACGGAATCCATGCCCAGATTCTTTACGATATCTGCCCTTACTTTGGGTGTCGCCGTGGCGGTCAGCGCGATGATTGGAATGCGATGATCGATACCATCGATCATATCTCTAATGCGGCGGTATTCCGGACGAAAATCATGCCCCCATTCAGAAATACAATGTGCTTCATCTACTGCCACAAATGACACATTCACCTGCCGGAAAAACTCGATGTTTTCCTCCTTGGTTAGGGTTTCAGGAGCAACATATAATAATTTGGTCTTATTGGCAGTGATATCTTCCTTGACTTGTCTGATTTGATTCTTGGTGAGAGATGAGTTCAGAAAATGGGCAATCTCATCACTCTGACTGTAGCTTCTGATACTATCTACCTGATTCTTCATCAAGGCGATTAGCGGTGAAATTATGATAGCCGTGCCATCCTTCATAATAGCCGGCAACTGATAGCAAAGTGATTTCCCACCACCGGTGGGCATGATTACAAAAGTATCATCTCCCTGCAAAACACTCTCCACGATTTCTTGTTGATTTCCCTTAAATTGGTCAAAACCAAAGTAAGTTTGCAATGCTGATTGCAAGTTCAAAACATCTTTCATAAATGATAGGCTTTCACAAAATTATAGACTGGGCATAAAACATCAATATTACAAATATCGAGTGGGGTCTGTTCTCTAATTGGGTGTCCGAAATACACGCATATTAAATTTAACCAATATTTTTGATTACTTCTTGTTATTTAAGGAGAATTTTTAACCATTTATTTTGAAAAAAGTTCGAAGTCAGGAGATCATCCGATTGGCTCAAGACACAATAAATCAAGAGGTTAAGGCATTGCTTCAACTTCATGATGTGCTTGATAATTCCTTTGTTCAGGCAGTGCAGTCCATCAGTGATTGCCACGGTCGCCTTCTGGTCACAGGAGTTGGAAAAAGTGCCATAATTGGTAAAAAAATGGTGGCAACGTTTAATTCAATTAATGTTCCCGCCCTCTTCCTTCATGCTGCCGATGCGCTGCATGGTGACCTGGGAAGCCTGCAGAAAGAGGATCTCGTTTTCTGCATCTCAAAGAGTGGCAATACTCCCGAACTCAAGGCTTTGATCCCCCTGATAAAAGCAAAAGGGAATCCAATCATCGCCATCGTTTCCGGAGCAGGGAGTTTCCTGGCTCAAAAAGCAGACATCGTGATTTATACTCCGGTGGAAAAGGAAGCAGATCCTCTTGATTTGGCGCCGACGGTCAGTACTATATTGCAACTAGCTGTCGGGGATGCCCTGGCTGTTTGTTTGATGAGCCTGAAAGAATTCAGGTCAGATGAATTTGCTGAACTGCATCCAGGGGGAATGTTGGGCAAAAAACTCACTATGACGGTGGCTGATCTCGCTCACCTGATTGATATTCCCTCGGTAAATTTGAAGGATCCCATCGAAAAGGTAATCGTTGAGATCAGTTCCAAACGATTGGGAGCTACGGCTGTTTTAGACGAAAAACTGCATATCAAAGGGATTATAACCGATGGGGATTTGCGCAGGATGCTACAGAGAGCAGGAGACTTCAGATTAAATACGGCTGAGGATGTGATGAGCGTCTCCCCCAAGTTGATCCCGGTGACCTCCAAGGCAACCGAAGCATTAGAAATAATGAGACAATTTAATATCACTCAACTGTTGGTTATTGATACTGAGAACAGATATTTGGGAGTAATTCATATTCATGATCTATTGAAGGAAGGATTTTAAATCGATAATATTCGAAGAGAAGAATCTATTTCTGTAAGTATAAAAAAGGCATATGTTTTTTCCGATTGGTGATGATCAAATAAAAGGGGGAGCCTATCCTTTCTTTAGTTACACTTTTTTAGTGCTTAATATTTTCATTTTTCTCTATCAGATAACCCTCAGTCCTGATTCACTCATTGTTTTTTTTGATCACTTCAGTACTGTCCCTGTTTATATTGCAGAAGGGCATCATTACGGAACTCTGGTCACCTCCATGTTTTTGCATGGAAGCGCCATGCATCTCATCGGCAATATGATGTTCCTCTGGGTTTTTGCTGATAATATTGAAGCTACGGTGGGCAATTTGACTTTCCTATCCTTCTATTTATTAGGTGGAGTTATAGCAAGTCTCGCTCACGTGTTTTTTAACCTAGATAGTAATATACCGAGTCTGGGAGCCAGTGGAGCCATATCTGCCGTTCTGGGTGCGTACCTGATTATGTTCCCCCATTCCAGAATTAAGGCCATTCTTTTTTTGATTTTTATTCTCAAAAGGGTTACGATGCCTGCCATTGTTTTCCTGGGTATCTGGATTGCCATTCAGGTCTTCAGTACAATCCAAAGTATGAGCATGGTAGAAAGCACCGGAACAGCCTGGTTTGCTCATTTGGGAGGTCTGGCCTTCGGATTGATCATGGGTTTTGTCTTCAAAGGTCAGGCTAGGAGAATGACGCTTTACAGCTAGACAAGGGTTTTCGTATGGTTAAGTCCAATGAGGGTAAAAAAAAGATAGAAGGCTACACCTATGGAAGTTTCAAAGGTGTTTTCGACCATTAATGAGATGAAAATGATGATGCTCATCGCAATGAAGAGGTGATTCCCCGGCCACGTTCGGTAGCAATGGCATACCGGGAAGACTAGAGCCAATACAAAGAGCAGGAGGCCGACTAATCCACTACCTGCTAAAATCGAAATGAACTGATTATGGGGCATTATAAAAGTGTCCTTGTCGTAATGATCATAAAAATAGGTCTGCATTTCTCCTCGCAGATCTCCGGTGCCAGCCCCAAAAACCGGGTATCTTTTCGATATATCCAAACCGGCCCGGAGGGATAAAATACGTTCGGCATCTGAATAGGCATTCCATTCCATTTTTTGATACTGAGATGCATCCTCTACCATATAGTTGATTCGTTCTTTGAAACTGGGAATAAGTTGGTAGGCAAGAAATGGGATAGTTAAGAGGACTGTACCCAGTATTATGGCTGATCGTTTTCTCCGGCCTTCATATAGCTGACGGAATATGAAATATAAGGCTACGAGATATAGGGCGACAATCCCACTCCGGACGGCAAGAAAGTGAATAAAGAAAATCAGATAAAAGCCATTAATTCTCAACCAATTTTGATACCTGGTTTTGAGGTGTTTATTTTCCGAAATAATGAATGAGCTGGAAATCGCCAGGGCCACAAAAAGGCTGTATCTAATATGGCTGACCGGTGTGGCTACAGGACGACCGTGACCAAGCGCATCGACGATGGAACTATAGTCATTGATCATTCCCCACACGACCGGCAAGCTACTCAGGGTAATGATTAAAATGAAAATAAGGTGAATCTGTTCGTACGTTTTTTTATTTATTCCGGGTAATAGATAAAAGGCCATGGGCAATAACAAGAAGGGGATTTTTATCCGCATCCGGGTTAGCCAGTACGACGAATCGTCTGAATACAGCCCACCAAAAAGAACCAGGAAAAATGGTACGCTAAGTAACCACCACTCCGGTTTGCTGAGAAGGGCTGACATTTGCACGAAAAAATCGGACCGGATGGCTATTTTCCCAGATTCCGTTATGCACAGGATCGAGAATAGACCAAATAGGAAAAAAACTATTGAAAGCACATAGACTGAATACAATAGAGAGATGCTAAAGATTGCGGTAAGCACCAATAGTATCAGTATATGAATACGGCCAGCAATTTTTCTTTCTCCTGAATTCATCAACGAGCGCTCCCACTTGGGTGTTCGACTAGACTTGATCCGGATCCGGATGTACCCAGGGTTCCCGGTAGGGTCGTTCCAAAAGCCTGGTTGCCTCATCATCTCCGGTGACCTTTTGAGTCTTATGATCGTAGATAAGAGGACGTTCCAATTCACAGGACATATTCGCCAGGATACAACTCGCTGTGGAGATGTGTCCTTGTTCGATATCAGCCACCGGCCTGCCTTCGTGGTCAATTGCACTGATAAAATCCAGCATATGGTTTCGCATGGCAGAAGCCGCAAATAACTCAATACCTTCTTCGGTCAGGTCTTCCGGATACTTCTCACTTTCATTGACCCAGTCCATGGACATGGTTGGTTCTTTCGATCCGGTAGGATAAAATTCAAATTTCTGTACACTGGCTTTAAGGCTTCCGTTTTCACCATAGATGATGTAGGACCAGGGATAGGCAGGATCCGGCGCATTACCCCAGGTGCGGTGATTCCAGATACAATTCAGATCTTCATATTCGAATACAGCGTGCTGGGTATCGGTGGTGTTTGCCAATGATTCTTTTTGTACGTAAATGCCTCCGGTAGAACTGATCTTTTTTGGCCAGCCCAGATCCAACATCCAGCGGGTCGCATCAAACATGTGAACACACATATCTCCGACGATTCCGTTGCAATATTCCATATATGCTCTCCACCGGCGGTGTACACTCCCATTATACGGACGCATCGGTGCGGGTCCTGTCCACAATTCGTAATCAAGATAATCAGGTACAGGTTGGGGGTCTCGTTTTATATTGCCCCGCATGTGATAGTAGCAACACATATCTACATGTGATACTTTACCGAGAAGACCGGCATCTACGATTTTCTTCTTTGCTTCAACCAGATGAGGAGTGCTACGACGCTGGGTTCCGATCTGGACTACTTTATTGTATTTTCTTGCCGCGGCTAAAATGGCCTCTCCTTCCTTTACATCAACACTGATTGGTTTTTGCAGAAACACATGTGCGCCAGCCTTAATTGCGTCGATGGCTTGCAAGGCATGCCAGTGATCCGGTGTTCCGATCAGGATGATATCGAACTCATGATCTGCCAACATTTCTCGGTAATCCCTGTATTTCTGCGGCACTTTACCGGATTTTTGCCGCTTGCTTACAAGCTCGGCCGCATGATCTAACATCTGTTGGTCCACATCACAGAGAGCCACCACCTCCACATTGGCTACCTGAATCAGTCGAAACAAGTCACTTTTGCCATACCATCCGCTCCCGATGAGACCGACCCTGCGCACCTTCTCATCATAGAAGGAATCCAGACCCTGCGCACCTAAAGTAGTGTAAGCAAGAAATGACGTTGAATTTTTTAAAAAGCTTCTTCGGTTAATATTAAACTTATGCATGATATATCTGGTTGATCTTCAATTACCCATAAAATTATACCTTTATCGCTCATTTTTAAACGGTTCTCAATATGAGTTCGGAGCATTTTGAAAAAGTGCAGGTGATTATCAAGGAAATTGATGCTAAAAACCCTTCATCTGAAGAAGAGTTAGAACAATTCCGGGTTCAATATTTGGGGGCAAAAAATCAAATTAAGCCGCTTTTTGCCATGATGCGGGAGGTCGCACCTGAGGAACGTAAGAATTTTGGTCTGCTTCTAAATGAAGCCAAGCAGAAGGCTGAGGAAAAATTTGAGAAAATCCAGAATGAGCTAAAGAAACAGAAAAGTAGAGTGGATCACGGATTTGATCTCACCGCTCCCGGACTACCGTTGCCACTGGGCTCTCGCCATCCCGTCAGCATTGTACTTAACCAGATCATCGATATTTTCCGAAAAATCGGATTCACTGTGGTCGAAAACCGCGAAATCGAGGACGAGTGGCATAATTTCACTGCTTTGAATACCCCCGACGATCATCCGGCCCGGGATATGACCGATACCTACTATCTTAAAAATGATCTCACCCGCATGCTGCGGTCACAGACTTCTACTGTACAGGTACATGAAATGGAATCGAAGAAACCTCCGATTCGAATTATTTCCCCGGGAAGGGTGTATCGCAATGAAACGATTTCTGCCCGGGCACATGCGCAGTTTCATCAGGTGGAAGGTCTCTATGTGGACAAAGACGTTTCCTTTGCCGATATGAAACAGGTCATAAAGCATTTTGCCCGGGAACTCTACGGAGATGATGTCCGGATCCGGCTTCGACCGTCCTATTTTCCTTTTACCGAGCCTAGTGCCGAAGTTGACGTATACTGGGGCTTGAACAGTGAGGAGGATTACCGTATGACTAAAGGCACCGGTTGGCTTGAGATCATGGGATGCGGCATGGTTGATCCCAATGTATTGCAGATGTGTGGGATCGATCCCGAGGTGTACACTGGATTTGCCTTTGGAATGGGGATCGAGCGTCAGGCGATGCGTAAGTATAAGATTAATGATATCCGCATGTTTTTTGAAAATGATATCCGTTTTCTCCGGCAATTTGCCAGTGCCCATTAATCAGAAAACCCGTTATGAAACCTAGCATACCGAAAGGTACCCGCGATTATTCGCCACAAGAGGTGTACCGCCAAAATTTCATTTTTAGCACAATCAAAGAAGTTTTTGAGAAGTACGGCTACCAACCGATAGAAACCCCGGTGATGGAAAATCTGAACACGTTGCTGGGAAAATATGGAGATGAAGGAGACAAACTGCTTTTCAAAGTACTTAACAACGGTGACTTTTTAGCCAAGGCAGATTTGGATGCGCTGGATAGGCGGGATAGCAATGCGGTGATCAGTTCAATATCCAAGCGTGGACTTCGTTATGATCTGACCGTCCCATTTGCCCGGTATGTAGTCATGCACCAACATGAAATCCAGTTTCCGTTCAAGCGTTATCAGATTCAACCGGTATGGCGTGCGGATCGTCCTCAAAAAGGACGCTATCAGGAATTTTACCAATGCGATGCCGATGCGGTGGGTTCCGATTCCCTAATGTTTGAGGCCGAGTATATTCTCATGATTGACGAAGTTTTTACCCGGTTGGGTCTGGAAGTCGAGATAAAATTGAACAACAGGAAGATTTTGGAGGGTATTGCTGAAGTAGCCGGTATCCCCGATAAAATGACAGGAATGACCGTCGCTGTGGATAAACTGGACAAGATTGGCTGGGAAGGTGTATCGGGAGAATTGGAAAGTAGTGGTATTTCGAAGGCGCAGATAGGGGAGTTGAAGCGATTGTATGCTGTGGCTGAATTAGGTGAATTAAAAGAGGCACTATCGACATCAGAAATTGGATTGACCGGAGTGAATGAGATTATGGAGGTGTACGAATATCTCGATACAGTTCAACTAAGTCAGAATCTGATTTTTGATCCTACTCTGGCGAGAGGATTGAGCTATTATACCGGCTGCATCTTTGAGGTAAAGTCCAGCGAGGCTCAAATAGGAAGCATGCTGGGAGGTGGACGTTATGCGAATCTTACCGAAGTTTTTGGAATGCCTGGTGTATCCGGAGTCGGCATCTCCTTCGGAGTAGCCCGTATATTTGATGTAATGCAGGAGTTGGATCGATTTCCTGAAAACATAGATCAACCCATCCAACTCTTGTTGATTGCCCTGGACGAGGAATGTCACCGGTGGTCTTTCAGGTTGCTTCATACGTTAAGAAGAAATCAAATCTCATCACATCTCTACCCGGAGCCGGCAAAATTGAAAAAGCAGATGAAATATGCGGACAATTCCAGTACACCTTTTGTCTTAATGATCGGCAGTGAAGAGATGAAACTGGAACGGTATACGCTGAAACATATGAAATCGGGAGAGCAATGGCAGTTGTCACTTGACGAGATTGTCGATAAGCTTAAATCAACATGGTAGTCGGTCGTGATTGGACACTGGCCAGGATACAAGAGGCATTGTCGAATGGTGAGCTCACCTGCGAAAATCTGGTAGAAGATTATCTCCTCAAGATCGAGGAAAGCAAAGATCTGAATGCCTACATCGAAGTTTTTGCTGCAGAGTCAAGACGAAGAGCCAGGATCTTGGATGAAATTTTTCAATCCGGTGAGCGACCCATGGGAAGATTGTGGGGTGCAGTGATCAGCTTAAAAGATGTAATTGCTTACGCCGGGCATAAACTGACCGCCGGCAGCAAAATATTAGAGGGATATGAATCACTGTTCAGTGCTACGGCTGTAGAAAGATTAATCGCAGAGGATGCGATAATAATTGGCCGGGTAAATTGTGATGAATTTGCCATGGGTTCTGACAATGAAACTTCTGTCTACGGACCGGTGAGAAATGCTCAGGCACCGGATCATGTACCGGGCGGATCATCGGGAGGATCAGCAGTCGCAGTGCAGGCAAATACCTGCTTGCTATCTGTAGGATCTGACACCGGGGGATCAGTCCGCCAACCGGCGTCGTTTTGTGATTTGATTGGATTTAAACCAAGCTATGGGCGGATAAGCCGGCATGGACTTATAGCTTATGCAAGTTCTTTTGATCAGATTGGTCTCATCGGCAGGGAACTGGAGGATTTGAAGTTGAGCTATGAGGTCATGCAGGGGCAGGATGAGTACGACGGTACATGCGCAACGAGTGAAATGCTTCCAAATCGCAAAATGAACTCGAATGGATCAATGCGTCTCGCCTATATTGAAGATGCCATGACCCACGCAGGATTACAGCCAGAGATACAGCACGCCTTTCACAAAAACCTTGAAGATCTGGAAGCAGAGGGTCACCAGGTAGAAAAGATTTCCTTTGATCTGATGGAATACATTATTCCCTGTTATTATGTGTTGACAGCGGCCGAAGCTTCGAGTAATCTTTCGCGGTATGATGGAATCAGGTATGGGTACCGGGTTGAGGGTTCATCCCAATTGGATGATATGTATACAAAAACGCGCACCCGGGGATTTGGTACAGAGGTGAAACGTCGTATACTATTGGGGACCTTTGTTTTGAGTGTGGGATATTATGATGCATATTTTGCGAAGGCGCAAAAGATAAGAAGGCTGATTAAGGAACAATTTGATGGTTGGACGAGTCAATATGATGCCGTACTACTACCAATGACTCCGACCACGGCGTGGAAGCTTGGATCGGGAAAGAGTCCGGTTGAAATCTATCTGGCCGACATTTATTCAGTGCTGGCGAATCTGGTCGGAGCTCCAGCCATGTCAATTCCTTTGGGAAAGGATCGGGATCAACTTCCCTTTGGACTACAGATCCTGACCGCAGAGTTTGATGAAGAACGGTTATTTTTTGTTGCAAGTCATATGCGAAAGATCCAACAAAATCGTTTATAACCTGGTTTTTAAATAGTAGCATTAAGCAATAGACATATACCAACTTTTATTTATGTTTACTTTTTAATTTCCGGCACGTATTTGTCATTTGGCATGATTTATGCATTAATTTTTTTCCTAATGCGTAAAGATTTGTAGCTAAGATGATAACCCGGAAAATGAAAACCGTAGATTGTCCCATGATCAAAGTACCAGCATTGCTGCAAGCATGTCTTGTATCTATTGTACTTCTATTGAGTGTCACCGTTCGGGCTAATTTTGTGCTGAATGCAGAAGATTTGAATTCATTAAATGTATTATTTGATGAGGTCGATGATGAGAATGTAGCCAAGTACATCGATGCTTTCCTGAAGCATCCGGAGACCACAGAAGAGCTCCTTAGCAGGGGAAATATTTATATTCCTCTAATTGAGAAGGAGCTAAACATACAGGGTCTTCCCACTGCATTAAAGGTTCTGCCTCTAATCGAGTCAAGGTTCGATCCTTTGGCCGTCTCAAGAGTCGGAGCTGCCGGATTATGGCAGTTTATGATTCCTACCGCCAGAGAACTGGGACTTCGAATTAATTCTGTATTAGATGAACGCAGGGATCCTGCCAAAGCTACCCGGGCTGCATTATCCTATCTACAGTATTTGTACACTAAGTATGAAGACTGGTCATTGGTCTTTGCTGCATATAATTCCGGACCGGGTACGGTAAACAAGGCAATACGTCTGGCCGGCGGGAACAAGGACTTTGAAGCGATCAAGCAGTTTCTACCCAAGCAGACCCAGCAGTATATCCCGAAATATCTTGCCGCACAATACATTATTGAATATTACCGGGACCTGGGATTGCGCCCATCCTATCCGGACCTGGACCTTCAATGGACATCGACCATACATATAGCACATAATCTGGAGTTGTCAAAGATCTCGGAAATTGTGCAAATACCCGTAGAGGTGATCATGGCTTTAAATCCAAGTTTGAAGAAGGAGTATATTCCTAAATTGAATCAAGGGTACGATCTGGTTTTACCCCAACGGGTGATTCCGGGGTTTCAGTATTTTCTGGATACACAGCAACCGGCAGAGTTAAGGTTCTCTTACCGAACCACGGAAATGATGATAGATCATAGACAATCTGTCTTTGAACTGGCAGGAGTTCTTAAAGTGGACCCCTATTTACTGCGGGCCTGGAACGAGATCCAGAGTGACTTTGTGGAGGTAGGAGATCGCATCATCATTCACGAACTATATGATCCTTCTCAAGTCTATGCAGAAGAAGTTAACCTCGTTCCATTTGCCAAAAAGCAGGCTTCGTTAAATCCCTTGCCACCATCCCTGGACTATAAACGGATGTTATATCAGTTTTTTCTGCGTGAGCGGGAACGGCAAGAGGAGGTATTGAGTTGGCAATTTCATCAGATGTAGAAGTTCCCTTTAACAAAACTGAAGTAAGTATTTTTTTTGCTTTCCTTATGTCCTATTGACAAAAGGAAATTTTTGCATATTTGGGAAAAGAATAGGCCCGGGACGAATCCCAGGCCTATCAACCAAACCCTAACCCCATGAACATGACTCTTATGAGTGCTGCCTGAGGAAGCAGCTATACCAACTAGGTGGCATCACAATAATTCTCAATTCTATTCCTTGAAAAAGTTCTTCTATTCCGTTTAATTCGATTTCAACCTTAGGCTTGCAGCCCGATTATAAATCACTGATTTCGTTCCTGATCAACTGAATTTGGTTGATCTCATTTTTCTCTATAACGTTTACTTTAGTGATTACGTTCAATTATCTCGTGGAGTCATTTTAACACTAAAGCACTCTATCTTCTATTTTATCTGACATTCAAAATTAAAAACGGATTGCTGATTATTAAGTTCAACATTTTTGAAAATAGCATGTTAATGATTTCTTAAGAAACAGCGATTTGGCGGTGCACCTGTTCCTTCTTGGGCAGTACGACTGAAAGTACTCCATTTTCATGCCTGGCGTCAATCATTTTTTCATCGATATCTTCTCCCAGTCGAAATGTCCGCTTGAAGTTTTGAATGGAAAACTCGCGTGTTTTGAATGTGCTGCTGTGATCGGTTTTAAGTTGATCCACATTAGCTTCCACAGTGAGCGCGTGATTGTCTACCGAGATATTCAGGTCAGTTTTCTGGTATCCCGGTACGGCAAGTTTAAGTTCAAATCGATCACTGTACTCAAGAATGTTGGTTTTTACAAGCTGACGGTGATTGTTGTTCTGACTTACTGCAGTTTTTACAGCCGGACGTGATATTACGAGATTCATAGTTTAATATTTTATTTGATAAAGAATTTCAGCACTCACAAGTCAATTCCCATACCACTTGAAAATCTGTACCTGATTAGTCAGGTATTCTGAAAATCATATGTCTATATGGCAGTTAATGAGAGCGAATGGTGCCAAATTGGCGTATTTCTTATCAAAATCACTGACCGGGCACGACCGTAATTTTTCCTCGCATTATTAAAGCATGTCCGGGAAAAGTGCAGACAAAACCGTATTCGCCGGGTTTATCAGGAGCTTTAAAGTAAATGGCATCTGAACTTTGGGGGGCAAGAAGGTTGGTATGGAAAAGTACTTGCTCCGATTCAGGAATATAACCTTTTTCCTGCCCTTTAAGACCGAGATCGATCGCCAGTTGAGCAACTTCGTCAATGGTGCCTGGTTGCACAATGACCAGATTATGCATCATATCATCGGGATTGTTTAAGATCAACTTAATTCTGGAACCTGCCTTGACTGTAAATTCCTTGGTATCGTACTGCATTCCGGGAAGGGTTCCGATTGTCACGGTCTGATCGGGGCCGTCTACCCACTCATCGGGCATTTTTGTCACCCGTTTGGGAGATTGAATATCTACCTCGTTAAATTGGATTCCCGATGTGTGGTCGTCATGGGCCATGTCCATATCCTGGCCTGGTATTTCGTTGATCGTATAATACCCGGTTGAATGAAGAAGGCGTCGATTATCAGTGCTCTTCACCCCCGGCACCTTGATCTCATTAACATAGCCATGGCGCAAGCCTTCTACAAAGAGCCGGGCTTGCAGATTATCCTGCGATACTTCGACTTTATAAACCGTGCGAGTTTGTGTGTTTATGGCTGGGCTACCATAGAGATGATGATATTTGTAGGTGAAATCAGTGATCGCATAGCTATCGGGATCAGCAGCACTCCGTCGGTCGACAGGCTGGGTAAACGTGATGGTGAAACCATCGGCATTTATATTCACTTTTTGCATTTCAAAAGGTACCTTACCAGACCAGCGCAGACGTTCCAATCCATATGGTTCTTTGCCGGTTGAAGCCCACCCACGATTGGTCATTCCAACGTAAAGTGTTTTGTCTTTTGACCATCTCATGCGGAGGACACCAGAGCTAAATCCTTCACGGAAGGGAAAGCAGATGCCCTGATAGACGCCATTCACTTTTTCCTGATAAACCCGCATAATCTTACTGTGCCCCTGGTCTCCCACCAGGAGCTGGCCGGTAAATGGGCCAAATCCGTCAGGTACTACCACCATATCGGAGGTGGAGATTCCCATAATCGTATGTGGGAACCAGACGGATGGGGCCTTTACCGTTGAATTCTCCTTGGCATACTCGAATAGAGTGAGGCCACGGCTATCATCAATATCTTCCATTCTGAGATTGATATTAGACTCTGGTTCATTACTCCACTTTAATCCTTCGGGATGCCCTACAAAATCACCAGGTTCAATGTGCGTCATACGTCCGCTGCCGACCCAATCACCCTGATTTTCGGTGTAAAAAATATCCCCTGCGGCATTCAGACCAAAACCTGCCGGTGACCTCATGCCAGTGGCAATCGGTGTCATTTTTCCTTCCGGAGAGATCTTCAACATCCAGCCATGCCACTTGGAGAGGCTGGCCCCACGACCTACCCAACCGAGGTTTAGGGTCACTAACATGTCGTCGTTGGGCAGAAAGACCGGTCCATAGGAATACTCATGATAGTTGCCGGCTAATTCCCAGGAATAAATCGGTTCATATTGATCGGCGATCAGATCACCATTCTGATCGGATATGCGTGTCAGTTCTCCTCTTTGATTGGATATAAAGGCCCCGTCTTTCCAACCCAGTCCCAGGGGTTCATGCAGTCCATGGGCGAAGCGCTTGAATTCAGGCGCATCACTTCCGGGATTCGTGATCAACCAAATTTCTCCTCTCCTCGTACAAACTCCCAATCTTTCCTCATCATCGAAGTCCAGTCCACCGACCTCCAAAACCACATCGTCAGGGATCGGTACATCACTAATCAGGTAGTACGCTTCTTCACCGGATGGCATCTTCTGTGCCAGGGAAATGGTTACAAATAGAATTGAGCATACCGTCATTAAAATCAAATGGTGACTGCGTTGCATGTTATTACCAAATTAGATTATAGGATAAAGATTTCTCGTTGAGGGCAGCAAAAAGTTGATCACGGCCATCCTGTTGTCTGATCTCCCAATCAAGCCCGCTGGTAGAGAGATAATATTTGCCATCAAAACTGTACAGACCATTTTTGAGCTTCAGAATTTTGGAGGCCTCCCCCAACTTTACATACAGGGATTCATCGGGAATTTTGTCCAGGGTGATCGTCCGATTCAGTTCCCCATTCTTTGGAATCAACTTGTCGTCGACTTTTACTTCATTGTATTTATAGTGGAAAATGGGTCTTTGATCACTGTCTATGGTATACCCATCATAATCTAAGGAAGGAGTAAAATCTTCCGGCCATGCCCGTGACTTATCATCCAGCTTTGCAATGGGAAACGATCTTTCCAACTGGATGGAGGGAGTCACCGGTTGCATAAGCTGTGACTCACCGCGACCCTGCCACATTTCCGTTACGTCTCCGAAAGCTCCCTTCCAGCACTTAACCAAAGCGCCCGTATTTAAATCGTAGCTGTAATGGATACCAGAAGGATCACCGACTGAGATGGCATGCGTTAATTTCTGATCTCCATACATTACAAATCCTCTCAACAGTTCCGGATTCTCCAAATCTTTGAGGATCAGGGGAGGTCGTTGAGCCATTTCTTCCTCCCATGGGGCTTTTTTCCGGAAGGACGCCAGAGACCGGCGTGAGATTCCCGGACCTTCATAAAACACCAAAAGGGTGGTAGACCAAACCTCTTGATAATAGGTGAGTTTCAGATTGCGTATTCCCGGGCTCAGATGGATTAGACCACGCTCACTTCCCCAACCTGGTTCACCTTCATTGTGGACCACTAACACCGAGTCAATCCATAGATCACCACCATCATCAATTTGGGTTTCAAAGAGATACGAACCATCAGTGGGAACATGAAGTTTTCCCTCAAAGATCACGCTGAAGCCCTCACTTTGGGAAGTCACTGCATCAAGGTCAAAATAGTCAACCGTCCCGGATGAACTTGCCGTTAAAGTATCGAAATCAGGTATGTAGTCGTATTTCCCTTCAAACAGTTGGTATTTCAAATCACTCAGGGATAATGAGTCTTTTCCATAGCGTTTATATTCAATGTCACGAAAAGCCACAGGCCCGTGATCTCCCTGAAAATAAAGGGGACCTTCAGGTTGTTCTCCATTTTCCTGATGTGCTCTGGTTGGACCCGAGACTTCAACATCCTTATGAATCAACTGATCATTGAGATAGACAAATTCGAAATGGGCATTCTCGATTTTGTTGCCGTCCTGATCGAACCTTGGTGCCCGGAATAATATGTGATATCGTTGCCAAAGTCCCGGAGCAATTGCGGCATTGATCCTGGGAGCTATTCCCTCATACCCCTTTTGACCCTCGGGCCGGTTTTCATCCCAACGTTGATAGATGCCGCCCATATCAGAGAATGTCGGATCCGATTTTTCCCAACTATCAAAGAGTTGCACCTCATATCTACCCTGAAAGTATACGCCGGAGTTGGATCCTCTCGGTACCATCACCTCAAACTTCAATTCAAGATCACCGTGATTCCATTTGGTACGGATGTTTCTATTGTCTTCCGGTTGCGGTTCATTAACCAAGATTCCGGTTCCGGATTCGACCGTCAGATCATGCTCTGTCAGGTAATCGGAAGTGACCTTTCCGGCACTCTTCCAGTTTTGTCCGGTATTTTCAAATGCCGAAAGATCTATTAATGCAAGAGTATCAAAAGGCAATTCTTTGATGACCTCAACAACTTCCTCCATTTCTTTTTCCGACAATGTTTCTTTGTTCTGACAGCTGAGGAGGAAAAGGACAGCTAGCCCAAAGAATATATTCTTATTCATGCTGAATTTGGCAATAACAAAACTCAATATACAGAATGCTGGATTGCTTTGGGTATCCCAATGGGTTCGGATGACAAGAAAAGGAGTTGGCGAACCAGTGTCCATTGCTGATCAATAAGTTGTTAAATATAGAAACGGCTTTTTCTTTTCTTAATGTACCGTTCTACCCGAATGGCGGAGGATTGATTAGGGAAGGGAATGGATTTAGCCAGACTCCAGGGGCGATGTTTGGCAGTAAAACCCTTGGGATTCAAATGATTGTGAAACTGCAAACGCGTGT
>JAGQWZ010000249.1 GCA_020436835.1 Saprospiraceae bacterium | reverse complement strand
TCTTAATCCTTTTTCTGCTGGAATTACTGCTCTGACAAGCCATAGGACAAACATTATACCCTGAACTATTAGTCTTAATCCTTTTTCTGCTTGAATTACTGCTCTGACTTTTATTTTCTCAATTGATAGGGGTGGATATATTAGGTCTTAATCCTTTTTCTGCTGGAATTACTGCTCTGACTTGAGAACTCTAATTTAATTGAAAATTTTGCTGGATATGTCTTAATCCTTTTTCTGCTGGAATTACTGCTCTGACGCTAAATTGTGGGATTGATTAAACACGCAACTATTAAGTCTTAATCCTTTTTCTGCTGGAATTACTGCTCTGACATATTTTCCGATGACGAAATGGTTAAATTAGTACCGGTCTTAATCCTTTTTCTGCTGGAATTACTGCTCTGACAATTTAGGCATTGATTGGTATAGGTCAATAACACTTTGTCTTAATCCTTTTTCTGCTGGAATTACTGCTCTGACAGCACTTTATATGTATTTATCTGGTTTTCTGACACTTCTGTCAAAAAGAACCGGAAAGATATCTGCCTCCAACGCATCAATGTATCAATTTTCTGTTAGGGAGCAACTCGTTGCCCCTTTCACACAAGGCAAAGAAAAGAGTTGTCCTCTCAAATATACAAAGTATGGGATCTTCCCAGGGCATATGCCAGGTTAATCTTTCTACCTACCACATTCATTTTACGTAGATCAGCTTCATTCAAGGGTACGACTACAATACTGTCTGTTGGTACAAAAACCTCTGAGATACTTATCAGGGTATTCTTGACGGTACGTATGGTCGCCCTCTCAATTTGTCCGATGAAGACCGATTTCTGCATGCGTTGAAATCCTTTCTCCTCCAGGTAATGTGCCAGCCTGGTTCGTACCCGGTTATCCGATATATCGTAGCAAACGACATAATTACCCGCCGTCTTGGGTTTCGGTTTTTCCATATTCAGTATTTCATTAAGTGTAACGATACGTTCCATCAATGGAGGCAAAGTTGCCTCCCCCTCCATCCTGGGGCTATAAGAGCGCGTTGATACTTCCCTTTTCAGGTGTGAACGCAGACCATGGAATATTTCCATCGCCCTGCGGATGTCTGCTTCTAAATTTTCATGGTTACCATCAGGGCTCCATTCCTTGCTTTCTCCCAGGCTGCTATCCTTCTGTAACCTTTCAAGATCTTTTACATAATCTTCCTGGTCTGACACTGCTGTCGGGGTTGTTAGTGGAATATTCTGGTCCGCAGCGGCCTGCTCTTCATTGTTTGGTGAACTCTCTGCTGGTCCTGTATTCTCATGTTTTGGAGGCTCCCTCCAGGGAGACTGCCTGGCCAGCAAACGGTGTAAGACCCGGTAGGCCTGTAATACATAATATAGTGGATTACTGACCTTCATATAGCATTTTCTGGGCAAATGCATGAGCATCCTCCTGAATATGAAATAGCCGGGATCTGCGCTTGTTATGGTGTTGAGTGACCTCATTTAAATGTTCATTCATTGCGAAGATCACTAACTGCCTTCCTTCTCTTTCCAGCCAATATCCTTCATTTTTTCTGCTGAACATATCCTCATCCAGCGCTTTGCGGAAACAAAGGTGTAATAGCACCTCTTCCGCCCATATCCGGTATCGTTCGATAACGTCGAACACGAAAACCGGTCGATTATAATCATCCCGGTGAAAAAGACCCACATAGGGATCCAGACCGGCACGGATCAATGCATTCTCAACTCTGCCGTATAAAATTCCATAGAGATAGTTGAGTACACAATTAAAAACATCCAGGGCCGGTCTCCGGCTCCGCTTATTAAATGCATAAATTTCCGGGACAATACGTGACAAAGCCTGAAAATAGACCCTGGAGGCCTTTCCTTCCCATCCTCTCAAAGTGCCATCTTCAACCTCAGGAGTATCAATGCTCAATTCTTCAAGACTTATAAGTACATCTTCCAACTGATCGCAGGCCTTTTCCAACATGGCTTTTTTACCCGGTCTGTCTGGTATCAACCTTTTGAGAAAATGCTTTTGTTGCCTGAAGCGGGTTCTCAGTACCTCGATTACCCAGGGTAATCTTTGCGGGCCTTCAGCAAACATCAGTTGTCCTTTCCTGATGGTACTGATCGACCCAAAGCGGTGACTCCATAATCGACCTACTGTATCACCGGCCGGCCCGGTCACCTGGATGTCAATGCCACTTTCCACTGCCAGCACAATGGCATCAGTAGTCAGCATCGTACCCTGGGTCAGCACTATACTTTTGATCTTGGCAGGAGACAACTTCTGCCTTCCTTCTTTGCTGAAAATAATGAAGGCATTTTCCTGCCGACTCAGCTTTTTACCATATCCATCAATTACCAATTGCATCGGTGCTTTTTTTCAGGTTTAAAATAAACTTAGGTTGTCCTGCCATTTACCGATCTCAGACCTATCCACTCTTACCTTTACGGACGACGAAATACATATGATCAAGTGTAGGCAGATCTTTAAGAACAAAGGCAGAAAAGGGCAGATCTTTCATGACAGAAGGAACCTTGCCCGTACCAGCCAGAAACTTTACCGTAACATCCATAAGTACAAATACGCAAGTCATGACTTCTGTATTTTAAGGTGACTAATTTGGTTAACTCTGCAAACATAATACGCTACCGTGTATCCTATTTACACGGTGAATAATGGAAGGTAATTTTTATTGATAAAAAGGGGAGGAGCTGATATAATACCCACTTAGGGTGCAGAGCCATAGCGAAATCGTAACAAAAAGCTCAACTTAATAGCAGTGATGAAGAGTTTTGATCGACTTCTCGACGGTGATGAGGATCATTTAGGAGCTTGGCTTCTGTCCTCAAATCGACATTGTTACAATTTCTGCAAGTTCTTCAAATAAATTAGGATGTTCCACTCCTAATAGATCAAGCATATCATTCAGGAGTTGAGGGTAGTAGGCCATTTCTTTTTCATAGTACTCTTGGGAAATAAATAAACCACTATGGGCAACCTGATTTCTTATGTTATTTATATGGCTTATTCTTACTTTTGCCTTTGATGTATAAGAAATAAATGGTGCAATCTTGTGACATAGCGCTTTTACAAATCCCAGGTTGCTGGACAGTCCTACATTTATCCATGTCGGTACACCGGGATCAGGCTGTTCTACATGGCAAAAGTAATCTCTGTTTCTTAAAATGTATTGGATGAAGTTATTGCTCTCATATTTAAAGTTTCCCGACAGTAATTTATAACCATATTCAGCTTCTATTGACGCATAGAGAAAATATTCATAGCATCTGGATAGGTCAAGGATCGAACTATTGTAGTCACCCAAATTCTTATAGAAAAATGACCGGCAAAGCAATTCAACGACCTTGGATGAATTTTCACTACCAAAGTTGCTGACCATTTCCGTATTGGATGTCATTGCTGAACCATCACGATACTTTTTAAGTATTAAGTGATTTTCTATGGTTTGATCCTTTCTTCTGGAATGATAGAGTGCCTCCTTCTGCATTCCATAAAAACGAAAATATGCAAGGGCAAATAAATTTTGATTGCGACTAAGTTTGCACGATTTGTCCAGTATCGGATACTCCAGGAGGATTCTTGCCCCTTCATACTGA
>JAGQWZ010000248.1 GCA_020436835.1 Saprospiraceae bacterium | reverse complement strand
CATTGGGCTACAATCTCCACAGCGAAGATTTCTTTCAGGGATCTTCGATCAGCCAGGTCGTTACCAAAATAAAACCAAGGTTTAGTTATGGAGTGAACGGCAACCAGGAAGTATTAAGTAATTATGGTGTAAATGGAGCTTATGGAAGCCAGGGTGTGTACAATGGACAGACTGGTTATGCAAACTCGGCGCTACCTACTTTAGGGCTACTCTGGGAAAAGGCCACGACGATCAATTTTGGCTTGGACGCATCATTTTTAAATGATAGAATTTCTATTATCGCCGACATTTACTCAAGAGACATCAAGGATAAATTAGCGAATCTTACCCTACCTTACTATACTGGCTTTAGCAGCATATTAACCAATAATTGAACTATCAGAAATAAGGGTATTGAGTTACAGGTGGACGGTGAGGTATTTAGAAGCAAGGATTTTAGCTGGAATGTCGGAGCGATTTTTACAAGCAATAGAAATTATGTAATAAAGCTTCCTGAAAATGATAATGACTTAAACAGACAAGGGGGTACTCGTATCTGGAACCCCGATACCGGCCGGGAAGAATGGGTTGGTGGGTTTCAGGAAGGTCAGAGAATGGGTAACGACCTTGTTGTAGCTTTTGAACAAGCCTCTATTTATGCTTCTCAGGCTGAGGCTGATGCAGATAATGACATAACGGATGTTTTTATGCCTGCTGCCAGCCGAAATCAACGCTGGGCTGGGGATGCTAAATGGGTTGACCAAAATAATGACGGTATTATTGATGAGCTGGACAGAAGAGTGATAGGCCGTACAACACCGGATTTCGTTGGAGGTTTCACCTCTAACCTTAGGTATAAAAGCTTTAATTTCTTTGTAAAGACCGATTTTGCTGTGGGTCATTTAGTTTGGAACCATATCCGGGCGAAAGGCTATGCACAAACACAAGGTAATCTCAACCAACCTGTAGAAGTGTTGGACTCCTGGACGCCTACCAATACCAATACAGATTGGCCGAGAATGGTCTTTGTAAATGACGGAAAAAATGTGTGGAGAGGAGATGAATCGGAAAGTAGTTTACAGAATTTTGGAAATGAACAGTTTTGGGAAAAGGGAGATTATTTGGCGATAAGAGAAGTGACCTTAAGTTATGATGTTCCGGTAACCCAATTCCAAAATGCCATTCAAAGGCTCAGTGTTTACCTAACCTTGAGCAATATCCACTACTTCAAAAGTATGAGCGGCGATACTCCTGAGATCGGTGGTGTCCAGTACGGAGCTTTTCCAATGCCGAAAACTTTTACAGTTGGAGGTAACATAACATTCTAAAAATAAGAAAAATGAAAAAATACATATATATCATAATAACTGCTATCCTTGTCAGTTCCTGTGAAAAAGAACTTGACCTGACAGCCCCAAGTGAATTGACTGCATCCGGCTTCTGGGATACAGAAGAGGGCGCAATGACTGCCCATACCGGTATGTATGCCAACTTGAGATCACAAGCCGGTACTTTTTGGCTGTTGGGTGAGATACGGAGTGACATTTGGGGAGGGCGTACCTATGAATCTGCCTCCAATGTTGACCTGATAGAATCTAATATTTCGGCTTCTACGGCGCCTTTCAGCGGCTGGGGTGGCTTATATACGAACATCCATAGGGTCAATGATTTTTTGAAAAATGTACCCAATGTGGATTTTGTTGATGAAGACAATAAAAATCACGTATTGGGGCAGGCTTACGGTTTAAGGGCTTTATATTACTATACCTTATTAAAAAGCTGGGGTGAAGTACCTATTATTTTGGAGCCTTTAACCTCAGTAGATCCAGCCGCTTTGAGCAAGCCGAGGTCATCGCAAAGTGAGGTGATGAACTTAATAAAGTCTGATATAGAAGCTTCTCTGCGTGCCTTTGGATCAGATGGAAGTTTTTTCCAGGGCTTGAGAATATATTGGTGCAAAGCAGCCACACTCGCACTTAAAGGAGATGTATATATCTGGTCTGGAAATTTACTCGGAGGCGGCTCTGCTGATTTTAATGAAGCTAAATCGGCTTTGCAGGAAATCGCTTCTTTGGGCGTGAGTTTAGTACCAAATATTCCTGATCTGTGGGGCCCTGGAAATGAAGTGAACGATGAGTTTATTTTTGCTATGCAATATCAAAGAGATGAGGCCTCCAACATCTATAATAGCATGACCGGCAGAAGCACAGAGATCAACCCGCAATTTGATGATAAGGGAGCTTCTATGAACAATTTCATCATAAATGGCGCTAATAGATATGGGCAATCGGAAAAAACTATTCTACTGTTAGACGATAATGATGATAGCCGTAAGGATGCCACTTTTATCAGGTTATATATTGATGACAATGGTGGATCCGGATATCCCACTTATCACGAGCCGGCGTATTTTGGCTCTATTTTTAATAAGTTTCTGGGTCAGGTAAGTGGTTCAGATCGCATTTTCGAAAGCGATATCCCTGTATACAGATATGCAGATGTCCTGCTGCTCCTGGCTGAAGCTAAGAATCTCTTGGGTGAAGACCCCTCTACGGAAGTCAACCTGATACGTCAAAGAGCCTATGGTGCAAATTATGATGAAAGTATTCATGGATTTACCAATGGATCACCATCCGAAAATGCTGGTACCATCCTGGAGGAGCGTTATAAAGAATTCATTGGAGAAGGTAAAAGATGGTGGGACCTCAGGAGAGCAGGCAATAGTTTTGTCATAGAAAACATCAGCTTCCTTAACCCTGGTGATGAATTCAAATTGCTATTGCCCATTACATCAGACATGATTGGTAGAAATCCTGATTTGACACAGACAGCAGGGTACTAAGTTTCATAAACTAACTTTTCGAGGGGGATCACGTATTCCCCTCTTTTTATTGAGCTTCTATGTGCATGTTTAAATT
>JAGQWZ010000247.1 GCA_020436835.1 Saprospiraceae bacterium | reverse complement strand
TGGCTTTGCTATGTTCATATACTGTGATTGCTCAGGATAATGAGAAAACCAAGTCCGAGATGAGTGCGGACACAACCAAGAAACAAAATAGCGACAAGGATAAGGATAAAAAGAAATCCAAGACCTATCAGGATTTGGTGACAGACAGCACGAAAACCATGGTAGGCATGGTGACCGTACATCTGACCGACGATAAATATTATTTTGAAATACCTGATTCCATTTTCGGCCGGGACATCATGGCAATCACCCGGGTGGCGAAAACTCCAACTGGCGCCGGTTATGGCGGAGAACAAGCCAACCGTCAGGTTATCCGGTTTGAAAAAGGACCAAAAAAGAAAGTGTTTCTAAGGGTGGTGCATTACGTCAATATCAGTTCCGACACCTCCGAAACTATCCATACGGCAGTAGTCAATTCCAATGAGCATCCCATAGCTGCTGCTTTTGATATTGAAGTGACCAGACCGGACACCTCGGTACTCGTCGATGTGACCAGTTTTTTCGAGGATGTCACCCAGGCCTTGTCCTTCAGTCCTTTTTTCAAGCAATATTACAAACTGCAGAAACCGGAAAAAGACCGGACCTACATTGAAAGTATCAGGGCTTACCCGATAAATGTGGAGGTTCGCACAATTCAGACTTACTCTGTCACGCCGCCCTCCATAAGCTCGAGCTCTAATAGATCACCGGCTGTAGACCTGGTCGGTGGCGTCAGTTCAGGAGCATTGACATTCGAATTGAATACCTCCATGATCCTGCTTCCAAAAAATCCGATGCGGCCGCGCTTCTTTGATCAAAGAGTTGGAATATTTGCAAACAGTTACACGGTATACAACGACGAACAGCAACGCAGTGAAGACCAGGTATTTGCCGTGCGATGGAAGTTGGAGCCTAAAAACGAGGCTGATACTGAGCGACAGAAAAACGGAGAAATAATTGAGCCTAAAAAGCCAATTGTATTCTACATCGACCCGGCAACTCCGGCTAAATGGCGTCCCTATCTGAAGCAAGGAGTGGAAGACTGGCAACAAGCCTTCGAGCAGGCTGGATGGAGTAATGCTATTCAGGCCAAAGACTGGCCGCAAGCAGATACGACAATGAGTTTGGAAGATGCCCGGTACTCGGTCATACGATATTTTGCGTCCGACATCCAAAATGCTTACGGTCCCAATGTCCATGATCCTCGGAGCGGTGAAATTATCGAAAGTCACATCGGCTGGTACCACGACGTCATGCGGCTGGTAAAAAATTGGTATACCACCCAGACGGCCGCCGTCGATCCCAAAGCGAGGCCTAATATTTTTGAAGATGACCTCATGGGTAAATTGGTCCGCTTTGTTTCCGCCCATGAAGTTGGACACACCCTTGGTTTAAGACATAATTTCGGAGCGAGTCATGCAACACCGGTAGAGAAATTGAGAGATCAGAAATGGCTCGAAGAAAATGGCCATACTTCCTCTATTATGGATTATGCCCGCTTCAACTATGTCGCGCAACCGGAAGACGGGGTCACCGATTTGATTGGCAGAGTGGGCGCTTATGACCGATGGGCAATCGAGTGGAATTATAAACCCATCTATGATACTGATTCACCCAAAGAAGACCAGGTCGTGCTCAATCAATGGTATCTGGACAAAGCCGCTGGTCAGCCGTCACTTCATTTTCTGACCGAACGAAGCACCTTTGATCCCAGAGCTCAGTCGGAAGACATCGGAGATAATTCCATGGTAGCATCCGAATATGGAATTGAGAATTTAAAGCGCATTTTGCCAAACGCGATAGATTGGACCCGTGAGGAAGCCAAAGATTTTACCCGTGCCGAAGAAGTATATGACAATATATTCGGACAGTTTCGTCGATATATTGGCCATGTGACAAAATGGGTGGGTGGCATTTTTGATACCCCGAAGACTTATGATCAGGCAGGAGCTGTATTTGAGCCAGCTCCTCACGACATGCAAAAAAGTGCCGTCTTATTTCTGCAAAAGCATTTATTTCAACCTCCGACCTGGTTGATCAATAAGGAAATTACGAATAAATTAAAAGCAGAAAACGGAGTAAAGAGAATCGCTGACTTGCAGGAAAGTACGATCAATAGCTTATACCGCACCGATCGCTTACAGCGGCTGATAGATTCGAAAGTTACTTACCCTACCGCATATGGGTTGGAAGAGTTTTTCACTGATATGCAAAACGGTATTTGGAGTGAGTTATATGCAGGCATAGGTACGAATGTTTATCGGCGGAACCTGCAAAAAATTCATTTACAAAAATTAATTGACCTCCTCGATGCCGCTGAAGATTCTGACGGAACCATTTCATCTTTTTATCGCAGCACCTCCTCGGTAGATCCCTTATTGACCGACATACGATCTCTTGCCCTGGGAACTTTGATAGAATTACACGCTGATCTGAAAAAACAGGCGAGAAAAAGTAGTGACCGGATGACCAAATTTCACTTTGAAGATTGCATGATGCGAATTGAAAAAGCGCTGGATTTAGAAGATTAATTTAAAGTGGGGCACTAATTTTAAAATAGTACCAGGATTATTGATCGAGCCCTGACCTAAAAAGAGATTCTTTTAACTTAATTCCTCTACAGTGGAGATAGATTAAAATGCTCTTATCGCCCGGACCCGGTAAAATGTATCATCCTTATTATTGTCCGTTGTAAAATTTGAGGTTCCATTATTAAAATAGATGAAATGTGCACAGCATTTCTCCCCCGATTCCTGAAACTCAGTTGAACTCCAGTATCCTTCCTCGGCAAAATTACCAATATTGGTATTGGGAGCTGGAGCGCCCGGTCCGATGGTTTGATACATCAAATATAATTCATACCGGGAAGGAAGGTACCAATCATAATAGGTATTATTTATATTGATAGAAGAACATGCAGACGCAGCCGGAGCCATCAATCCCGGGTATCTTTCGAAGATCACCCTTTGGTTGAACGCTCCGCCGTGTGGTCCATCCGCAAAAGCGCCGACCTTGGCGGTATCTACGGTCCAGATATAGGTGCCTGCCTCGTCAGTCGTTCTGGCTACCAGACCATGTTGGCGGGACCCATCCAGATAAAATATAATTCCACCAGCATGCATATCACCGATGGACAAACCGGGTGAAGACCAGGAGGCGAGTCCTTCTGCATCCGAGGTTAGAATCTTGCCCTCCCCTTGCGTCCCGTCCACAATCTTGACCTTATCCAGCACTTCGAGTGCCTGAGAAAAGCCATTTGAATAAGGGCAAACCAAAATCAAATAATATAATAACTTGACGATAATTCCAGATTTAGATGATTTCATTTTCTATTCCTTTTAATTCCTGAAATTAAATGCAGACTGGCCTGACCCAAAAGTTATCAGACATACACTGTTAAAATTTCAAAATAATTTTCTTTCAAAATTCGATTTCAAAATTTCCCACTACCCCAATTTTTGCGAGATTAAGAATTCAATTGAGTAATCAATACTCACTCAATCCTTTGGGGTTTATACAGATACTTTCCAGGTGCATTGTTCAATTTGGACTGTCGGATAATTATTACTGACAACCCTCAATCCGTACTTCCAATGTAGAGTTTACCGGGGATGAAAAATTAGGTTTCAATTCCACATTATTGCCGGCTCTAAACAAGACATTGGCAGCATTGCCGACCGTGCCCATCGAAGTCAATTGATTGCTCGCCTGATAGGTGCCACTGACGATCGGATTGGTATCGACCATTCTGGTCGGAGGACAATCACCTCCCCCACCAGAGGTACAGATCTCCAGAGTCCAGCCGGTGAGCGAACCGGTATCTTCAAACCCATCATTATCAGCGACAGTAAGGACCCAGTCACCCATCGGATTTTCACCATCGAAGGCAGAAAATGGGTTCTCCGGACGCTCCGTATTCCCTTGATTATAGGGGCAACTTAAGGCATTGGCTGCCTCGTCGTCTAATGAAACACTAAAATCAGTCCCACCATTATCATTGCAAGCATTATTGATGAGTGTAACGGTTGTTCCCTGAGGACTCTTCAGACTGAAAACCAGTGCACCGATATAGGAATGAGTACCAACCAAATTCTTGATGTTGACATCGGTTATGGTGCCTCCTGCTCCGACATTAACCGTTGAGGAAACACCAGCCGGAGTATTATCCGGAATATTAATTGGCAAATCATTCGCCACATAGTCCGTGCAATTGCCTCCGCCACCCTGGTATTCTAACGTCCAGGTAAAGGGATTTGAATTTCCCTGGGCGTCGTCCCATTCGATGTAAATAGGGACATTCATCGTCACCGGAACATTTTCCAACAGAACGCCTGCTGCCGGATTATCCGGATCGGAGGCGCATCCCCGGTCAGCGGTATGCACCACATTATCGGTCGTGGTGGGACAGTTCGTCGCATCCAGATACACATGATTGTGGTTGTTCCCGCCATTGGTCAATCCGCAGGTGAAGATGCGAATCATGCCGGTCATCGGTGGTGTAAAACGATACCAGTTGGCGTGGGTTGCAATATCTGTAGCCACCGCGCCATTCCCCTGATCCGGCCCGGGAGCATTATAGGTACCGGCCTGATTGATCTCTATTGCATTTGCACAGGTATATCCGTCGTTAGCCGGAGGCATTCCGCATTGAGCATTGAGTAGCATCGGTCTGGAGGTGTTGATGGCCGCCATCATCCGCGTACCTTGGCCAGCCGAAAACATATTCATACAATCATCATCAACGTAATCCATATAATTCATGAACATATCTCCATTGTTGCCACAGGAAGGACTGGGATGCATGGGGCATCCACTGTTATCCTGTGCCTGATCCGGGGTATCCGCCACCCCATCATCGATTCCGCAGCCACCTCCCCAAATATGATCGAGATTTAACCAGTGTCCAACCTCATGCGTGACCGTACGGCCCATACCGAAGGTGGGATCAACCGGGTTTGGACTGGCAATCGAACCGATGGTGTAATAGGCATGAACGGCGGCATCACGGTTGGCATTCGTGAGTGGAGGATAGGCATAACCCAGGATGCTGTTTGAAGAACAATCGTCCCTGGCGATCTTCAGAACCGTAAAAATATTGAGGTATTTATCCCGGTTCCATACCCGGCCAATAACGATATTCTGTTCAATGAAATCGGCATTCCAGCAGGCATTCTGATCCAGGTTCAGATTATGCCGGACAATACCACTAGTGGGCTGACCATTCGGATCGGTAGTGGCGAGACAAAATTGAATCATGGTATTCGCAGCCACTCCGGTAAAGGCAGGTGGAGTATTGCCGGCATCGGAATTGGTTCTTCCATAGTCCGCATTGAGCTGAGCCAATTGAGCCATGAGTTGCGCATCCGATAAATTTTCTCCCATGCCCACTGCATCACCGTTATGTACAACATGGAAGACGACCGGTATGGTCACTGCCGCCATGGCAGTGTTTTGATTATTATTGATGAAGTTCTGAATACGCCTTTCGAGGTCTTCTCTTTTCTGTTTATAGTCCGGATCTTCTTGCAGACTCTTGGCTTCCAGTTCGTCAAAAAGACAAGTTCTCTGAGCATGACTGATACCGGCCATGCCCATGAAAAAAAGCAGGAAATAGATGGTAAGGCTCCGGCAAGGAGTAAGAAAATTACTCCTCTGGTCTGTGAAAATTGAAATTAAGCGGATCCTGACAGCCGTTAAAAAACAAGGTTGATTTTGCATTTGAATTATTTTTATGGAAAGTGAAGTGTGTGAAGCCTGAATATCATGCCTTCCCGCACTTGCAGTGCAATTCGATAATCTTATTTCAGACTATACGGCAGCACTCATCATTACTGGGAAATCGATAGGAATTAGTCCCAGTTCAAATCCTCTTCTGACCAATCCGGCCGAGTTCTTCACAGACAGTTTAATCAACAGGTTTTTACGGTGAGTTTTGGCAGTATGGTTACTGATGTATAATTTCCTGGCGATCTCATCATTCGTATTTTCGTAGGCGATTAATTTGAGGACTTCTTTTTCGCGATTGGTGAGTAGGTTTGACATAACGGATTTTTTAATGTTATCAGAGTCTTTCTTTGAAGTATTTTAAACTTAAGCAATACCGTCCAGTGCTTTCACATGCTTTTAATGAGTGGGAGTATATCAACTATGAATGACAGTATTATTTGGTGAATGATTAAAGTACCAATAGCTGGGGGAATAGTATTGCCAGAATCTGGCTCAGGTCAGATCTTTTCAGGAATTCATTGAAATTACCTCTTCTGTACCAAGCTTCGTGTACCGTTCGAAAACTATCTTGGTTGAATATCCCTGATCCTGACAGACCTTGATCCGGCCCCTCAATTTTTTACTTAATACTCGTATCAAGTCACTCCCGAAAGATGTGGTTTGCGGCACTTCCGGTGCCTGGGAAATTCCGCTACCAGTGTCCTCCACCATAAGGCATAATTTAGAATCCTCATTGATCCAGATCTTTACATTGATACGTCCTTCTTTCCGATCGTTAAAAGCATATTTGATAGAATTAGTCACCAACTCATTGACAATCAGTCCCAGCGGAATGGCAGTTTCAACATCCAGGAATAGAACTTCAATGTCGTAGGAAATCCGAATTTCCTTCTCGCGTGCCGAATAGGAGTCACTCAGGTGACTACACAGGTCTGCCAGATACGTCTGCATGTTAACCGAAGTGACATTTTCTTTTGTATATAACTGTTGGTGAATGAATGCCATCGACTGAACCCGGTTTCGTCCTTCATTAATGGCACTCAAGGCATTTGGATCTTCTGAATAATCCGCCTGGAGACTCAACAAACTGGAAAGAATCTGTAAATTGTTTTTCACCCGGTGATGAATCTCCCGCAGTAGGAGTTCATTCTGGGAATTCTTCTCCTCTATTTCCTCTTTTTGTAATTGGAGAGTCCGGTTGACTGTCATTCTGAACCGGATATTTCTCCAAAGCATAAAAGCCAACAGAGTAAGAAAAACCGAGAAAATACCTCCCAAAATTAAAAATCGAAACTGCACCGCTTTTTCCAGTTCCAGTTGATCTATCATTGCTTCTTTCTGTTCCGTTTCATATTTCGTTTTTAATTCCGAAACTTGTTTTTCTGACTCAAGACGAAAAATACTGTCTTTGGAATTCGCGATGAGTTGAGTTAATTGATATGCCTCTTTGTATTGACCTAGACCTTCATGAGCTTTCACCAGGTTGGAATAGACCGGCAAATAATAATCGTAGGCTTTTTGTTGGGTCTCATCTCCATTGGTAATCTTTAGAGCCTTTTGAAACTCCGCCAAAGCGGCGGTATAATTCTGTCGTTTCAGATAGAGTTCTCCTTTCGAATTATAGATCCATTTATCAATTGGATATCCGATTATTTGAGCTAAATGAAGTGAAGAATCATAATCAGTCATGGCAAGAGCAAAATCTCCCTGTGCTTCATAAATATATCCTCTGGTCCAGTATATCTTTGCCAACCCTTGTTCCAACCTGAACCCGTGGAGCTGCCGGCAGGCATCGATCGCTTTATGAATATATTGTTGGGCACTTTGAAATTGTTGCAAGTTCCGGTAGGCAATGGCGACCCGCTGATAGGTAAAGGTGAGTTCATACCAATATTTGACCGCTTCCAAAGCGGGAATTGCTCTCAGACAATAGTCAAGCGCCTCCTCATATTTTTCTTCCTGCATCAGGATGGACCCGATGTCTCTCAAAGACACTGACCGTCCTACCTTATCTCCATGACGCTCGAAGATTCCCAACGCTTCAAAACACAACTCATAGGCGGTTTCAAAGTCGTTTAGACTGGTATGGACATTACGACGAATGTTGGCAGTTCGAGCATATAAGACCGAATCACCAATAGCCAGTGCACGACTTGCTGCCTGCTCTGCTTGATAGAGACCGGAGTCAGGTTGGAAATTCTCATAAAGCAAGTCCGCCAGCCAGATTTGAAAACGGATAGAAAATTCGGTAAAATCATTCGATGCTGCCTGCTTTATAGCTCGTTCATAGAGTACTTTCACTGAGTCCGACTGGTAATAATTCATTGAAAACAAGATGGTATCCAGGAGTTCCAGATCCTCACAAGAAAGCGTACTCCTGGATAAAATACTATCACATAGCAGAAAATCTCTGCTTTGCCCCAGGATGTTTTGAGTTATAAACAAGGAAAGAAATAAGATACAGATATGACCCTTCATTATTAGATTCTCCGAGGTAATTGCTACTGGTTATTCACCATCAATATCCTTATTATTACTGATTTGAGGCAATTAAAAAGAATAGAGGCAAAATACATTTTGATATTTTGCCTCGCAAATTGATTCTCGGGGTCGGCACTACGGATCTATAGCTCAAATCATATTTCTGTCTCAATTATTACAGCCGTCGGTTAATATTTGCAGTAGTGCTCCATTTTGAACTTCAAATCCGGGAAGTAATTCGGTCGATATTAATGAACTGTAGATAACTTGCGCCGGTGACAAGATCACTTGTTGTGATTGAAGCAAACCATCCGTTCGAAAATCATTCGATATGCTCTGGTTCCCACCCAGACTATTCGCATTGGCATAATCCGGAGGACAAAGGGAAAATACATCGCAGGCATCTCCGATCCCATCATTGTCCGAGTCCAGATTCCGGCCTTCGACCCAGTTCGAAAGGCAATTATTATAGGTGAAATTAGCCATGGTACCATGAACCCCATTTGCACTCTTATCGATAATTGCCGTAGCTGTATTTGAATTGTTACACGCCGGAGACTCATTAAATTCATAATACGCTGCCAGGCCAGGTTCAGTGCCGGCTAATGGAGCTGCCATAGCAGCTTTCAGTTCCGTAGATGAAAGACTGCGATTCCATATCGTCACATCATCCATTTGGCCCTTGAAGAAATTGCAATTACATGAATATCCTTGTCTCCCGATATACAGGGCATTGTTGTCAGCATTCAGATGGCTGCCAAGGAGGTCTAGTACCTGGGCATCCAGATTTCCATTAAGGAAAAAATAAATGGAGTCAGTAGAAGTCCTATAGGTAACTGCCACGTGGCTCCAGGCATTGAGAGGAACAAGAGAACTGCTATAATACCAGGACGAATTAGACCCATCGCTCAGATATAAGGCAATCTTGTCATCATAGATCTGGAAGATATAATCGGTTCCTCCTCCCCCCGGACCCTTCGAAAAGATGGTCAGATTGGATCCTTCCTTGCGATTGATCCAGGCGGAGAAAGTGAAGTCACCAGCTACCACATTCTGACTCGTGTGATGCGGTACGGCTATGTGATCATTTATGCCATCAAAATCTAGGGAAACATCCATTTTGGCAGGGCACAAGTCCGCACAATTGGCGGTCCCATCCAAATCATCATCGGGGCTGAGCACTTCAACGGTACGTGTATAGGTACTCATATTACCATATAAGTCAGTAGCCTCATAGGTACACACCGTGGTCCCCACCGGAAAAAAGGAACCATTTTCAATACCACTGGTAAGATTTGCCTGCACATAGCCACCACAATTATCAAATCCCCCATATATATATACGATATTGGGATCACCCACAGTGGCTCCACAAACTCCTGGCTCAGCATTGATCATCACATCAGGTGGACCGGATATTTTGGGTCCTAATTTGTCTTCAACAATAATGGTCCCAGAGCATTCTGAGACATTGCCATCTACATCTGTTATTTTTAAAACCACGGAATTACTCCCAATATTTGCACAGGTAAATGTGGATGGAATGACTTCGGTTGAAGCTATAAATGAACTATTGATATCACCGGGATAAATCTCCGCTGCACTGACCGTGGCAGAACCAAAAGAATCCAGATTCACATAAATTGTATTAAAAATACAGGGATCTATTTTAAGACTATAAAGATTGACCGCATCTGTTTCACAGCCATGCGCATCCTCCGCTTTGATAAAAAATGCACTTAACCCGTTGGTGGGTGCAGAGGGAATTCCCTCCAGCGTTGCAGTATATGCATCGCCGGAAATTGCCAGCCCACTAATGGGTATTTCCGGTATCGAGCTGTAAGAAAATGCATACTGGGCACCCTGGGCGGAGAAACTCTGTTCAAACGGTACTCCAACCGTTCCGTTGAAGGTTTGGTTAGATCCGGGAGTAATGGTAATGGGAAATGCCTCCGGACATTCATACTCTGCACAATATGCAAGACCAACATCAAGGGTATACGGAGTGCCGTCGACCACATTGGGATTATCTTTTTTGACAACGACCGAAAAATTCTTTCCTGCCGGAACGTTTACCTTAAATGGAAGGATATTGTTTTGAGGAAGTCCATAATCATTATTAGCCAGTTGGTTGGCAGTTGGGTCAAAAACATTTAATCCAAACTCATTGTAGACAGTCAGGTTGAAATCAGTACTTGACATTTTTATGGTAATACACTGGTCGCTGGAACTTGAATTGGTAAACGTATAAGCCTGGAATGGAAATAATGTCCCCGTATATAGGTGGGTCAGAGGTGGAACGGGAACACCACAAGCAGGAGAATAATTTTCGACCGAAGCAAGACCAAATTGAAGACCCGCCCCGGAAACAAAGCCAGGTCCGGATGCAATTCCACTAGGCCACGTAGCGGACAAGGACTGTTGAATTCGACCGGTTGCTCCCGACAAAGAGTACTTCTGAGGCGATAGCACACCATTGTGATTTACCATTAATTCAAAATCAATCTGTCCTCCACAGGGAAAGGAGGTTTTATCGAGGATAAAAACAAACTTATTGGACGCATTTGAAGTGGTCCCCTGAGCCGGTGCATCGGGAAAATTAACATTTCCGGTCACGATCTGCACACCCGGAGTCATACTTTGGAGCTCCCCGACAATATTTGTTATTGGAATATTCGATTTATTCTCGAGCGTAATCTCGACCCATCCATTTTCGCCAGGATCCAAGAAACCGTTGCCATTATTATTGGGATGCAATGTTTCAGTAGCATTGGAGCTCAAAAGTGAAAGCCCCAATAATTCAATGGCGCTTTTCGCCATGATGATCCCCCGGCCGGCATCCCTGTCGATACCGGGGTCTTCGATGTCGATGGCTGAATTAAAAAGTAAATCTTTAATGGTCTGAGCCCCCAGAGTTGGTGAGATAGATTTGATTAGTCCGGCAATAGCTGCAGCATGAGGAGCAGCAGCCGAAGTACCAAAAAAATAAAAATTACCCAAAAGAGGAGCTCCAAAGAAAGATGTAACCACTCCATCTGCCGCCGTAATATCCGGCTTTTGCAAATTGGTACCTCCATTGGTTGCGAACAGAAGATTCCCCGGGGTAATTTCCATTCCATCCGGGTTATAAAAAATCCGGCGGGGACCATCCGAACTAAATAGTTCAACTTTATTGGAGGCATTAAATGGAGCGGGAAAAGGACCTGAGGTCGTACCTGCTGGCACCACATTCGATGCCGGAGTAGCCGCAACCGAAATTGTATTGAGTCCGGCATTATGGCCAAAGACCTGACCTGCCGTACCAATACCGAGCCGTCCACGATTAGTATTCAAATGAAGAGCCCGGTTTGGCGCTCCGATTTTTTTTATGATATAGATTCTTTCACCGGCAGTCCGGTTTCCCGAAATGAATTCAATGGGAAAATCGTCCCCATCCTGAACATTGTTAGAAACGGCAATGACATTATTTCCGGATGCATCTGTAATGAACATATCATAATCATTCGCTGAAGAACCGTAAGGATCCGACCATTTAAGAACAATGGTCGCATTGGCTTGATCGGCTGCAATGGTGTTGTAATTCTGTGCACCGAAACTATGGATTTCACCTTCAGAACTAATACCCCCATTTACAAAATCACCTTCCCATACTCCGGAAGTCCCGTCATTGAGATTACCGGAATTGCCAGCTGACGAAAAATATAGCGCTCCACCTGCAACCACGGTATTGACGCTCTGAGCAATCAATCCATCCTGAAAAACTGGCTCACCCAGGTAGGATACATCATCCACAATAACATCACAACCCGAATTTCTTAAATCCAGGATGGCCTGGGCAAACACTGCCTCTCCCCCGAATGCCGTGGCAAAGTAAAGCTCTGCTGCGGGTACCAGATCGTGAATAATTTGCAACATCGCTCTTCCCTCATCCGTGCCACCCTGATGATCGGATAGCACCTGTACTGGCTGTGTGTATCCATTGGGATTACCCGGACCGGGTAAATCTCCATTCAATATATCATTGACAGCTCCCGAACCTGGCGAAAGTTGATCATAACTATCTGATATCACACCGATCTTTACCCCAGACCCATCAATATTATAGTCACTGCGAACCAGGTTGGCCTGATGGGTCACGTCGCCCTCACTGGTGACTGCCCCGATCATTCCCAGACCAAATGGCTGAAGCATCGGTGGTAGTTTTAATGGAGTTTTGGGACTTCCCGAGTGGGGTAAATTCTTTGAAATCAACTCTGAAATCTTCGAATTATTAATGGGAGGAAGCCAGGCATCAATATGATGTATCTCCTGAATTCTGGCAATATCTTCAATGCGATCCAGGGGAATTTCAGCCGTAATTCTTCCAAAATTCTCCGAAGAATGCAGAATTTGACCACCGGCGGATCTGATGCTTGTAAGAAGGTCCTGAGTAACCTGGGCATGAATATTCACTTTTACCAAACCCTGGTCATTCAAAGGAATATCAACCTGCAGCCGGCTGACCTCCGATGTCAGATCCTCTCCCCTATTCATTTTTATTTTGAAAAGGAGCTGAGAACTGATCTTTCTTTGATGTGCCATCCTGGAATCCTTGTCTTCTTCGAGAGACTGCAAAGCCCGTTGTGCTTTTGCCGTAAGATCCTGGGAGAAAGCCGTAGTGTTACTTAGAACAACCAGTAAGGCAATGAACTTGACCATGGCAATGGAAGTTGGTAATACTCGTTTTGAAAGTGTCTTCATAAATCAGGATTTAAAGTTTTGGATAAAGCTGGTAGATCAGTGTGTCAATTTCACTTTTAAAATTCACTGGACTTTATTCACCTGGACGGCCCACTGACTATATTTACCCATAAAATCATGTGATTTTCTAACTATTCTGGTTAGCGGGGGAAATGATTTGTTTTCCGGCAAAACAATTTGGTGGATCATTCTTCAGGATTTCTTGTGTTTCTTCGATCTTCATTGAAGATATTTTACTTCCGGAAAGAAGGGTGTCTTCATTTGGTGGACAACCAGAAATAACTAATGAGTGGCCAAAATATTTGGGGAACTGATTTTCATCTCGTATTCGAAACAAAGCAATACTTCTATGGAGCTCTCCAAAAATTTTCTATACCATTCTATACCGGGACCTTACGTCATCGTGTCGATTTAACGAGGTTAAATTCAAACCAAACAATGACAGAGAATAGAGGCAAAACACATATAGTATTTTGCCTCAGGGATTGATTCTCAGGGGTTGGTAATACGGATCTTTAGCTTTTATTCAATCTAATTATTACATCCATCGGTTAGTATCTGCAACAGAGCGCCACCTTATACTTCAAATCCAGGGAACAACTCCGTTGCAATTAATGAACTATAGGTCACCTGGGCCGGAGCAAGGATTACCGTTTGCGATTGGAGTATTCCATTTGTAGCGAAGACCTGGGTCAAGTTTAAATTGCCGGTCAATTTGTTGGCATTGGCAAAGTTCGGCGGACACAGGGATAGTTAAATTAGTCTTCATAATTGTAAATCATTT
>JAGQWZ010000246.1 GCA_020436835.1 Saprospiraceae bacterium | reverse complement strand
CCCAGCAATTGACCTTCGATAGAAATAGGGAAATCCTGGTCTTTCGTCATCGTTTTGGGATCCTGTCCATGCAGCATGGTACCGCTGTTACGGAACGCCCAACCTGGCCCGCCAGGTACCTGCTCCCCACGGAACCGGTATTCCAATTCCAGTATGTAATAGGAATACGAGCGATTGTAAAACAGGTGTCCGAATTCACCATGAAAATCCTTCCATTGATCATAGTTTACGGTCAGGTATCCGTCTTCTACACGAAAGGTATTCCGGTAGTTAACTCCCAGGTCTGAGCCGGTAAACTTTGGTATCCATCCGGTCAGGTCTTTCCCGTTGAAAAGTATTTCCCAGTCGCCTGTCTGCTGCGCCAGGAGACTTTGTGTGAATAGAATTGCGAACAGGAAGATCTTTTTCATTATTGAGGACTATTTTACTTTATCAGTCTTTAGGCAATATCCTTTGTGCCATTTCCCAATAAGCCAGGGTCAGGAAAAGAATTTCTACATCCCCTTCCGGATCCTTCATGAAGCTGAATGCACGCGAGACATATCCATTGGAACCGTTGGCTGCAGGTAAAAGCTGTGCAATCTCATCTTTGCCTACTACAACAGAGGGATAAGGAGGATGGGGCGTTTCCTGTGATGCAAGTACCCGGCGCGGTTTTAACGAATACAATTTATTTCCCTCGATCATGGCGGACAATGTACCGTTAAAGACCACTTCGACCTGGCTGCCACGTACCTGATACAAATATTCATCCCGGCTATTGCGAATCAAAATAAGCGACTTATTCCCCGCGTATTTCCTGCGGGCGAAGATCAACAAAGGTTCATGATAAATGGAAGTCACCTTACAGCGCACGATTTTGGCATTCCGTGCCCACCTTTTGGGATGTTGTTCCTGAATATGATAGGAGGTCAGTGCACGTTCTTCATCGTCCCAGGTTACCAGTTCCTGAATCCAGGGATAAATATCCTTTCGCAACAACTCAGCGTCCCGCAGCATGCGGTTGCGTACCGGTTCCAGGTTCAGAAATTCTAAAATGGTGCGGATCATAACCCAAAGTTAAGGATTTACACCTGGTATCCGGAAGTGTTCCGACGAGCTATTGTTTTTGTCAGGCTAAAGTGTTGTGATTATGGATAACATGAGCTAAAAATCTCTTACAGGCCAATTCATAATCATTCCATTTTCAGTCAGTTCGCAAGTTTAGTCTAGAAAGAACTTCCAGGAAACAACAGCAAATTTTGAGTAATTTTAGTTGGTATAAATCCGTACGCTAAATATAATTTAATATGCATCACCGTTTCATTCTACTGCCATTCGTCTTATTCACGTTGTCCATCTCCGCCCAGCAATTGGTAACCCAAAATGGAGGCCATTGTTACACCCTGGATATTCCGGATTATATGATTAAAACCTATGAGCTGAATGATGTGGCGACTTTGCAGTATCAAAATGCTTCCCGTGAGGCTTATGTGATCGTCATTGAAGATCCTAAGGATCAACTGGAGGATCT
>JAGQWZ010000245.1 GCA_020436835.1 Saprospiraceae bacterium | reverse complement strand
GACGGCTTTTTCTTTTCTTAATGTACCGTTCTGCCCGAATGGCGGAGGATTGATTAGGGAAGGGAATGGATTTAGCCAGACTCCAGGGGCGATGTTTGGCAGTAAAACCCTTGGGATTCAAATGATTATGAAACTGCAAACGCGTGTTGACATCGGCCGACTGACCCACATAAAAGATGTCGGATTTGGTGGAATGAAGGATGTAGACAAAGTGCATAATGAAAAAAGTCCCGTCGTTGCCGACAGGACTTTGACTATCTAGCGCCCCCTCTTGGGCTCGAACCAAGGACCTACGGATTAACAGTCCGCCGCTCTAACCAGCTGAGCTAAGGAGGCACGTTTTTTTTATTCTTCGCAAAATGATAAGAACACATTTGTTCTCTCAAAGATCGATGGCGAAGCTGGTTTCAGCTGCCTGCCCGCCCGAAGCTCTGCGAAGGAGGGAGCTAAGGAGGCACATTTTTTTAACCGAATACGGATCGGAAACTCATTTGATTCCTAAACGGCCTGCAAATTTATGCTATTGATCTTAATCTTTCAACAAAATTATTAAGATATTTTATGCGCATAATGCTGTCCCATCAGACGGATCACAGGTTTGAATTTGTCCTTTGCTCCTTCGGCACAGCATATTTAGCGGGTTTGATCTTCAAAGATTCTTCAGAATTTCGATATAAATTTACGCCATGAAATTGCTTCTCGTAGAGGACAATAAAGAGCTTGCAGAAAATGTCTCCCAATATCTCACTAAGGAAGGTCACCTGTGTGAAGTAGTCTACTCTATCAAAGAAGCCGAATATAAGTTGGCAGCATTTCAATATGACATCCTCCTGCTGGATCTTATGCTCCCGGATGGATCGGGAATGGAAATATTGCGGCGACTGGTAAAAGACGCTGGAGTTAATATGGGCGTGATTATAATTTCCGCAAAAAATTCCCTTACCGATAAGGTGGAAGGCCTGGACCTGGGTGCCGATGATTATCTAACCAAACCCTTCCATCTCAGCGAACTCAACGCCAGGATTAAATCAATTTTTCGGCGAAGACACTTTGAAGGGAAACAATCCATAGAATTTAACGAGATTAAAATTGACCCGGATACGCAGGAGGTTTTTGTGAATGGCGAATTAGTCATATTGACCCGTAAAGAATATGAGCTGCTCGTCTATCTGATTGCAAATAAGAACCGGGTTCTTACCAAACAAACTATCGCCGAACATCTTTGGGGAGACCATGTGGATTTTATGGACTCCTTCGATTTTGTTTATCAGCATATTAAAAATCTCCGGAAGAAGTTGACAGCAGCCGGTGCAGAAGACTACCTGACCAATGTATATGGGATGGGGTATCGATTTAAGGAACATATTACATGAATCTCACATTTAAAACCATATTATATTACCTGGTGATCGCTATTCTGGTTTTCAGTGTAGGAGGTGTCGTGGCTTACCGGCTGATCTCGGAGGAAATTGCTGCAGAGACGGATTATTATATGTCCCATTCACTGGATATCATTGAATATCGTTTAAAGCGAGCCGTTGAAAGGGGATACAGTCTGGAAAATCGCTTTAATACCAATCAGTTGAAGGTCAATGAGTTAGCGGTTGCACCGGTCGATACAAACATACACTTCAGCGATACGCTGGCTATGCATCCTCACCTCAACCAGTTGGAGATGATGCGTAAACTGCAGGTGAACCGTCAAATAGCGGGCAAAAATTTTGAGATCACCATGATAGATGTCATTATCGAGGATTCAGACATTTATGAAAGTGTGGTGAAAATCATAGTCCGCCTTTTTGCTCTCTTCACACTCGTGATGATCATTGGTACTTTTTTGATGTCTCATCGTCTCTTAAAACCCTTCAAGGAAACACTGAATAGAATTCGAAAATTCAATGTTCAGGATCCTTCACCGATCCAGCTTCCCCGGACCAGTACGTCAGAATTTAAACAACTGAATACCATCCTCTCGGAAATGTCCGGCAGAGCTCAAAAAGAATACCAGGCCTTAAAAAAATTCAGTGAAAATGCATCGCACGAAATGCAAACACCCCTGGCGATTGCTTCCGGCAAGTTGGACCTCCTGACCGATAGTGACCTTTCAGAGGAGCAATTTAGTTTGGTTATGTCTGCCCAGCAATCACTAAAACGACTGTCTCAGCTTGGACAAAGTCTTTCACTCCTGACGAAAATTGAAAACAATGAGTTCACGATAAGTGAAAAGACCGACTTTAGTGAGATGGTGGAGGACAGCCTCAGTAATTTCAAGGAGTTTTTTGAGATGAAAGGGTTGGATCTTAAAACAAATATCAAAAAGGGAGTGAAGATTGACCTTAATGCTCATCTGGGTGCGATCTTATTGAACAATTTGATCAATAATTCCATCAAACATAATATAGAGGGAGGTTCTGTGGAAGTGCATTTGGATGAACATCATTTGAGATTCCGAAATACCGGTGCGAAACCAACCATGCCTACCAACCAACTCTTTAACCGCTTTGAAAAGAACGGTACCAATTCTGATTCTTCAGGACTGGGACTGGCGATTGTCAAGGAAATTTGTGATTATCATAGTATAAAAATTGATTATACGTATGATGATAAACATCAGATAGATATAACATTTTAAGCCACTCAGGCTAAAACTTCAGTATTCCTTCAAAATCTGTATCAATTTCCTTCAGAGTCCCTTTGCATCTTTGTATCATAAAATTGACTTAATAGACTCTTATCATGAACATTGCTTTTAAAATATTATTCTTCACTGTCTTTAGCATCAGCTTGCTTGGCGCTCAATCACAGCCGGATAAGGGTCCGCATGCTGATGAGCCGGAGAAAACCAAGGGTATGATCATTGGTCAGGTGATTGATCAGACGACCCAGACTCCTCTTGAGTTTGCCACTATTTCTGTTCTGTCAAAGATGGATTCAAGTATTGTAACCGGAGGTATTTCAGAGTTGGATGGAAAATTTGGAGTTGAAGTTGAATATGGCGAGTACATCATAAAGTTGGAGTTTATTTCTTACGAAAAACTCTTCATCGACAATGTAGTAGTGGATAAAGAACATAAGTTGGTGGACCTTGGAGAAATCCAGATTAGTCCCGCAGCAGAAGTTTTGCAGGAAGTTCAGGTAATTGCTGAAAAGAGTGAAGTTCAATTTGACCTGGATAAAAGAACTTTTAATATCGGAAAAGATTTGGCTAATAAAGGAGGTTCGGCTGAAGATATTCTCGACAATATACCTTCTGTAAGTGTAGATGTCGAAGGAAACGTGTCTTTGCGTGGATCGGAGAATGTACAGATTCTGGTAGACGGTAAACCTTCCGGTCTGGTAGGTCTGGGTGATGCGGCCGGCTTGAAGTCTCTTCCCGCTAATATGATCGAGAAAGTGGAATTGGTGACGAATGCCTCGGCGAGATATGATGCAGAAGGAACTTCAGGAATTATAAATATCGTACTGAAGAAAGATAAAAAACAAGGATTTAATGGTGCGGTTGACGTCAGTGCAGGTTTGCCGGAATCCTACGGTCTTGGTTTGACCATGAATGTACGCAAGAATTGGATCAACTATTTCTTAAACTACGGAATCAGGCACCGGACAGGACCGGGGAAAGGATATACCCTCCAGGAATTTTACGGAAATGTACCGATTCCTTTTACCGAACAATTCCGTACCAATAATCGAGGGGGTCTATCCAATAGTTTTCGAGGTGGAATGGATCTGTTTATTTCTCCAAAAGATGTGATTACCGGAGCATTTACCTACCGGATTGGGGATGACTACAGTGATGCCCTGACCAAATTTTATGACTATGATCTGAGCAGGACCCTAATCGGCATTTCAGAGCGGTCTCAGGACGAAACCGAAGATGAAGACGACCTGGAGTATGATCTGAATTATGAAAGAAAATTTGATAAAGAAGGTCAGAAATTGACTGCCCAGTTGCAGTATAGAAATAATACGGAGACAGAAGCTGCCGATTTCACGGAAAAGCCATTTGATGCCAATTATGTCCCCACTGGTGGAGAAGATCTTTTGCAGAGGTCACGTAATACCGAAAGCCATGGATACACTTTGATTCAGGCAGATTATGTACATCCCTTCTCCAAGGATAATAGATTGGAGGTGGGTTTCAAGGCCACTTTTGGAAGAATTGGTAATGACTACCTGGTTGAAGAATATGGTGATGATGGTTGGAGAAATCTGGAGAATCTAAGTAACAATTTTAATTACGAAGAAGATATCGTTGCCGGGTACCTGATCTATGGGAATAAAATCGATAAGTGGTCGTATCAAGTGGGATTGAGAGCCGAACAGTCTCATGTGTTGACTGAATTGTTGCAGACAAATGAGATCAATGACCGTTCGTATGGAAATTTATTTCCTAGTGGTCACCTGAATTACGAGATAAACAAAGGAAATTCTTTACAATGGAGCTACAGCCGGAGGATCAGCCGTCCTCGGTTCTGGTACCTGAATCCATTCTTTACCTTTTCTAATAATCGTAATATCTGGGGGGGGAATCCCAACCTGAACCCGGAATTTACAGATTCTTATGAAATGGGATATTTGAAATACTGGTCGGCTGTGACCCTGGGTACCAGCTTATACTACCGTCATACTACTGGTGTGATCGAAAGGATCTCCCGGGTAGATGGCGAAGGTATTACCCGTACGCAACCTGAAAATTTGTCAACAGAAAATGCCTTTGGAGTGGAATTGACCACCTCCGCTGATATAAACAAATGGTGGAGAGTGGATTTTAGTGCTAACATCTATAGCGAGAAAGTTCGCGGACAATTGGGTGATCTTGTTCTGGCCAGTGATGCCTTCACCTACAGAAACCGCTTAAACTCCAAGATGAAATTTTGGAAAGATGCCGAATTTCAACTTCGCTTTGACTATCGGGCACCTCAAAATACCACTCAGGGGCGGAGAAAATCTATGTCAGGTGTAGATATCGGTTTCAGTAAGGATGTGATGGAGAAGAAAGGTACCATCACTTTCAATATGCGAGACCTGTTCAATACCAGAAAGTGGAGGTATGAGACCTTTGGAGATGATTTCTATATGGAGGGATTTCATCAGAGAAGGCCAAGACAGATGTCCTTAAGTTTCAACTATCGAATCAATCAGAAGAAACAAAGACAACGTTCTGACCGTGGCGATGGCGGCGGTGATGGAGACTTTGGAGAATTTTAAACTATGAAAATTGTTGACCTAAAATCACTGATTGTCTATTAAGACATTCAGTAAAGTTTGACTAGCAGAGTGATTTTAGCATAAACCGGTGAGTGGAAAACAGTTTCCGCTCCCGGTTTTTTTGTTTCCGGTTGGTTTAGTACAATTTTCTAATTTTAAGACTCTATTGTTTTTCCGAAAACCAGTCAACTATGGCAAAGAAGCAACCTCCTCATATTTCGCCGGAAATTAAGCTTCCTGAAACCACACTAAAAGCATTTGTTTTAGGAGCGCTGTTGTCGGTGATACTTGCCGGCGCAAATGCTTATCTCGGTCTTTTTGCAGGCATGACCGTGTCCGCCAGTATACCGGCTGCTGTCCTATCCATGGCAATTCTCAAGCTTTTTAAGAATAGCAATATTCTCGAAAATAATATTGTGCAGACAGCTGCCAGTGCCGGTGAATCACTGGCTGCTGGAGTGATCTTTACTTTTCCAGCGCTGGTATTGATGGGATACTGGACGGAGTTCAACTATCTGGAGACTACGTTAATCGCCCTCTGTGGAGGTGTTTTGGGTGTACTGTTTACCATACCTTTGCGTCAGGCACTCATTGTAGAGCAAGACTTGAAATTTCCTGAGGGAGTAGCAACCTCCGAAGTATTAAAAACCGGGGAGAAAGGAGGAGACTCTGTCAAATATTTGATCTGGGGAGGTCTGGTTGGTGCCGGAATCAAATTTTGTGAAGCGGGATTGAAAATCTGGTACGGAACCGCAGAAGCAGCATCAATCATTGGTCGAAGAGTCTATACCTACGCTGGGATAAACCTTTCGCCGGCCCTAATTGCCGTTGGGTACATTGTGGGGTTTCATATTGCATCGCTCGTATTCCTTGGGGGGGTCATTAGTTGGTGGGTCGCAATACCAATCTATGTAGGGCTGAATGGTGCACCGGATGGAGTCGATGCTGCAGCTGTTGGGGGAGCTATCTGGAGCAGCCAGATCCGATACCTGGGAGTAGGAGCGATGGTAGTTGGAGGAATCTGGGCTCTAATTAGCCTGAGATCCTCTATCGGTTTTGCCTTAAAAAATGGACTGGAAGCACTTAAGAATGGCAGTAAAAAGCTGACCGACCAGATTCGGACCGAACAGGATACCCCGATGTCCTGGGTGATTATCGCGGTTGGAGTGATGGTCGTGCCAATCTTTATAATCTACCTAAGAGAAATTGGTACTGTGCCAATAACAGCAATGATGTCCATACTTATGGTTATTGCGGGATTTCTTTTTGCAGCGGTGGCTGGGTACATGGCAGGTTTGGTAGGCAGTTCTAATAATCCGATCTCAGGAGTTACTATTGCAACTATTTTGACTTCTGCCCTAATCCTACTGGCATTGATGGGATCCGGAGCAGAAAAGGGACCTGCTGCAGCAATCATGATCGGAGCAGTCGTTTGCTGTGCCGCGGCTATTGCCGGTGATAATATGCAGGATCTTAAGGCTGGACATATATTGGGTGCGACACCGTTTAGACAGCAGATGATGCAGATGGTGGGAGTGGTCTCTGCAGCGTTTGCCCTTCCATTAATACTTCAGCTCTTACTTACGGCTTATGGATTCGGACCGGCAACGCCCGAAAGGCCGGATTCCCTTACTGCTCCCCAGGCTACATTGATGGAAAGTGTGGCACGAGGGGTTTTTTCCGGTGATTTACCCTGGACCATGGTCTTTATCGGTGCTGCTATTGGAGTAGTGATTATATTACTGGATCTGAGACAAGAACGAAGAGGAAGTTTTCGTTTACCCGTGTTGGCAATAGCAGTAGGTCTTTACTTACCCTTCGAATTGGACAGCGCCATCTGGGTCGGTGGTGTGATCGCATTGTTGGTCAGTCGTTACCAGGATCGAAAAAAATCCAAGTTACAGGATCGCTTTGAAGAAGCATCCCAAAGAAGTGATCAAACCGGCTTACTTTTGGCTTCCGGATTGATAACAGGAGAAGCACTGATCGGGATTATTCTGGCTCTTCCGATTGCCATCACCGAGGATACAAATTTCTTTGCGATCATGGAAAATCCCATAGGAAGTCTCCCGGGATTGCTCGTAATTATTTCTGTTTGCTGGTGGTTGTACAAAATTGCGGTTCGGGCTTTCG
>JAGQWZ010000244.1 GCA_020436835.1 Saprospiraceae bacterium | reverse complement strand
GCAGAAGATGATCGGGTTACGATCAGAGCAAGATTAAAGGGAATCCATGAAGGTACTTTCAATGGGATACCACCAACCTTTAAGAAAGTGGAGATGCCTTTTGCGGTTAGCTATACCATTCAAAATGACAAGATCGTCAACCACTGGCTGATCGCAGACCAGATAGCATTGATGGAACAGTTGGGAGTGATGGAAGCGAATGCAGAGAGGTAGAATCTGGCAGTTTGTTCCATATGTTGACATCGATCACCGAGGATGCCAATCTATATGGCCTTTGATTTTCCAGGTTTAGGGTATGTTGATCGAATTGGCTAAAGATGGCAATGGGTAGGGGCATCGTAGAATTTTAGACATAGAGGTCCATAGTAAACTAAGTCTTCGTCTTTTACCTATCTCTAACGATGCCCTTGAGGGTGAGTCAGATCATATCGATATTCCTCGTTTCCAGTCTCAAATGACTCAAAGGATTAGCGCAGTTTCTGATTGCCGGTAACCGAGAAATGCACGCGTATATTGGCAAAACATTACATAGTTCGGGTGAATCCATTCACCTGATTGATCAAAATTACCAGAGGCTTTGAACTGGTCAGTTTAAAGAACAGTCCTTGTCATCCTATCCAGTTCAGGTCTCGCCAAATCTCCCGGCTTGATTTAATTCTAGACTGCCAACAAGCGAACCGTTTAAAAACAAACATTCAAATACGCGGTGAAGTAGCTTGGGTTACTTTCAAATAAAGATCAACTGACCAGAATAGGGGTGAGTTTTTAGGAGAAGCATTGGAAACCTAAAATTCAGAGATACTGGAGGGACAATGAAAGATTGCTTATTTGAATTTCCTTTATCTGCCGACTCAGAATACAGACACAATGCTAAAATATCATTAAGATGAAAAATGAAAACGAATTAATTTATGAATAGCTGCTCCACTCTATTTTGATGACCAATTCCCCAAGGATTTAATACCGCGGTATAGTGATACTCCGCACTTTTTTGGTGACTAATATTTCTTAGAATCTAAATGCTGATTCCTTTATTACAATTTGGGAAAGATAGTGTCCATTGGCATTCCTAAGCAAATTATTGACCAGTATATTTAGTTGAAGAAAACGATATTGAAATGATCTCTGACCCGGAAATTGAAGGTTATTTAGAGGAATCGGAACTCTTCCTTCGTTGCAATGGAGCGGATGTATTAGCCCCAGTTTGTACGGAAATCAACAGTAAACAACCAGAATTCACTCCGATTGCCTACTCCTGGAATGGATTGACTGTAGAGCAAGTCGAACTGCTTTATGAAACAATATTGGTTCTTTATTATGCCCTGAGTAAACTAGCCAAAATCAACCTGCCCACATTTAGAAGGCATACGATTACTCAAAATGTAAAAGATTTTACTTCTTTCATTCGCTACATTAATTTGGAGGCAAAAGATAACCAGGCTGATGTAGGTTCGTTCCGGTTCATCCAAAATCCTGTTCTCCTCAAATATGCAGCATCTTGTTTAAATATGATTGAAGATTTGCCTGCAACTACCGTCGGAAGTTATATGGCAATCATTAAGGCTATAGACGATCATCTGACGAATAACCAGCGATAAAGCAATCTTCTTCTGTTTGCTCTAGACTGGCAACTAATATTTTGATATTGATTTCAGTCAAGATTTATATCAGGTGCAACCATCCTACCTATGGTTGCAACCAAATCACCTGATAGTGATCCCGGATTCATTCGATTTTAGATAATGAAACAAGTCTCTTCCAGTAAGATGGCTGATTAAGTAATCAAAATGCACTAACTGGTAAGAGGATACAATAATTAGGCACTGAAGAATTTCCAAGAATTAGACACCAAAATCATGCAAAGACGTACCTTTCTGAAGACCAGCACCTTGGCAACTGCAGGTTTCTTATCCAGACCCTACAAACTATATCAGGCTGACAAAATAAAAATCGGCATTGTCGGTACCGGCTGGTGGGGCCGGGATTTTCTCACCCATTATGCCTTACAATCCAATGAATTTGAGATCATTGGCATCTGCGATGTCAATCAAAAAGCGATCGACCTTGAGGTGGAAAAGATCAATTCCATGGGCGAGAAGAAGCCGCAAGTTTTTGCGGAATATAGTAAGCTTCTAGACATGGATGGCTTGCAAGCGGTCATCATATCCACTCCAACCCATTGGCATGCGTTGCAATTTATTGCCGCCTGCGGAAAGGGGGTGGACATCTGGCAGGAAAAACCGATCAGTTATGACATCCGGGAGGCTCAGGCGATGGAAGCAGCTCATAAAAAAGCCGGCAACGTGGTCAACATCGATTTTCCCCGCATTTGGACACCATTGAATGCCGAGATCAAAGACTTTATCCATAGCGGTCAACTGGGAGAAATCCGCCAGATCCAATTTAATGTTCACAGTCCAAACGGTACAGCACCTTTTGCAGAAGTGCCGGCAGCGATCGACTACAATGCATTTTGTGGTCCGGCTCCTTCATTACCTTATTCAAGTTTTCCAAATAGCATCGGTCCTGCCTGGAGAGGTCAGCATGGCTTTAGCCGGGGTGTCCTTGCCGATTGGGGCATCCATTATCTTCAGAACATCCGGGAGATTATGAACCTCGACCTACCTGATACCATTTCCACCATTTCTGCGACCACGAAGGCTAAAAATGAACATCCCAACCACCAAGAAATTCTATTTCACTTTCAGGGATTACCCGTGCAGTGGTCGCACAAAGGCTGGGGATATGTGGCACCTTTGCCCCATACCAATCTGGGGGTCTTCTACCATGGTAGTAAGGGCACCATTTTCTCCGGCGATGTTGGCTGGGAAGTCTATCCGGCAGATAGAACGGCGATAAAAGAATATGGCGCACCAAAAGCTCACTATGGTAGTCCCGAATATCAAGAAGGTGTTGACTTGGTATTTAATGCTCAATTTAAAGCCTTTGCCCAAGCTATTAGGCAAAAAACTAACGAACCAATTAGAGGATCATTTAGCGATGGATTTATGTCAACCGCCGCAGTAAACCTGGCTGACATTGCGATGCGGACTCGACTGACAATAGACTTGGATCAAAATACCTTGGAAATAAAAAATAATCCGGAAGCCCAATCGCAATTCATACGCAAGTACCGGGAAGGATATAATCATCCGTATTTGACCTGAACTTTAAACTGGTATAGAGAAGTAATTCGAGTCAAGACTTTAGATATCCTCCCAAAATTTGAAATTCGATATTGGCCACTCCAAATTCGTTATTCATGAGATTCTCTTACATCCAATCCCTAACCCATTTACGCGGTATTGCCGCCATTATGACTTTAATGTTTCATTTTCACTTATTAGTGGTTCCACTGCATGATCCTACTAAATATGCGTTGATTTCAAAATGGCATCTACTGGTCGATTTATTTCCTGTACTAAGTGGTTTTATCATTTATTACGTTTATAGTGATTATTTCAAACAAGGTTTGGATACCGAGAGATTCAAGAAATATATTTGGGCCCGTTTAGCTCGGATATATCCCTTACATTTTTTTACTCTTCCCTGTAGCATTGGATTGTATGTTATTTTAAAGTATCACCAGGTTGAATTCACACCGGTAGAAAATCATATTCTTGATACTAATGCGATACCCATCAGCCTGCTCTTGAACCAGGCGTGGGATATGCATCTGGAAGCTGCATGGAATACACCCGGTTGGTCGATCAGTGTAGAGTGGTTTATTTATTTGCTATTTCCCTTTTTCATCAATGTCTTTTGGTCTCCCTGCCCAAGAAGGCGCATAATATTGGCCGCTGCCATCTTTACTACCTTGTTAGTGGTAATCTACCAGTGGCAACCTTATAACTTTTTTAAAAGACTGTCATATTTGAGAAATACAGCAGATGATTGGTTGAGAAACCGCTATACGGTGGATGTCATCACCGGTCCTGCATTGTTAAGGGGTTTAGCCGGATTTACAATTAGTTTACTAAAAGTAAACCCTGTCACAATTAGGCATAATTAATTATATTAAAACAATAATCACTAAACAAACACTATGAATCACAGGAATCTTTTCATCTTCAACGGTATTGTTTGTGTCTTTTTTGGATTGGGTCTTATGTTTGCTCCAGTTGAAATATTAAAAATTTATGCTGCAAATTTATCAGAAGTACCAGACTTTGCCCTGGTGACAGCTCAAGGTTATGGTACTTTGATCTTCGCTCTGGCAATCGCACTATTTTCTGCCCTTAAGGCCAGGGAATCACTCGGAAGACGGGCATTACTACTAATTGTTTGTCTGGGAAATGGAATGCTTGCAATCTTACACGCCTACGCAACAATGAAGAGAGTAGAAAACTCGATGGGCTGGACCTTGGTTTTGCTGGTCGGCTTTCTGGCGGTATGGGGAGGAATGCTTTTAATGCGGGAAAAGCCGGTCAATCTTCAATCATAGCGCAATAAGTGTCAGAAAGTAAGCTATTTTCGGGAATACAAAATATGAAGCACTAGTGGACTGAACGACAATCAATCGTTTTTGTGGCCAGTTCAGTTGGTGAGTCCAAAGAAAATAATGATATTCATTAAGAGATATTTTCCATTAATAACTTCGATCCTCTTCCTAATTATATTTTTCTGTACTCAAGTCCATAAAGTTGACAGAGATAAAATCCACTCTTTCACCAAACAAGAGGGTGGGAAAGTGATTCTTCCAGACAATTATAGTAGTGATCAACCCCTGGCCATCAACATCACAAGCCAGATGCTCTACTATGAATCGAAACAGCCCGGGAAAGTAATTTTCGATTCGCTTAAAACCAATTCCCAAAATTTCAAACCCTTAAAATCATTTCTTGAAAGTGATACAATAGCCGAATCGTACTGGACCAAATTTGTGATCCGGGGCATTTCCCAACCGACCAAACTATACCTGGGAACTAATTCACCAGTGACACATTATTTTATCTACCAGGACGACAATCTAGTCCAGTCTGACAAAGTTGGAACACATCTTCCCAACAGAAGTCCTCTCTTTGACATCGTTGCTAATCCCTTTGTTCCTGTGAATCTAGCAGCCGGTCTAGAATTTCAAGTTTATATGAAACGCGAAAGACCAAGATTGGGAATGTGGGGAAATAATCAAACCTGGAGATTGAACAATGTCCTGCTAAACAAACTTAGTATCTTGCAATTTCAATTAAGAAAGCTATATGAAATTCTCCCAGTTGTTTTTATCTTATTGACAGTATTTATCTATCATCTGGTACTCTATTTTGGCAGTCAGGAAAAGAATTATTTGTATTTGGGCTTAGCCTCTCTCGCCTCTCTTCTGTTGGTTTGCAGCGACAATGATTTAATTGTCCAAACATTTAGTATTTCTAATACGGGACATTTCAATGATTATTTTGTGCTTTTATTCTATGCGTTCACGACCATCATGGCGCCATTCACCCTTTCTTACCTAAAAATCAGCATATCATCGTTTCCTGGGAAAGCAATTTATCGCTATTATTTATTTTATCTGGTATTTTGGTCTTGCTGCTTTATACTTCAGATAGCAAATAAAGATCTTTTTCATTCCATGTCGAAAACTATTATCTGGATCGGCTACAGAATCATGCTAATAGGTAATATTTTACTATTGGGAGCGGGTATACTTTCACTACAAAAAAGGGAGACTAATGCACTCTACTTTGTCGCCGGATTTGGAACTGTATTCATTGGATATATTGGCACAATCTTCTTCTCCCTGAATTACATCTACATTGCTAATCACAACCTGCCGACTGCCGTTGGGTACATCCTTCTCTCCTTTGGTCTCGCCCGGCAAATTAAAACTCTTCAGGACGGACGTTCAAATGCCGAGAAGCAGAAAGCACTTTCTGAACAGCTTCGAGAGGTAGAGATGAACGAGAAAGAAAAATTAAAACAACTCGATTATTTTAAAACCAAGCTTTATACCAACATCACTCACGAATTTCGCACCCCGCTTACCGTCATCTCCGGGATTGCAGATCAAATCCGGAATCAACCAGAAGAAAAAGCATTGATCCAAAGAAATTCCCAGCAATTACTGGATCTAGTCAACCAGATGTTGGAGTTAAACAAAATAGATTCGGGACAAATGAAGCCTCTCTGGGTTCACTCAGATATTATTCCTCTAATTAGGTATCTCGCTGAATCCTACATACATCTGGCAAAATCGAAGAACATAGGGTTCAATCTTCAACTTCTGGAAGAAAGCATTTGGATGGACAATGACCCGTATATGATCGAACGCATCTTAAATAATCTCATAAGTAATGCTATTAAATTCACACCAGTCAACGGAGTAATTAACTTAAGAGTTGCCAAAGATAGCTCGCAAGAGAACTGTCTCATATCTATCCAGGATTCGGGAAAGGGAATCGCACCAGACCAGATTGACCACATTTTCGATCGATTTTACCAGGTGGACAACTCCACTACCCGCCATGGGGAAGGAACCGGAATTGGTTTAGCCCTGGTTCAAGAGCTGGTCGAAATCATGAAGGGACAGATTTCTGTTCAGAGTACGATTAACCAGGGATCCCTTTTTACTATATCGATGCGAATCCTACAGCAGGCAGAAATCGTAAATTGGACTCCCGAAACAGGTAAATCGCAGATTGAAAACTTTATTGAAAGTAGTTCCTCCCTTGATAGGGCTGATAACGAAATCCCAAAAGTACTTCTGATCGAAGACCATTCCGATGTCCGCTACTATCTGTCAAAATTGCTTACGGCCCATTTCGAACTAATGGAGGCTGATAACGGCAAAAGTGGTTTGAGCCTGGCTTTCGATGAAATACCGGACTTAATCATCAGCGACATAATGATGCCTCAGATGGATGGTTTTTCGCTTTGCCAGCACATAAAAAATGACAAACGTACCAGCCATATCCCGGTGATATTGCTCACCGCCAAATCAACTCAGGATGACCGCCTAAAGGGATTGGAAGAAGGGGCCGATGCCTATCTGACCAAGCCTTTTGATAAAAGGGAATTACTTATCCGGATCGATAAACTGCTTGAAAGTCGAAATAAACTACGGATCTACTACCAGCGGTTTCAAATGCTCCCTCAGGAGAAAGTACAGGAAAATTCCTTTCTGGAAAAAATTCGAATGCATATTGAAGAAAATTTCTCCAATGAGCACTATCAAATCGAAGACTTAGCTTCGTCAATTAACCTCAGCCGGACTCAGGTATATCGAAAACTAAAAGCATTGACTGGTAAAAGCTTTACCGATATTGTCAAGGAAATGAAAATACACCAGGCGAAAGAATTACTATCAAAGACAGAAAAATCAGTAAGTGAAATAGCCTACGAGTTAGGATTTAAAGATGCCAGCTATTTCAGTAAAGTTTTTAAAGAGATTGAGGGAAGAACACCAAGTCAATTTAAAGCTTAATAAAGCATTCCTCAAGAAGCAGTCATCATCCAGTACGCAAAAATCAGTGATCCCAACAATAGAAAAAGACTTCTATTTAATCTTAGAATGTTGGTTATGCAGCATGCAAATCCTTCTAATTAAACAGATCCGATCAATTTATCTATGCCTGACAAATTCTTGTGAATCCCTGAATAATCCGTGTGATCCTAAAATCCGCTTGATTGACGCTTCTGACCAATGTCCGGGATATCCATAGGTTATCAACTACCTACTATTTCGTTAACTTAACCGCACTAAATTTGCCTCCTGATGGCTGAAATGCATCGCTAATGAAAAAAGTGCTGATCCTATATCTACAGTTAGTCAGCCTCTGCTACCAGCTGGCTGTCGGTCAGGATAATCCATTTGCATGGGATCACTCTACACCGGAAGCTACCGGCATGTCATCCCAGCTATTGGATCAATTAGCGGACAATTTAAGCCAGCGGGGCACCAAGAAATTAATGATCATTAAGGACGATTATGTCATTAAGGAGTGGTTTGCCAAAGGCTGGTCGGATACAACCCGTACACACTATTCCGCTTCCCTGGCAAAAGCACTGGTCGGTGGTATATCGTTCCTGGTTGCGCTGGACCGCGGATGGGTGACTCCGGATATGCCGGCCTGTCATTATATTGATGAATGGAAAAAAGATCCGAAGAAGTTTGCCATTACCCTGAGGCAATTAGCCACCCACACTTCCGGGCTGGAGGACGCAGAAATCCCGGTGGATGAACAAAAACGCATGCGGAGCATACAGCTTCATCCCCATATGGATCTTCCCGGATGGAAAGGGCAGTTCTGGCGGCAGGATCCCGACCCATTCAGCCGGAGCCGGGATTCTGCACAGGTACTATTCCCTCCCGGCAGTCGATTCAACTATAGTAATCCGGGAGTAGGTATGCTGACCTATGCTATCACCGGTGCACTGAAGGGTACTACCTATTCCAACATCCGGGATCTGCTCTGGAAAACCGTGTATGGCCCACTGGATATACAGGAAAATGAAGCATCCATGGGTTATGGAAAGACATTTGACATCAATCAGCTTGAATTGGTGCCCAGCTGGGGAGGTGGCTCATTCACCGCTAACGCAGCCGCACGTATCGGACGCTTATTATTAAACGGTGGCAAATGGAAGGGAACCTCTATTGTTGATTCTCTGTGGATACAGCGGGTCACCCGGTACGACCACACCGCAATTGCCGGTGATCAATCACAGTGGGTCTCCGAAGAATCCTCCCTACGGACAACTTCCAATCATTTTCCCGCTTCCACCATGGGCTGGTATTCAAACTTCGACGGGATATGGGAACATGTACCCCGCGATGCATTTGCCGGTGCTGGTGCCGGACACCAACTACTATTGGTCATACCCAGTCTTAAAATGATCGTGGTTCGTTTTGGAGATGCTTTGTCTCCCCCCGATTCCAGTTTGGGGTTTTGGTCTGCGGCCGAAGAATATCTCTTTAATCCCCTGATGGATGCGATCATCGAAGCCCCTTATCCTGAGAGTCGGGAACTCAGAAATTGCACCTTTGCAGACTCCACCAAAATCATTCGTTTAGCGCCGGGCAGCGATAATTGGCCAAACACCTGGGCAAATGATGATCATATATACACCGCCTATGGGGATGGGTTTGGATTTCACCCGATGACCGATCTAAAATTAAGCCTCGGCCTGGTTCGAATTGAGGGTGATCCGCCCCAGATAAAAGGAACCAACCTTCGGACTAATTCAGGGGAAAGAGTTGGCCAGGGAAGATATGGTGTCAAAGCAAGTGGATTACTAGCCGTAGATGACACATTATACATGTTGACCCGAAATACGGAAAATGCCCAGCTGGCCTGGTCAGGTGATTTTGGACAAAACTGGGATTGGGAAGATTGGAGATTTTCTGAGAGTTTCGGATGTCCTGCATTTCTCAATTTTGGTAAAAATTATCGGGGAGCTCCTGATACTTTCGTGTATATCTATTCACCCGATGATGATTCAGCCTATAAACCGGCCGATCACATGGTGCTGGCCAGGGTATCGAAAAATCAAATTAAGAACTGGCAGGCCTATCAATACTTTGCTGGTCTGGATGCTGACAATAATCCGTCCTGGACTGACGACATCCGTCAACGGGAAGCGGTTTTCACTAATCCCGGCAAATGCTACCGGTCCGGAATTTCGTACAATGAGCCTCTGAAGAAATATTTTTGGTGTCAGATCATTCCCCTGGCAGATGATGACCAGGGTCCCCGGTTCAAAGGGGGGCTGGGGATATTTGTTTCTTCCAATCCCTGGGGTCCCTGGGAAACCGTTTATTACACCCGAAACTGGGATGTAGGACCGGGAGAAACTGCTTCCATCCCCACCAAGTGGATTAGTGAAGATGGTCGAAGTTGTTATCTGATTTTTTCCGGGGATGATCATTTTTCTCTGAGGGAAATCAGGTTTGATCGTTAGACATTCCAATCCTCCGGGATTCCGTCATCCAGCCAAAAAATAGTCATCTAAGGGAACTGCAGGCAACTTGATCCCATAATCATGTGATTCATTTCTCCCCATTTTCATTGGCTTGACACCTCTTTTATTTCCAGCCTTTCTCTCAATAAATCTATGAAGGAAAATTACAAAATGAAACATTCGGATAACATTATGCAACAAACCGGCAAGCCAGGAAGGCAAATTGACCATAATTTTATGATCATAACTGATTCCAACCAAAACACTAAAATTCAAAAGGTAATTAGAATTTGACTCAAAAAGAAAAAACTGGAAGAATCGAAATAATGTAATAATAAAGAGGCATCTGATTCCTACTTATAATTAATCATATTTTT
>JAGQWZ010000243.1 GCA_020436835.1 Saprospiraceae bacterium | reverse complement strand
TCACCTGGATGGGACCACCATCCAAAGTCAGTCAGTTTCCTGTTGACATCGAAATGTCTCATCAGGAAATCATTTTGGTAAAGCCCGCCAGTAAAGCAAAAATAACTCCTACCTCCTAGCCGACTTTGTCCCGGACTGGTAAAGTATAGAAAAACAGTTTTTGCGGCAGTTGAATTTTAGCGAGAAAAAGTGGAAATACCATTGATTTTTTACCGCTGAACACTGAGCGTTAAGAATTGGCAGATTCTTCATTTATTGAAAAAATTCGATTCTTCGTCAACTTACCTATTTAGCATATTTATAAAAGCTACGACAAAAACCTGCTCTCATCCCATTCCACCCCGGGAGGAAATAATATTTCAATGCGCTTCTTCATTTCAGTGGCTACCAAAGCGCTATTCCCCCCTTGTCTTTCCAGCTGTTCGATAATGTTGAGATAACTCTGCTTGTCCCGGTTCTGACTTAGCTTGAAAACATTGTCCATTTCTTCGACTTTGATCTCGAATCCGACGATGGCCGGCATCATTCTTTTCAGGAATGCCTCCGGAAGGTTGTCATAGATGGTAGGTGATACGGTATTGTTTTTCTCAAATCGCAGGGTAAATTTTTGCATCAGGGAAATTAAATCTTCGTCGCGCATAAACTGCAGACTTCCTCTGCAATGCAGACTCATATAGTTCCAGGTGGACCCGATCTGCGGATTCGTGTACCAGGATGCACTTACATAGCATTGCGGTCCGGTGAAAACAGCCAACGCCTGGGGATTCTGCTCAAAAGCCCGGTGATGATCGGTTTTTCGCATCATGTGTCCTTGCAGATACCATTCCCCCTCCCGCTCCTCCAAAAGAATCGGGACCTGAGTGGCCACCTGCTTTCCCTGCAAATCACTTCCGGTTAAAAAAGCAAAAGGATAATCGTTTATGAACCGACGCAGGACCTCTTTGTCCTTTTCCTTAAAGTATGAAAGATTGTACATGATGATTTCGACTGGTTGAACTGGTCTGATTATAGATTTCTTAATACCCGGCCTTCGTCCTCTGCCTTCTTATCTAAAGACTTTCCCACCAACATCCCAGCTACCAGGCCAAGCCCTGATCCGGCTCCCAAACCGAAGACGATGCCTAAAGGTAATCCAAATGGAACTCCCAGAGCAATCCCTACCCCCGTGCCCAATGCTAATCCGATCCCGATACCCAGCGTAAAATAGTAGTTGACCGGGACAAAGGAAAAATCTCTAATGAGGGTCTTTTTAAATCGTTGCAGGTTAGCCTCAACCGGTTGAGACATCTGTATCTGCCCCCTTTGCAGCCCTAAAGTTGCTGCTATGCCGGCAATTTCCTCGGTCGTGAGGTTTTTGTGTTGCAGCTCGGATAGCAAAAGAGTCATCTCATCGAGAGATCGCTTTTCATTTAAACTCTCTGCTTCACCAGCCTTCTCTTTGATTTTTCCTATTAGTTCATTCAGCTTCATCATTTAGATTTTTGAGACCTATTTTTGGAAAATCATACCAAGTACACTGGAGCTCTATTTATCTTATTTATCCATCATACTAAATTTGTGCTTCTTAATGTAGCCTATCGCTGCAATCACTAATATAGTTCCCAAAACCACACTAACAGATAATAGGAGAATAGACATCGCATACTCTTCGGATGCAGCTCTTTGTGTCTCTCCTGAAAATAAGTCTTTGATTCTTACCAGCTTTATTCCTTTCTTTAATTCTTCTGTTACATTTAATCTTACCACTTCATCATATTGATGCCAGTGGTATAAATAAACAATGCCATTCTTTAAGTCAAAAATATTCGAATACAATGTATTGTTGAATATTCCCTCCTCATGGGACCTGTCCAGAATGGTCTTAAAATATTCAACGTTGAGGGCATCTTCATTTTGAATTTCATCCAGCATTTGTTCCGTTAAAGCATATCGGGCGCATGGAAAATCCAGCGCATTATCTGGGTTTGCCCGGTTAAAATTGGTCGAAATCAAATAGCGCTTACCCGGCTCTTTTCTCGTAAATGCAAGTTCCCCTTGCTGATCTACACTGATGACCACTGCATCTCCTTTTGCATCGGCTAAGTGCAATTGATATTTAAGTCCCCCGGCATCAGCATACCAGTTGTTCCTCTGGTACCTTCCTGCCAGGTCAATTGCCTCTTCAACCGTTGCCGCTTTTCTCATGATCAATACAGCAATCCAGATCACAAAATTCTCATAAGGTGCATCGTAATTGGGTGGGGGCACCAGTTCCTCATGCAGATTCAACTTTGATTTTGGAAGCGCATTAGCATCAAAACAAAGTCCTTTTTCATTAATACCTCCCTGGTGGGAGTAATCTTTAAATCCCAAATATAGACAGCCATAATTGCCATTGGTGCCCGGTTCGGTCCACAGATAGGTTCTGGGCCGGTAATAGTCTTCATTGTTTCCAAAAAAAACCTTATCACCGGCGGACGCGGAAAAGATGGTACAAGAGCCCCGGACGGGATTGGTCGCAGTTTGACAAGTTCCTACTGCAAAATTTATAACGAAAATCACTAAATAAAGTATCCCAGCCCGTACTGCGAAATTCGTATTCATCCGACCACTCTATGTATTTCTATTTTACCACAGTATTAAACCCAAAAGTGAAATTTACCATACCAAAAACAGGAAGTGATGAGAAGTGTTGCATCGGCAGGTAGACGTAATCTTGAGGCGTAATTTATCACACAAATTTATCGTCCTGGGACCTTCTTTCCATAAGTTCGAAACCTTACCTCGACCCAAATGTACAAAAATCGACTATGTTGGAGAATTCGGGGTACTATGTCACCCAGTAGGGAAAGGTTTAATCTGAAAACATACAGAAAAATGAAGAAATAAATCACCTGAGCTTATTGGTCTCTTCGACAAACTATCTGATAAAATTTCTGCCCTGGCTTTTTAGCATGACTTTGGGCTGGCTCAGTAATTTTCTCAAATTTTAGTAGCCCAAAGCCACCAAATTCGGACTGGATAGCATGATCATCATAGAAAAACAAGTTCACCCCATGCCTTGTCATAAAAGTGTCCTTTCCTACTTTCTGTCCATGCCCGTAACGTGCATCTTCTTTAGCTAAAGCCACAAACACCATATAGCCATTCAAACGAAGTTGACTAAAACAATCGCGAATCAATTTTCGGCGCTCCGCTTCTCCCAACAAATGAATTAGGGCATAACAAAATATACCGTCGTACCAATCCTGATCAAAAGGCATATTTGCCACCGGTCCATGATATATCCTGAGATCTTCTCCGTAATTCTCTTTTGCGAGATCGATGGCAGTCTGCGAAATCTCGATGCCTGTGACTTTAAAGCCCCTTTCGAGAAAAATGCCTGCATTCCTTCCGTAGCCAATTCCGGGTATCAGGATTTTTTCCAATCCCGACTTTTCAAATAGCTCCATCGAAGCAAGAGCCGATTCTGCCGGTTCCGCTCCCCACATTTCTCCTTTGTCTTTAAAATTTGTTTCCCAAAATTCCGTCATTTTGCTCAATCTCATCATTAAACACCCCAATGAAGGATCCGGTCTTATCCAGTCTGAATACATTGTCTCTTCCGGAACATCAGTCATACTTTCAAAATATATCTGATACCCATCCGGATCGATAAGTCCAACCACCCACATTGCATTGCCAACAAATGGTTCGGACACCGGTAATCCCTTTGCGATACTCCGGTCATATATTTTCAGTGCATCCTCACAAATAAAATAAATACTTACTCCCCGCCCCAATTCCTTAACATCAGAATTTTGGCTAAACGATTGTAACATTATTGAAGCATGGTCGATCTGAAGCAAGCACCATTCGATACTCCCATGAGGGTCCCATTTATTCTTCAGCTCAAAATTTAATCCCTCTAAATAGAAATCAAGAGATTTTTTCATATTGCGCACCATAAAAAAGGGAACCACCTTCTTTACATTGTAATCTCTTGCTTGGGTCTCCATATTATTTACTGTGGTAAAAGAAAATCTTTATTTGTCTTTCTCCGGGTAAACAGAAGACAGCAAAGTGATGATTCAACTGGATCAATGTAATCAGATTCGCAAGACCTTTATCTCAATTCTCCGGTTTTTGGCTCTGCCCTCACCTGAATTATTACTGAATAAAGGATTTGAATTTCCATATCCTTTACTTACCAACTGTTCGATAGAGATCCCTTTAGCTACGAGATAATGCACAACTGCATCTGCTCTTTCCCTCGATAGGTGTTGGCTATAAGCTTCATTTACCTTGAGACCGGCGTTGTGCCCACTTGCATGTCCACCCACTTCAATACGCATATTGGGATTTTCTCTGAGCAGGGTAAAGAGTTGATCCAGTGCTACCTGTGATTTCGGATCATTTAGATTGACATGGTCAGCTTCAAAACAGAGGTCGTCAAGCGGAATAATTTGACCGACCAGCAGATTGTCAGAAAATAAAGTAGTCTGCTCTGGAAAACAGCTCACTAGTGCTACCAGGAAAAAGATTATATAACTTTTCATCATCTATCTATAGATCAGAAGGTGTAACCCGAATTAATCATTGACTTACCTATTTCATTCGCCCCCTTTTTTAGGTAGCCAATATTTCACTCCCAATCCCATACTCCAATAATCGCCCTGACTTTCATTGAAAGCAGACTGGGTTGTACCATTATTAATCGTATACTGGTAATTTATGCGGGAGAGCGGCTTAAAGCCATTAAAATAACTCAGCCTGGTGCTGATACTGAGTTCCTTATACAGGTGAAATGCAAGTTCCATTCCTGTTTCCATTAATAGGTAATGTCTTACGATGGATTGATCCTGCTCAAATTCGATGGTGTATGATTCTTCTCCCGACGAACCGCTGCCATGGCCCCGGCCCATCCTTTGGTCACGCAGGCCAAAATGCAGCCCAAAACGCGGCTCTAGAAAAATAAGATTTTCCAATACATTAATTTTTGCACTCACTGCTACTGGTATCTGTAATGCTCTAAAAGAACGATTTGAGGAGGTATAGCCACTTCCGGTATTAAATAAATACCCTTGTTTATAAAGCTTGGTCATAATACCGGTTTCCGCAAGAATATTCTTTCCAATCTCGTGGGCAATAAAAAATCCCAGTCCACCGGAGGGAAGGTTTTTTGCGGTGAGCGCATTACCCTGGTCTACAAAATGATAAATATCATTATTGACCGTCCCAAGTACACCAACAACAGTATTTCGCTGGCCCTGGACGGTGAGATACGTAGTTAATAAACTGACAAGGAGGAGTGGTATTTTCTGGCTCATTCCGGTGATGTTCGTTGTTTTAATAACGCTGGAAAAAAGGAAAAATTGGATGCATATTTTGTCCCTCGATCCGGGTTATGTAAATTACCTTAAAACGGCAGGGCATGGATCGGGTAAGATTATTTGGGAGTTCCGGTTTATACTGGGTCTGGATTTGGCTCTTTCTGGCTAAAGCAGGTATTAGTCAGGACTGTCAGGATCCGCTTCCGGAATACGACTATTCCCGGGTGGGCTATCATGAGGGTGAAGATCCACTGCCATATGGTCAAAAGGAAGCCACCTACCTGTTTGGTCCGGGGAGATTTACGATAGACAGCCTCATTCGCCTGTCCGATGGAGAAATTTTACGCGGGGCCGGGCCGGATCATACGATTCTATATTTTCCCGCGGGGCTTAAAACGATGGGAGAACCTTGTGGTCATGAAGGGGTCGATTGCTTTGACTGGGGCAATGCGGTTATCCGGGCAGAAGGCAGGGAGATAGGGATCGAAGACCTTAGCATTGAGTTTCCGGAGCATGCCTGGTGCCACTACTGTGGAAAAGAGAACGAAGGCTATAATGCCATCTCTCTGCGAAGGTCAACCGATTGCTGGGTTAAGAATGTAAAAATCCGAAACAGCGACAGTGCTATTTTCATTGAAGACCAAAGCAGTAATAATACAGTTGAATCGGTGACGATCATTCCCCAGATCCCCGGTAAAGCCCATCTGCATATCGCCGTCTCCGGTTATTCCACCTACAATTTGATCCGGGACTTCCGGCTGTTTGGCAGTTCTTTTCATGGACTTACGGCTAATTGGGGTTCGGCATCGAATGTTTTTACCAACGGCTGGGGAGAATCGCTCAGGATCGAACCCGACCATAATTGTAAAGGTCCGGGAGGAGTAGCTTCCTGCTGTCCCCATATTCTCTACTCCAATATTACCGGCAAGGTCGAAAGTATCCAGACGGTAAACCGGGCTAAAGAACCGCTCAATACGGACCTTTGGAATGTCGGAGAACGGACCCGCTGTCCGGTGGATGCTTATCAGGCGCAAAAACAGAAATGAATAGCCCACCGGATGAGTGTTACTGTCAGGTTTCGAGCTGAGCAAAAATTTGGTTCGATTCAAATACTGGAGCGTGGCATTCGTGGGTAAGCTTATACCTTCCGGCATCATAATTCACTAAGATCTTTCTCAACCACCAAATTGGGGTTTGCATCGGGGAAAGGCCATCTGGATGCGGGATTAAAAGAGTGAGTGCAGACTGGGAGGAGCTCAGACCACTGTATAATCAGAAACAAACATCGCAGAAGTACTCCGGAGGACGATCATAAGGGGTCAATTGATCTTTTTTTTCATGCCTATGGTGCCTCGCCTTACTAGTCCTTTGTGGTAAAACCATGCTCCCTAAGTATTTCCACTCGCACTGTGTGGGCCCTTATCTGCTCTGGTGTAAACCAGGCATCCCGCAATTCCTTTCTTGAAAATAATTCCAATTGATCCCCATAGTGTGGTGAATCATTTTGCGTGGCATTACCATAACTTAATAAAACCTTTGCCTTCACATTATCGCCAAATTCAATAATCCCCACCCAGGAATCTCCCCCACCTACGTACAAATGAGTATCATCTGAATCACCTGGCCAGGCAACCCGGAAAGTACCCAGGATTCCATCAATACCATTTGCCGGAAGGTTTTTGTCATGATAGCTTATCCTGTAATAATCTCCCCAGGGTATATCCAGAGCACCGAATCTGCCTTCAATTTCTGAAGCAGCGTCCTCCAACAGCCGTACTGCCCGCTCAGGATCAGCAATACCGTCGGGCGTGGTATTCGGCATGTCTCTACTCCAGGGCATAGTGTAATTCGATGTTTTCCAGGCCTCAAATTTTCCCGCCCAATCGTAAAAAAGGAGGGTACCTTTACTATCTGCATCCGCTTCGCGGTCCCACTGTTCTAAAACTTTTTTGGCATCCTTTGCTTTCTCTGATTTAGACGCATCTACCGCAGCAAATAAATCATCTAAAATTCTATCCGCGAATTCCAGGCGGGTGGAAAGTTTGTAGTTGACCAGCTCATCGAAGGTGATCGATTCATCTTCCATTAACATTCTGGCCGAACGCTGGGGTCTGAATGACATTCTTTCCGGTGCCATATAACCAGGAAAATCATCCGGATTCAAGGACATAGGTATGGTACAGGTCCAGGGCGGATCATTGGCATTCTGAAGCCAGCCACCGGCCGGGTTTTTCACTTTAGGCAGGTCACCATAATCATGGATTTCCGTCCATATGTCGGTAGATTTTCCTCCGGGAATAATTCGATCCCAATAGACCCAGGAATCTTCATTTCGCTTTGGGACCAGCCCATTAAAGAGATAAAATATCTCTCCATACTTATCAGCATACATCACATTCCAGAATGGAATTTGGGCCATCTTAAGTGCTGATTCAAACTCATCAAAATTGGTACTGTTGATCATCCGCCACCACTGTAAAAACATATTCGGCCGGTCTAGTCCAACCATTCGCAAAGCCAAAGCCTTATCTCCTTTCTGATTGACCACCGGACCATGTACTGTAGCCATTAATTGAATTTCTTTCTCTATCAGGGAGCCATCGTTTTGCTTTATTTTAATTGTTTTCTTTGAGGTCTCAAATTTCTTTACCTGACCGTCAAGTAAATAACCGCCATCCTTCAATTTCACTTCGTACGTATCTGCATTGTCAATGGTATTGTCTGTATGACTCCAACCTAAATACTGATTAAAGCCAATGGCGATACCGGGAAATCCCACTAACGTAGCACCATACATATTTTTACCGTTAAAATTAAAGTGTGACTCAAAAAACAGGAATTCCCTCCACCAGGGTAAATGGGGATTTTGCACCAGCATCGCACGCCCCGAAGCAGACCGTTTTGGTCCTATCGCATAGGTATTACTACCCATATCGGGCCATTGCTGGACACGGCCCAAATCCTTCCCTGCAATAAAGCGGGTGAAGATCACATACATGCTGTGCATGTTCAAGTCCCTGGTTGTCAATGGTAAGACCACCCGATTATCTTCATCTATTGCCTCTGGATGAGCAGAAGCATAGTCATTTAAACCGTCAATAAAAGATCGATAGATGAATTTAATCTCCGAATCCTGTCTCGTCTCCCATATGTCGGCCAGTGCGTCAAAGCCCAGGGTATGAATAAGTACATCGTTCTGAAGATTATCTTCCCCCCAATATTCGGCGCTTTTGCCCCGCGAACTACCGTACAGTTCTAAAATTAGATTCGCATGATTTTGCATCTGGGCCCAGCCCTGCGCATAAAATAATTCCTCGATATTATCTGCTGCAATATGGGGAATGCCCCAGGTGTCCCAGGTAATCTGCGTTTCTATTTTTTCCGGTTGTGCATTTGCTACACCCAGTTGCAACATCAATAAAAATATAATAGTGAGTCTGTTCTCCATAATAAATAGTCTATTGTCAGTAAATTGCTCTGAATTATTAAAGAGCAGTAAGCTGCACAATTCTTTTTGCAAGATGGTTTTGAAATCAGAGCAGATATCGACCTGGTTTGAAAAAAGTAATAAACTTTAAAAATACTAACAATCCTTGTCTTTAGCGTAGATGCCTTGCCGGGGCAAGAGACAAAATAAAGGAGCCAGCAGAGGACTGGCCGACAAAATTTACCACAACGGACTAATAAATGGGTGCTGATTTGGACCTGTACGATATAAAATGAATTTTTCGAAATATCGTAACTTTGAACACCCCGGCACGCTGGAAATATTTTTGTATATTAGTTCGTATATCAACTATTGACAGTCGAACTATGGACGTTGAACAGGCCTTTTCTTTCTGGTTGGACCGGACCTCGAGGATGATGAAACTTTTTGCCTCCAAAAAGGCCTATGAGCTTAAGCTGGGGATCACTATCGATCAATGGGTGATTCTAGCGATGATTGGTGCAAGGGAGAATATAACTCAATCCGAACTTTGTGAAAGATCATTTAAGGATAAAGCTTCTGTAGCCAGAATCTCGGATATCCTGGAGAAGAATAAATTAATTAAACGGCTGAGAAATCCCCAAAACCGGCGTGAATACCAGATCCGGTGCACCGAACTGGGAAAAGCGAAAATAGCGGCACTCCTGCCCTATGTGATCGAAGCACGTAAGATCGGTATAGCTGGATTTCAGGAGAAGGAACTTCAAATTCTGGTTAGTTTTCTAAAAAGAATATATGAGAACTACAACAATGCTCTGCACGAAAATGGATAAAATCAAAGGGGCTATAGTTCTTTTGGTTTGCCTCCTCTTATTGTCTTGTACTCATTCAGATAAATATTCAGTCATTTCTCTTGAAATTCCAAATGGTGAAATCCGTTTAAATACAGAAATAAACCTGCCTTCAGGAGCCGGTCCTTTTCCGGCTGTCATCCTCGTCCATGGTTCTAAAAATAATACACTCGACTTCTACCCCAAGTATTCGGAATATTTTGCGGAAAATGAAATTGTCACGGTTAGATTTGATAAAAGGGGACAGGGAAAATCGACAGGCATCCTTTGGACGGCTGAATTCGAAGATCTGGCAAAAGATATTGTGGCGATTGTAGAAAAATTAAAGACGCTTCCTTATGTAGACTCCACTAAGATTGGATTGTGGGCGGATAGCCAGGGAGGTTGGCTCATTCTGATCGCCGACAGCTTATCATCAGACCTGTCTTTCCTGGTAAATAAAGCAGGGCCGGTCATGACCCCACTGGAACAAACGCTTTATGATTATGAAAATAATTACCTCCGGAAAAAAGGGGCAAAGGACAAGGCGGTGTCGGAATTACGGCAATGGTACCGGCACGTCCTGGTCTACTTAACCAGGGAAAGGAGTGATAGCCTTTGGATGTCGATCCGGAGCGTGCTTGAAAAATATCGCCGGTCCGCTTTTTTTAACTCCGATCATGATAAATACTACTTCAGCCTGCTTGATAATCCCGGGAAAATGGAGCGGAAAGAAAACATTTTCCTCGATCCTTCCGGACGGAGTTTTGATTTTGACCCCGTGCCCTATTTAATGGATTTGCAGACACCGATGTTATATCAGATTGGAACAGCCGACCATTTAAATGATGTGCCAGCATGCCTGGACCGGCTTCAGGAAGTGGCCAACCCGGCAATATGCATAAAAGTCTATGAAAATGCCGATCACGGTATCCGCGTTCACCGAAAACCCAGCTTATTTTTAAAGCCTCGATTCGCAAAAAATTACTTGGAAGATCTGTTGGAATTTATACAAAAACAAACCGGGAATTCCGGTAAAGAATAAAAAGTGAAGGCATTAATAATAAAATAATTTTTTGATAAACTAAAAATAAAGTAGCCATGAAAACTAAAAGACTAATCGAAGCGTGGTTCGGAAAGTGGGAAATGGGTGATTTCATGAACCTCCCCGTCACGGCGGATTTTACCCATACCAGTCCATTCGGTAAAATCGAGGGTAAAGAGACCTATTTGGCACTGGTAAAAAAAAATAAGGACAAATTCCTTGGCTATAAATTCCAAATCCATGACGGACTTTTTGAATCGCAAAAAGCTTGTGTGCGATATACCGCTATTCAGGGAAAGGGGTTCAAACTGGATGTCAGCGAATGGTATTACTTTCGAGATGACCTTATCGCTGAAATCGTCGCTTACTATCACATTGGCGAAATACGGGAAGAACGAGCACTGTCTAAGTGAACAATGAAAGTAACTCTTATCTTACCCACCTAAATTTTGATAACTTCCAGGTCATAAGTTAAAGTAAAGTCCTAAAAGCGGATACATATTCATTAACTATATCTCGATATTAATATCTCAAAGGAACTGACTATTTTAAATTGTCAACGTAACCTCTGGCAGCATCACTGGCAACTCTGATGGCGTTGCTAATCGTTTGGTAAGCTCCCGATGATTGTTGCAAAGTTTGTTGAAGTCGCAGAAACTCTTTACGATTTTCATCAAGCTTTTTTTCCAGATTCTGGATATCCTTAATTATTTTTAGATTGTTAGCGGAAGTGCCATTTCGAGGGTTTTCCAGTCTCCGCAAATTAGAATCTAAAGCATTAATATTTGCTTTTGTCTTGCTAACAAGTGCTTTGGCTTTTTTGTCATTTTCCAAAGACTTAAGATTCTTCATGACGGCATCTTTATTTTTGTTCCATAATTGAATTTGTGCACTGCCTTGGTTCGATGATGAAGGTCTGCCACTTTGGGCAAAAACAGGATTAAAGAAAAAAATGGCTATAGTGAGCGTTAAAGATGTATGAAATAGAGTCCTCATGTTGAATAGATTTTAGACAAGAAATCGACTTGTAAGTCCTTTTGAATATATGCAATTTCCGCCAAATAAGTCATGTGATTTCAATTGCACTACTAACATATCTACTTCATACGTGCATCGATATATAGTCTTCCTGGTAGTATGCCAGAAAGAAGGATTTAGGATATTTGAAATTAGATCATCCTTCGTCCATGAACACCTTCTTCAAATTTTGACAAGGAACTAAATTTGACGGTAAAAACATTTCTCCTGAAGTTACCTGGCAAAGATTCGTAGAGCGATCAAATCTAAGATTTCCAAACATAATTGATTATCGACGTCTCGGTCTGAGCCTGGCAACAAATCGAAATTTTCAGAGTGGTTTGACCAGGGCCCGGGCAAATTCGATGATGGACGGCTGGTCCAGGCAATTATTTGCTCCCTGACCTGGATTCAGGTTGACTTCCAGCGATACCGTATAGGTGTCTTTCCATACTAAAAGAGTGGCATGATCTAAACGGCCGGATGTCATTTTCCAGAGAACAAAGGAATCATCTCCCAGATTGTTGATAGATTGGTAGCCGTCCAATGCCTGATAGTCTTCTTTTTCGGTGCTGTACTCATCCTGTGCACCTTGTATCGTAAAATGATTATAAACGCGAATTGAGATCCGGTCCTCCACACCGGCAGATTCACGCAGATCCGCATTGCAGATGTCGTTAGGAATTGAATTGAATTCAAACTGATCGGCGGTGATCCCGCAAAAATCAGAAAAACTGACCTCAGACCAATATTCACCGCAAACCAGATGTTTTATACCCTGTTGTCCGGTTGCCTTAATGGAAATCAAAAAACAAAGGGAAAACAATGCAATATTTTTCATATCAGTCCATAGCTTCGATTCACGCAACAACTAAATATATGAATAAATAGCACAGCATGAACCGTAACTTTATTAAACCCAGATGACTAACTTTTGAATATAGTGACAACGATTTCTGGTGATTAATACATGTTATCAAAACACCGGCAAAAAAAAGACTCCGCGGCTGAAGTATCCAGGCTAAGCACTACCAGTGATCAAAGCAGAAGTCGCGTCCTGTACTTTGTTAAATAATTTTTCTTGGCTAGCATTTCGAACATAATTTGACATCGGGAGGTTTTCTAAATGC
>JAGQWZ010000242.1 GCA_020436835.1 Saprospiraceae bacterium | reverse complement strand
CCCAATCCTATAATCATCTAATCCTATAAATCCTAATTCTGACAATAAGAAAGGTCAGAAATAAAATTATCCCCAAATACAGCTTCACATTGTCTGAATCAGAATTTTCAGAATTACTGAATTTACCAGAATGACCCAATCCTATAATCATCTAATCCTACAAATCCTAATTCTGACAATAAGAAAGGTCAGAAAAAAGATTATCCCTTGATACAGCTTCACATTGTCTGAATCAGAATTTTTAGAATGATTGAATTTACCGGAATGAACTAATCCTATCATCCTCTAATCCTACTGGTTCAGCCCCCTATTATTCTGACAACAAGAAAGGTCAGAAATAAAATATATCCCCTGATACAGCTCCACATTGTCTGAATCAGAATTTTCAGAATTACTGAATTTATCTGAATGAACCCATCCTATCATCCTCTAATCCTATAAATCCTAATTCTGACAATAAGAAAGGTCAGAAATAAAATTATCCCCAAATACAGCTTCACATTGTCCGAATCAGAATTTTCAGAATTACTGAATTTACCAGAATTAACCAATCCCATAATCCTCTAATCCTATGAATCCTAATTCTGACAACAATAATCCCCCTATCGTCTATCTGAGCTACCAATCATTGAATCCATTGCGAAATTGTAGAATATTGCTTGTATTTTACTGCTATAATCCACTAAATTACTTTGAGCTATGCTTCGTCTCTGGATCTTTAGCACCTTTCTCTGCCTTCTTCTCGCCTGCGCAAAAGAAACACCGAATACGTTAAGAGTCAGCAGCGAGAATCCCCGCTACTTTACCGATCAATCGGGTAAAGCCATTTACCTCACCGGATCACATACCTGGAATAATCTGGTAGACATGACCTTTCAAAACCCGGCAGACACCTTCGATTACCCCGGATTCCTGCAATTTTTAAAGTCAAATCATCATAATTTCTTCCGCCTTTGGGCTTGGGAACTCCTCAATTGGGACACCAGAGGAAACCGGGATGAAAATGCCAAAATTTGCGAAATCAATCCTCACCCCTGGACAAGAACTGGTACGGGCATGGCTTCAGATGGATTGCCAAAATTTGATCTCACTAAATTAAATCCGGAATATTTCTCCCGTTTAAGAACTCGGTTGCAGTTAGCCAAAGAGGGAGGATTTTATGTTGCCGTTATGCTTTTTGAAGGTTGGGGTATTCAGTTTTCTCCGGACGCATATTCGCGGCATCCCTTCTATCCGGAAAATAATATTAATAATCTTGGCCTGGATACGGCTGCATCAACCAGGTTGGAAATCCATGAGCTGAAAAATCAGAAAGTTTTAGCTATTCAGGAAGATTATGTCAAAAAGGTACTAGAAACGGTGCACGGCTTTGACAACGTATTACTCGAGATTTCCAATGAGAATCATCCCGCTTCCACGAAGTGGCAGTACCATATGATTAAATTTATAAAAAATTTTGAAGACTCCCTGGGAGTGCATCATCCGGTCGGAATGACTTTTCAATATAAAGGCGGTTCCAACGAGACTTTATTTGACAGCCCGGCGGACTGGATCTCTCCGAATGGAGAGGGAGGATATAAAGATGCTCCTCCCCCCGCCGATGGCCGGAAAATAATCATCAATGATACGGATCATTTATGGGGATTGGGTGGCACGGTTGACTGGATTTGGAAAAGTTTTACGCAAGGCATGAACACCCTGTTTATGGATCCTTACGATGGTAAAGTCCTGACCGCACCTTTCGATGATCAACGCCTGGAATTGCTGCGCAAGAATTTGGGTTACACCCTACAGTATGCAGAAAAAATGGATCTGATTAAGATGATCCCTTCCGGATCTCTCACTTCCGGCGGATATTGCCTGGCCAATACCGGTAATGAATATCTAATTTATCTTTCCCAGGATAGCACGTCGACTATCGACCTTTCTGATGTCAGTGGAAATTTTACGGCAGAATGGTTTGATCCCGCTTCGGGAAATTCCTCACCTGGTGACGACATAGAGGGAGGAAATTTGCAGGAGGTGAAATCCCCATTCCAAACCGGATCTTCCGTCTTATTTTTAAAGCTGAAATAGCATTTAAGAGATTTCTCTTAACTCTCAGTATAGTACCCGATAGAAAATAGATCAACCGGGAGGAATTATTGACAATTTAGATTTAATGCCGTTTAGCAAAGAAAGTACGTTGTTGAGTTTTGAGTGCGGACGGCTGGTTCCCCTTTTCAGGGGAGTTAGAGGGGTGTTCGATGGCAAAATACTGGACTTTAGTTGCTTAACTTAACGGCAAGGAATTTTAGATCTAACTCCTCTTTTAACAGGAAAGAATTAAAAATTCAGAGGAATAAATATTATCGTATTCATGAAAAAACACTGCCACCTGAGATTACCGGTTTTAGGGATGATATTGATCAGCCTTATCCATTGCAAAGAGAGGGCGAACCTGCCCACCAGTGATCCCGACAATGGAGGTCTGATCCTTCCCGGAGATTTTGAAGCATTGGTCGTGGTGGACAGCATTGGCCGGACCCGGCATATTGCAGTAAATGATAATGGAGATATTTACGCCAAAATGAGTTTTAATCACGCTGCCCAGGGTGCGCTTGGTACCGTGGGATTGCGGGACCTTGACCACGATGGCAAGGCGGACAGTGTGGTCTATTTCGGAGATTATGTGGACGAAGGAGGATCGGCAGTCGGTGTCACCATTCATGATGGATACCTGTATACCAGCCTGGTCCGAAAGGTGCTACGCAATAAATTGAAACCCGGAGAACTGGTACCCACCAGTGAAACCGAAGTGGTCCTGACGGATCTGGATGAAAATGTGGTCAGGAACTGGCATACTACCAAGCCATTGGCTTTTGATAATAAAGGTTATATGTATGTACCATTTGGTTCTCCTTCCGATGCCTGTCAGGATATTACTGCCTATGGTCCGGTGGGTATACCTGGAGGCCAAGGGCTGGATCCCTGCCCTGAGCTTGAGGAACACGCAGGTATCTGGCGGTTCGAAGCAGGAAAAACAGGTTTGACCCAAAAAGACGGATACAAATATGCCACCGGCATACGCAGTGTCGTGGGCATGACCTGGAATCCGCAAGATGAAAGCCTTTATGCCGTCGGAAATGGTATCGATAATTTCAATACCATCTTTCCCGACTTATACACTCCCTGGCAGGCTGCCGTGTTGCCGGCAGAAACACTCATGAAAGTCACCGAAGGCACCAATTATGGCTGGCCGTACGCTTACTACGACCAACTTCAACAAAAAAATGTATTGCAACCCGGTTACGGTGGAGATGGAAAGATCGTCGGACGCGCGGGTGAATTCGCTGACCCGGTCGTTGGTTTTCCCGGGCACTGGGCTCCAATGGAAGTGTTGTTCTACCGGGGTGAACAATTTCCCGAACGATATAAAAATGGTGCTTTTGTAGCCTTTCACGGTTCTACTGACCGCTCACCGTACCCACAAGCCGGCTATATCGTCTGCTTTGTGCCCTTCGAGAATGGAAAAGCCACCGGAGAATGGGAGGTTTTTGCCGATGGATTCACCGGAGTAGACACCGTAGTCAATACGAGCGATGCTGTCTACCGGCCAATGGGCCTGGCCACCGGCCCGGATGGCTCCCTGTATATCAGTGAATCCAACCAGGGGAAGATCTGGAGGGTCATGTATAAGGGCGACCGGGAAGCATTTGGCGAAGATCAGCTGGCCAGTATGGAAGCAAGAAAATCCCGGTCGTATATTAAGACTCCCGATCCCGAACTGGACAATATGCAACGCGGTGACCAACTTAAAGGAAGGATTCTATATAATACCTACTGCGCTTCCTGTCATCAGAGAAATGGCAAAGGCGATAATAATCTTTTCCCCCCATTGGCTGCTTCAGAATATGTAACTGGCGATAAGGGTCGCCTAATCGACATTGTTCTAAACGGCCGTGACGGCATCATTGAAGTAAATGGAAAATCGTACAACGGACTAATGCCGCACAACCGGCATTTAGATGATCACTCTATTGCTTCGATCCTGACTTTTATCCGGACGCATTTTGGAAATGACGCCACCACCGTTGACGGTCCCGAAGTGGCTGCAATCCGTGCGTTTACCCCTAACTAATCTCGTAAAAGTTGATGTCATGAGAAATCTATCTTCTACCAGAAATTTTAATTATAATCTGCTAATTCAATATTTCGCAGAAATTAAATAGCGCTCCTGGTCCGGCTGAGGTATTCTAATTATTTCCTTTTGCAAGTCATAATTCTTCCACGGCTGACCATTCACCATGACCGAACGAATCTGCTTTTTGGCAGGGTGGCGCAACCGGATCCATAGCTCCTGCGGGGCATTTCCGGGAGAGAGTGTGATCGTTGCTACGATTTCATTTTTGGCGGACTCTCCCTCCAGAGAAAATGATACTTTACCGAAGTAAGTTGGCGCGTTTTTCACCTGGATCTTTTTGCTGCTTTCTAACCATGAGCGTGGTATTGCCTGACCGATGAACAAAATATCGGAGCCCATTTCATTAATCAGCATTTTGCGGTATATCTCAAACCAGGCCCCATCCGTGCTGGGAGGCGAATAATACTGGGGATGCGCCCAGCGATGCTCCAACGGAGTCATTTGACCATTCGAAAAACCACAGGCCAATAAACTATAAAAACTTCGGATCACCGCTTCTGGCTCATCCCGCAACAAATATGCAGTTGCCTGCGGAACATATACCGGTTCATTGGCAGCCCCCTTGTTTTGCAGGTACAAATTGTCTTCATGATCGTTCAGCATGGCAGTCGTAAGCCAGCTATCAGGCTCAAATACACCTAATCTGGCTAAATGTAACGGGCCCGTGTCTACATCCGTTGGATACCATTCATCCAGCATTCTTCGAGGAGTGAGGGCATCGGTTGGAACATAGTTGATCCAGGTACCGTCAGCCAACTGAACCACCGGTGATTTGACGCTGGCCCGGGAAAATGCAATCACAACCTTCTTTTTCATTGTAGCACTTACCTTCGTGACCTCCGGTGCCAGAGGATGATTATAAATAGACAATGCCTCTGCAAAGAGTTCAAGTCCGGCTACATAATATGCCTGCGTGAATGCCCAGGCTCTTTCGCCGGCTGTAAGATCGTTGAGCGGGTCCAGAATCAAACCAGGACTATTGTCTTCCGCATTTGACTCCTCAATTTGCGCGAGACACCACTGCAGGGTCTTAAGAGCGTAAGGCAGCAATTGTTCAAAGTGATTGCGATTACCGGAAAGAAGATAATTCTGGGCAATAGTGTACAAATGTCCCGGTGAATAAACACCCCAGTCTGCAAACCCTCCGATCCGGCCATCAGGTTGTTGCTGCGTTCGGAACATAGCCATGATTTCACTGTGTGCCACTTCATCGTATCCACGCAGACCATAGATCATATAATCTACATACACGCCCTGATTAATGGGCCAGTCAGAGTTTTTCTGGCCGTAGGCAATATTCGAGTATGGGAGATCCATATGAATTTCTCCGTCACCACCCGTTGAATGACGCGGTAGAACTAGTGCATGCCAAAGATTTGCCCGGAATAATTTATTGACAGATTCTTCAGGAACCTCGAAGTGAGCACCTTTATTGATCCAATCATTCCAGTAGTTGATTACCTTATTTTTGGCTGATAAAAAATCTAATTCTTCGAGTTCTTTGACCTCTGATAAGTGATCTGGTGGTGAGAGAAACTTCAGCAGAACCTCATGCGGATGACCCTTTACTATTTGACCACTGATGGTCAGAATATGATTTTGCTTTTCAGCATCTTGCCGAGTTTTGTGAATTCCAACCTTCCAATCATTTCCCGGATTTATCGTGAGTAAAATATCGCCTGTTCGTCTCTCCGTAATAAGCCAAAGATTGCCGGATGCTTCCAGATCTAAGTCCTGGCTATCCACTTCTTTATTGAGGTATACTTGAAAATTCAAATCTCCGGTCCTGCCACTAAATCTCAACTTCGTTATAAAAACACTGGGACTGTCGCCATGAAGGGATTCATCTATATCCCCTAATGGACTGGCAAACTGCTCCATCTCCAGTATTTGGCCATCATTTTCCAATTTAGTTAGCAGAATTGGCAGCCCATTTTCGAT
>JAGQWZ010000241.1 GCA_020436835.1 Saprospiraceae bacterium | reverse complement strand
GACTGGTTCTCCCCTTCCAGGGGAGTTAGAGGGGTGCGAGTGAGCCATTTACCAAATTGTCACCGCTTAACTTAACGGCAAGGATATGTGATACCGGATAAAAGATTAATGAAGAAAGGGCTGCCGGTGACGGAGCCCTTTTTTTATGGTAGTATTCTGGCTCACCGGAGTTCTTTTCCTCCATTTAGGAGTTGCAGAGCATGCCTAAATGAAAATGGCGCAAATTTCACCTAAACATGTGAAAGCTAAACATCCAGGATCAGCTGTATAAACTTCAGAATTTAATATGATGGAGATATTGAGGAAACATCAGGCAGAGAAACTGGTGCCGCATCCGCATGTGTCCTTCGCATTAGGGTTGTTGAAAGTAAACCCGCGATTATTAAGGCCGTCGACGTAGTCGATTTCCATGCCCAGCAAATAGATGCCGTGTGATTTTGACATGATGACTCTCATACCATCAATCAGGTATTCCTGATCACCTTCTTTCAGCGCATCAAAACCCAGGATATAGGAGAATCCGGAACAACCCCCTCCCTTTACTCCGACGCGCAATCCATATTGCTCGGGAACGTTCTCCTGAACCCTAATCTTATTCAGTTCCCTCAATGCACCTTCAGTCAGGGAAATCGGTTTCACATCAGTCATTTGCTTTACTTCACTCATTTTCAGAAATTTTCAGGAGCTTGCAAAAATCAAAAGTAATCAAAACACCTCTATCATGAAAGCTTCTTACTTTTGTCTCAACGCATGTCGCGTTTTATTTGTTCAATTATGACAAAATTATGAATGAGGTGTCGGTATGGTTCTATTTACTTTTGGTATGCCTTCCAGCCTTAATTGTTTTTGCTACCTGCTATCTCGTGATCAGGCAATTCTTCAGGAATAAAGAGCAATTGGAACTACTGGCTATCCAGAAGAATACGTCTGCAAGTGTATTGCCCCTGAAACTGCAGGCTTATGAACGGCTCATTCTTTTTTTCGAAAGAATACATATTCCCGGTTTGGTTGCAAAAGTACGCACAAGGAAGATGTCTTCGGGTGATTTGCACTCTGCCCTGATGATCGCTATTCAGCAGGAGTTTGAGCACAATGTGACGCAACAAATGTACATATCGGATCAATTATGGGAGATTGTTCGTCTGGCGAAACAGGAATTGTTCAACCAGATGGATCATGTAATGGTTTCAACCTCATTCAGTGAGGATGCCGATACCTTTAGCCGTGCATTGGTAGAACATTTCGCCAATCCGGAGTTTGATCCTACCCGAAAGGCCATTCACGCCCTTAAACAAGAGGCCAAACTACTACTGTAATGGAGAGGTCAATAAAATATCTATGGATCCTGCCTTTAATCCTGTTTGGTTGTTCCCAGACGTATCATCTGGCTGATGAGCAGGTCAAGACCTATCGTATCACCGAGAAAACGGTAGATAATGCGGAGGATTCCGATGTAGAGCAGATGATCAGGCCCTATCGCGATCAGCTGGCCTCCGAAATGAATCAGATGATTGGACTGGTTGCCTCCCCCCTGGAAAAGAACGATGGAGAATCAACCCTGGGAAATTTTGTAGCCGATGCTGTTCTTGCCCAGGCGGAACTGATTACCGGGCAGGATCTGGATTTCGGTATCTGTAATTCCGGGGGGATCCGGATACCCGGCTTACCGGCAGGACCGCTTACCCGGGGCAAAATCTTCGAGCTGATGCCATTTGACAACTATCTGGTGACCATGGAAGTGCCGGGTACGGTGATCGCCGAATTGTTTGAGCGGATGGCCGCCACCGGAGGATGGCCTATTAGCCACGGAGTGACCTATGAGATCAAGAACGGCAAAGCACAGAATATCATGATCAACGGTAAAATGCTGGATCCCGGCAGTTCATATTCCTTTGTTTTGTCTGACTATCTCGCTGAGGGAGGAGGTAATCTCCCTTTTTTGAAGGATTACTCCTACAAGAACCTGAACGTCTACTACCGGGATGCTATCATAGAGTATGTTAATTTACAGCATGCTGCTTCTAAGTCAATTGATGCAATATTGGAGGGAAGAGTGATTAATTTAGACAACTAAAATTACTGGATGTTACCGCGTAGAAATTTTCTGAGACAAACCGCTACAGCCACCTCTTTGCTTGGGTTTGGAGCGTTTCCCTGGAAGGCTATGGCCAGTCCTCAGATCACGAAGCTTACCATCTTGCATACCAACGATGTGCATAGCCGGATCGATCCCTTTCCGATGGACGGCAGCCGGAATCAGGGACTGGGTGGAGTGGCGAGAAGAAGTCAGCTGATCAGAGAAATTCGCGTTCAGGAACCAAATGTGCTGTTATTAGACAGTGGGGATATTTTTCAGGGTACTCCGTATTTTAATTTCTTTGGAGGTGAACTCGAAATCAAACTGATGTCGGAAATGGGATATGATGCCACCACGATTGGTAATCATGATTTCGATGCGGGCATTGAAGGACTGGTCAGCCAGTTACCGCATGCGACTTTCCCATTTATCAATTGCAACTACGATTTTGACCAGACGCTATTACGAGGTTTAACCAAACCCTACCAGATCTTTGACAAAGCTGGAGTGAAGATCGGTATTCTGGGAGTGGGTATCGAACTTGTAGGTCTGGTGCCGGAAAAGTTATTCGGTGCCACCCGGTATCTGGATCCGGTGGTAGAGGCGAACCGCATCGCTGATCACCTTCGTAATGAAGAAAAGTGTGATTATATCATTTGCCTTTCTCATCTGGGATATAAATATGAGTCAGAGAAGATTGACGATATAAAATTTGCTCGAAATTCGCGGAACATAGATTTGGTTTTGGGAGGACATACTCATACTTTTATGCAGGCTCCGGAACTGGTTTCTAACAGAGAAAACAAACAAGTGATGATCAACCAGGTGGGGTGGGCTGGAATCATACTCGGCAGGATCGATGTCCTCTTCGAAAAGAACCGAAAAAACCGCTGTCTGACCTGCCAGAACCTAACAGTTAGGTAGTTCCGGCTGATCTGCGGGAAAGTATATATTAAAATAATATACATACGTATTTTCGATCCTTTTTACTTTTTTTTTAAACCTTATTGATTGACATTAAGGATTCTATGTATTATATTCAACAATAATTTAAAGTTTTTTTGAATAAATTGCCCGGAGCAGGATTGGTTTACAAATATTTTTTTTCAAATTTGTTTGCAAGTTAAGAGACTGTATCGAACCCCAAGCGTTGTAGCTTGCAATGAAACCCAATTTTTCCGGTTTTCGGTGATATAATTTTATTGTTGTAACCCTAGTAATAGAGTTCAAAGAGAATGGTAAAGGACTGTCATATCATCTGGGCAAACTGTCTTCACATTATACGTGAAAATGTAAATCCTCAAAGCTTCAAAACCTGGTTTGAACCAATTAAACCCGTAGGTCTTGATGGAGAATCACTGACGATTCAGGTGCCCAATAAATTTTTCTACGAGTGGTTAGAAGAACATTACGTATCGCTGCTTAAGAAAGCAGTAAAAAGCCAATTGGGAGAAGATGGTAGCCTGGAATATCAAATATTGCTTCGCACGGATGAAGTGCCACGTACCGCATCGAATGGGCATGGATCACCGGTAGTCACCATCGACCAACAGGAGATAAAGAACCCTTTTGTCATTCCTGGTATTCGAAAACTGAAGATTGATCCACAACTCAACAGGAAGTATACCTTCGATACCTATATTGAGGGAGACTGTAATCGACTGGCTCGATCGGCAGGCATGGCTGTGGCTAAAAAACCGGGAGGTACGTCTTTCAACCCCCTGGTGATCTATGGAGATGTAGGTCTGGGTAAAACGCATCTGGCTCATGCAATTGGAAATCAGATCATGGAAGATTTTGAGCAAAAGTCGGTGCTCTATGTATCATCAGAAAAGTTTACCAATCAGATCATTCAGGCAATCAAGAATAATGAGATCGAAGATTTCATCAATTTTTATCACCTGGTTGATGTACTCATCGTGGATGATATTCAGTTTCTGGCCAATAAGGTTAAAACTCAGGAGATCTTTTTCCATATATTTAATCAACTGCGTGACAATGGCAAACAGATTATCCTCACTTCCGACCGTCCACCCAAAGATCTGGATGGCATGCAGGAGCGTCTGATTTCAAGACTGAAATGGGGTCTCACTGCTGATCTGCAAGCTCCGGACCTGGAGACCCGTATGGCAATCCTCGAATCCAAAATGATGGAAGAAGGTCAGGCGATCCCCAACGATGTGATCGAATTTATTTGCTATAATATTCAGAATAATATTCGTGAACTGGAAGGCGCATTGGTGTCACTGCTTGCCCAGGCTTCGCTAAACCGGCGGGATATTGATCTCGACCTGGCCCGGGAGGTAATCCAGAAATTTGTCACTCAGATAACCAAGCAAGTGACGGTGGAAAGCATCAAAGATCTTGTAGCTGAGTATTTTGAGTTGCCGGTCGAAAAACTGCATAGCAAAACCCGGAAACGTTCGATCGTTATCGCCCGGCAGCTATCTATGTTTTTGGCTAAAAAACTAACTAACAAGTCCCTGAAAGCTATCGGTGCCAAGTTTGGTGGGCGCGATCACAGTACGGTCATTTATTCATGTAATGCGGTTCAGGATCTGATGGACACAGACGTCATGTTTCGTGATACCGTACAAGAACTGGAGAAAAGGGTGTCAATGAGCCTGGCAAGTTAGATTACGCGGTCTTTCCATTTGGGAAAAGATCCGAAGCCGGAATCAACTCCGCGTGAGCAGCACATTTTGAACATGAAGCACTGAATAATTGTAAATGGATCCATCTCCGGTAGATTCTTCTCTTCTGGAAGAGGTGACTTCAAAATATAATCCATCTTTACTCAATTGGTAGTTAGCGGTGAGCAGATTGTCACCGACAGAAAATGTGCTGAAAAGGCGCTGGCCGAATAAATAACAATTTAGTAAGATTCCATCTCCTTCATCGATCACGTACGATCCCGAAGATGCATCGACTAATTTAAGGACATAATCCTTCACTATTTTTTCGGGTCTTCCCGAATAGGTTGTTCTCCAGGTCCATGCTTTTGCTTCTTCTTTTTTCTTCACCTCGAAAGTTACCGTCAGACTGTCTTTTATTTTACCGCCTTCGCTTAAGTACATCGTGCCTTCCCAGGTCCCGGTGCATCGATCTCCAAAATAGTCCGCTGGTTCCTGTCCATAGCTGAAAAAATAACTAACGATTGATAGGGCTAACAAAACCTGACCCCTTAGATTTTTTATTGACATCTTTCTGAGATAATAAAAAAAGTAATAATTGTGATACCGCCGGGTTCAAAGTTAGCGGATTGTTTTTTAGTCTAAAAAAGGAAAATATCGCCCAAAGGGGTGATAAATCAATCTCTCATGGCCTTTAAATTTGATTTCTAACCTGCATAAATCCCGACTTATAAATAGTGATTTATTACCTAATCGGTGGTGAAACCATATTTCTCAGATTTATGCATAATGAATATTCAGCAAGTTAAAACCAATGCCATGCTTCGAAACACTACGCTCTTCATTGTTAATTTTTTATTTCTCCTCTCCCTCGGTGCCCAGACCATCTACGTTGACGTTGATGCATCTGGCAGTGACGATGGTTCCAGTTGGAACAATGCTTATACTTCGTTGCGAACTGCATTGGAAAACGCCGACGTCAATGCAGAAATCTGGGTCGCCGGCGGTACCTACCGTGCCGAAGGTCGTAAGGACTATTTAATCATAGATAAAACAGTTACGATATATGGTGGATTTTCCGGTACGGAGACTAGTCCGGATGAGCGCGACCTGATCAATAATACCACGGTGCTAAATGGGGATGTGATGGGAGATGATGTTTCCACCAACCAGTCCTTAAATAAGGAGGATAACAGCATACATGTTTTGGTGGTCGAAAGCGGAGTTTCGGGAATTGTTCTGGATGGATTGCGAATCGAAGGCGGATATACGGAGCGTACCACTGCTTCTGTCATGGACCTCAATGACTATAGTGGTGCAGGAATATTGAATCTGGGTGAGTCAATTGAAATAAGAAATTGTGCATTCTATAATAATAGAGCGGATGATTTTGGAGGGGCTATTTTTTCAGGAGCCACTTCGGGTAGTTCGTTGACGCTGGAGAATTGCTCATTTGACAACAATTTGGCAAATGCAGACGGAGGAGATATTTGTGTGAGAGTTTCGGAAGCGGTGATTGATATCAGTGACTGTACTTTTACCAATAGTGCCGGCCTTAATGGTGGATGTATTTATCTGAAAGGGGAGGGAAGTAAGTTGTCGGTTGCGCGATCTGATTTTATTGACGCACTGGCAACCGGTTTAGGCGCCGGAATTGCTGCCGCTAATGCCAGCGAATTACGGATTGAAAATTGTGAATTTAGAGAGAACTGGGCCATTAGAGGCGGTGGTGGTCTATATATTGAAGAAGTTACTGCTGTATTTATTCTGGAGAGCATTTTTGAAGCTAACCAGGTGACTCAAAGTTCACCCGATGGAAGGGGAGGGGCGATCCAATGTTTTGTTCCGGAGGGGTCTGTCAACCTCAGTGAGATAACCCTTGAAGATTGTCGATTGACAAATAACACCTCCGGTTTTATCGGTGGGGCAATCTATGCCGAAAGGGTCACTTTAAGTGTGAATGGAACGGAAATCATGGCCAATAGTGCGGAGGTTGCCGGTGGTGGTGTAATTACCATTTTGGGCGCAGATTTAAGTCTGGATGAAACTAACATCAGTGACAACACAGCCCCTCAGGGTGCTGGTGTCTATTTGCAAAATGAAGCACAGTATAATTTTGTGAATTCTACTTTCTCCGGCAATAATGCTTCAGAGAACGGTGGCGGGCTCTTTGCAGATATTGATGGAAATCTCAGCATAGACAATTGCCAATTCTCGGAGAATGAGGCAACTGAAGGCGGTGGTGGTATCTACCTGGCTGCCGGTATGATCATGATTGAAAATTCCTCATTTTCTCAGAATCTGGCGTCCTACGGTGGAGCAATCAGCAATAATGGCGAAGATTCCAAGATCGAAATAAGTTTGACAGATTTTATGGAAAATATGGCAACGGTTGATGGAGCTGCTCTGGAGGCGTTCGAAGGAGGGGTTTATCAGATCTTTGGTTCCGAATTCCTCAGAAATTCGGTGAATGGTAATGGTGGAGCTATCAGTCTCGCTTCGGATAATATAGCGGGAGTTTCACATTTCATTGACGCTTCTGTCTTTGAAGGTAATGAGGCAAAGGGAAATGCCGCAGATCAGACAGGCTATGGATCAGCTATTGTCTCTTTTAATACCAGTCTGAAATTGACTTAATTGCCTCTTTAATTCAAATCAGTCCGCTTCCGGGGGAACCATTCAACCCAATGAATATGATAGTAATGAAGATGTCGTGGAAATCATCAACTGCACTTTTGCTAATAATGATAACGGTGATGCAACGCTGGTTGCCTGGGATGATCTTACTGGAGATAAGGTAAACCTGATTTTACAGAATAACATATTTGCCGATGCTGAAAATGGAGTGGCGAATGTGCAAGGTACCTCCTCGGTTATCTCCCATGGAGGGAATATATGTAATACGGAGTCTATGCAGGATATTCTGGATTCGGAAGCCGATCAAAATAATACGGATCCTGAGTTTAAAAATAGTGAAAATGATTTTCGGCTTGCAATTTCAAGCCCGGCAATAAATGCCGGAGTAAATGAAAATGCTCCGGAAAAAGATCTGGCTGGAAATGTCAGAGATGAGCTGGTGGATATTGGGGCTTATGAGTCTCAGGAAGTAACTCCCATTTTTGATCGGATACCTGAAGCCGGAGATTTATCGGTCTACCCTAATCCAGTGCAGGACTATGTGAGGATAAATCTCGAAGGTGCATATTTCGGCGATCTAAAAATCTCCATAGTGAATATGGAAGGCCGGGTAGTGATGGAAATGGAGGCCAATAAATCCTCCCAATTATTTGAGAAAAAAATAAATGTTCAGCAACTCTCACCAGCGGGTTACCTTTTAAAGATTGGCACACACACTGGTTTGAGTAGTCAAGTGTTTACTAAAATTGATTAAAATAAATTCTTTTAAATAAAAAAAATCGAATTTCAGAAGCTGGTAGTTTTAATACCTAATCAGCCCAGCTACCGGCTTTTCTCTTTGCTTTAAAAGGATAGCTGACCAGGGTAACACCAACTTTACCTTCAAAAGAATTTCCGGTGAAATCACCTTTTACATTCACCCGGAATCCTTTATAGCGAAAATGACCTTTCATTCGGTCATCCTGGATGCTGACATCCTCAATTTCCATGTCTCCGATATCCCCGGATACATTGGCAGTGTAATTGTATCCGCTGCGATCTATATTCAGGATACCTTCCGCATCTCCTTGCGGCATATCTTCGATCACGAATTCCCAATCGCCGGTGTATGGATCGTCCAGCATGACGGATCGGGGTGTCAAACTTGAAATTTTCCTACTGGAATGACACGAAATCAGAGTAAATGTAATTGCTAACGGGATCAATAGATTGATCTTTCCTTTCATGGCGGCACTCTATAATGTCAATTAAACTCTTAACGATTAGTTAAAGACATTTATTGAGAGGGAATGCCCGGTTGTAGACATATTTTATATTGAAATGTATTCTATAAGAGTTTATCCAGACTCTGTTTCCAAGATGCATACGCTTGCCGATAAGCATGCTCATTACCGGTGTCAGGGTTGATTTCTTTCACAATTTTCAGGTGAGCCATGGCTTCTTTAAATCCTGAAAAGTGGCCAATCCCCACACCAGCGGCCAGGGCTGCTCCGGCAGCCCCGGTTGTATCGATCATCGTGATCCTGGCATTGGTGAGTGTGGAAATCGTCTGGGAAAAGATTTCCGACTGAAACAGATTATCATTTCCCACCCGGATCACACTGGTATCCAGATGCATTTCTTTTAGTATGTCGGTGCCGTAGACAAAAGCAAAGGCAATTCCCTCCAGGGTGGCTCTTATCAAGTGCTCTTGTCGGTGACGGTTCAATTGTAAGTGGCAGAGGTGGGAACCCAGGTCCGCATTTTCAAAAATTCGCTCTGCACCATTGCCAAACGGGATCACGCATAAACCATCAGAGCCAATATCTACAGAGGAAGCCTTTTTCTCCAAATCAGCATAAGGAACGCCGGGAGCAATCATCTTGCGCATCCAGCTATATTGTATGCCAGCACCATTTATGCATAACAGAATTCCAATCCGGGTTTTCTCGTTGGTATGATTTACATGCGCAAAACCATTTACCCGGGATGCCGTATCAAAAACCGGCTTATCCACTACCCCGTAAACAACACCGGAGGTACCACCGGTGGCTGCTACCTCACCCGGTTCCAGGACATTGAGAGACATCGCATTGTTTGGCTGATCACCTGCCCGGTAGGAAATGGGTGTACCCTCGGACAACCCCGTTTCTTTTGCAGCTAATGATGAGACTTTGGCTTGCAGACCTATGCAGGGGACGATATCGGCTAAAATATTTTTTTCCATGCCGAAATAATCCAGAAGCATCTCTGAGGGTTGGTTGGACTGGAAATCCCAAAATACACCTTCCGAAAGACCGGTGGCAGTGGTTTGGATCTCACCGGAAAGTTTATAAGCAATGTAATCTCCCGGAAGCATGATCTTGGAGCATTCACTGTAGATATCCGGTTCATTTGCTTTAACCCAACCCAATTTCGAGGCGGTAAAATTTCCGGGTGAATTGAGTAAATGAAATAGACATTCTTTATGACCGAGCGTATCAAATGCGACTTGCCCTGTTTCTACTGCCCGGCTATCACACCAGATAATGGAAGGCCGAAGGACATCTCCATCCTGGTCCAGCATGACTAATCCATGCATTTGATAGGCGATGCCGATTGCTTTGATCTCCCGGCTGTTTATACCGGACTGATGGAGCAAGTCCCTGGTTGCTTCGCAGACATGCCGCCACCAGGTGTCCGGATGCTGTTCTGCCCAACCGGTTTCCGGGGCATTTATAGCCATTTCACTGCCTGGTCTCTGTACCACTAGTTCTTTTATCCCCGTATCGGCATTGACCAATGCGGCTTTGATCGATGAACTTCCAATATCATATCCAAGTAAATACATGATCTGCTAGAGATTAAAATTTAGTCATTGCAATGTTACGCATTCTAAAAGATAATTATCTCTATGCAATATTGAATTTAATTGAGATCGGGCTTCACATAGATACCGCTCTCCAGTTGCAGTGCTTTCTCCTTCAATCCTTTAAGTAAATTAGAGATTTTCAACAGAGTGGATTCACCCATGAGCAGATTTAAGCCGATCAACGGAGGACCTTGAACGTGGATCCGGGCGAGCATTTTCTCGAAGAATTCAATACCAGCTATCGTCTGATCCGTTGTTTTAATTTTCTGCATATCCAGATTTTCCAGCAGGGAGTGCATCTCAGAAGATTTGAAAAGGAAACTGAATTCCGGTCGATTTGACCAGGGTACCGGAAAATCAAGCGTTGATTTCCCCTTTTTTAAAATTTCATAATATAGGAAGCTCCCACCAGGTTTCAATACCCGTACGATCTCAGCATAAAATCTTTTTTTATCCGGCACATTCATTTGCACATGTTGCGTCCAAACCGCATCAAAGGTGTGCCTCTGGAAAGGTAAATCGAGTGCATTTCCCTGAATAAATGTGGTCTTGTGATCCAATCGGACCAATTCCGATAATTTATTGGCAGTTCTGATGTACTCAGGACTGAGATCAATGCCCGTTACCTGGCAGTTGAATTGATCCGCTAGCATTCTGCAGGGGCCACCTATTCCACAACCGATGTCCAGTACATTCTGGTCTTCTAGATCAATGGATGTTGCAAGCTCTTCCGAAACAGCCGCTCCCCGTACATGAAATTCATCTACAGCAGATAGATCTCGTCGACCGACTTGTTTTAAATCGATGTTTTGTTTCTCTAATTGCCCGGTAATTATTTCGTATAAATTTGGCCGATGATAATGGTTCTGAATTTCATCGATTGAGGCTTCCATATAATTTTTGTATTGCCTGATTGAAGCGAATAATTTAGGTAATTTTTATGGATTAGTGGCTAAAGGCCAGGAGATAATAAAAGAAGGGCTCTTTCCTAGTCATAATACTTTCCTAGTAACTATAATAATCGCAGAGCCCTCCTAATGTTTTAAACCGGGGAGATGTTAATTATTGACCTTTATTAAATTTAAGTTCTTCAGATATCCGCTGGAATTTGGACCTGCCCACAAGCCCACTTTTTTTGAGACGGAACTTGCAGGACGCTCTAATTCCAACCGTTGATTTATATTCTTTTTATCCCACACAATCACCTGATGCGGTGTGATTTTTAGACGTATGGTAATCCAACCTGCCGGGTCCGCTTTGATGGAAAACTCACCTGCTCTATTGTGTGATATTCCCGACTCATAGCCACTGGATTGCCAACCAGGCTTTGCTATGTAAGTCGCCGCATATTGGACCTGATTTTCCGGGTTGGAAAGCGGTTGAAAGCCTACACATTCGTAAATAGAATCATTTTCAATATTAAATGCTATTCCGATCGCATCAGAGATGTCTTCTGATTGAAGATCCATTTCGAGGACGCCATAATTAAAATCCAGATTATTTAGTATAATCACCCCGCAGGACGCTCTTCTTTCGACTCCAATTTTGTATGGGTCGGCTTTGTCCAGGATGAGGTTACGATTGACTTCCTTCAGAGCATTGGCATGAAATGGAATATTCCTGGTTGATGCACAACTAAGCCAGACCCAAATACTGGTCACTAATAGTAATTTGAGGTTACGAATACTTGGTATGTGTGCGCTTTGCAGTTTTTCCCCGTCAGAAGAAAAGGTTCTGTGGTTGGTGAATCTGCCCGGATCTATCATATCGATTGATTTTCGGCGAAAAGTACTATGCTTCGTAAATTATTGGTTTTCAAGATTGTACAAGTTTGTCCAAAGTTGTACAAAGCGCTGAGATCAAACAGAGTATACCTATATTTGGAAAGGAGATGAAGCGTATGGATTCAATAGAATATTATCTGGAACAATGCCGCCATAGGATTGAAGTCCGGCTGCAATGGGCAGATAGCAAACATTGGAGACACCAGGAGTTTCTTCTGCTGAGTGACAAAATCTACGAGAAGACGGGAGTTGCCCTTAGCGTCAACACATTGAAGCGTTTATGGGGGAAAGTGGCTTACAGTCATCATCCTAATACAACCACTCTCAACACGTTGGCTAATTTTTTAGACTTTGAGAACTGGGTGGAATTCATCGCATATCTGCAGGGCAAAGAAGAAGCTTTATTAGGTACACCGACTTCGCCGGCGTTGATCGATCAGCTTGGTAGAATTCAGAAACAGGGAAGGAGATTTATCGAATCTATTTTTGCCCTGGCAATACTGGGTTTGTTGTATATCGTGGCGCAGGGAATGTTGCAGGTAACTACCCAACCTGGCCAGGAGGCGATGGAGAAGGTGAAATTTAGCAGTGAGAAAGTGGTACGGGGAGTTCCTAATACAGTCCTTTTTAGCTATGACCTCAAAGGCATTCAGGGAGACCATTTTTATATCCAACAGACCTGGGATGCGCGGCGAAAGTTCGAAATAGATCCCCAAAAGAAAGAAGTTGCCTCAACCTACTACTATCCCGGTTACTGGCGAGCCAAAATTCTGGCGGATACCACCATCTTAAAAGAGCACGATCTTGTGGTCGAATCTGATGGTTGGCTGTTGACGATGGATGGCAAAGATCAACCACGTTACTTTCTTGACGACGAGTGGCAGACCGGCAATGGATTAAGTATTCAAAAAGAGGTGTACAACCAGGCGATCCTGGGAAAAGAAGAACTGCCCTGGTTTACCCTGCATTATATCGATGATTTTGAAAACCTGGAGATGGATAATCTGGAATTAGAGTTGGAGTTACAAAATGACTATCGAAGTGGTCTGGCCCCCTGTCAGCATGTACGGATAGTGGTTTTGGGTTCGGAGAATTTTTTCTCAATTCCATTGAGTCAACCCGGTTGCAGCGGGGATTTGCGATTGCGATTAGCGGACATCACCAGGGAAGGCCACGAGAGTAACTTGACTGCTTTTGGGCGAGATCTAAATCTTCCGCAAAGATTAAAAGTGAAAGTGCAGGACCGGAAAGTCAGTCTCTACCTCAATGGCGAGCTAATCGAAGAGGACAAATACAACTCGTCTGCCGGGACATTTCATGGCTTGAGAATCAAATTTAAGGGACACGGCCGGATTCATTCGGTAAAAGTGAAACGTAGCATGGATCAGAACGATGCGCTGGTTTTGTGGCCATTGGTAAGTCAGTAGATATTGATCACCTTAGAAAGCCTGCCGGATTCTCTGGGTTCATACGAAAGGGTTTTTTCAAATCAATTCGATTTACCTCCATTTGGGATTGAACCAGGGTCTTTTTTTGCGGGTACGGACCATAAGTTCTCAATTGATTTTTATCTTAAGCGGTCAATTGCGATAAATCCGAAAGAATTTTGAGAACTCTCTACTGCTTCGGTTTAATTTTCTGTTGTCTTTTCAATGCCTTTGCCCAGGATTACAGCGATGTGCTGGATCAATTGGATAAATATATTGAACAGGCTCGGGTGCAGTGGGAAGTTCCCGGGCTGGCGGTGGCCATTGTTAAGGACGGAAAAGCCTTATGGAGCAAAGGCTATGGGGTCAAAGAGATCGGTAAAACGGAGCCGGTAAACATCCGCACATTATTTGGCATATGTTCGACGACCAAAGCCATGACGGCTGCCTGCATTGCCATGCTGGTTGACGAAGGTAAGATTGGCTGGGATGATAAGGTATTTGAAATTGTACCTGACTTTCGGCTCTCAGACCCCCACTGGACCAGGGAGATCAGAATAAGAGATCTTTTGACCCATAATACCGGCCTGGGGAATGCAGATTTACTTTGGTATTTATGGGACTATGAGCCGCAAGTAATCATTGAAAAGATGCGGTATGTAGATCCTGCTTACCCGGTACGGGGAGGATATACCTACCAAAACAATATGTATGCACTTGCCGGTAAGGTGATTGAAAACGTCAGTGGTAAAAAATGGGAGTCCTTTATTCAGGAACGAATTTTTAATCCACTGAAAATGGACAATACGTTTCCCACACAGGAGCAAAGTATTGAGTATGAAAATCGATCCAAACCACATTCAAAGCACCGAGGAGCCATTACCGTTTTTGCGGATGAGAGTGCGGATAAAATAGCTCCGGCGGGCGCAGTCTGGTCTACTATAGAGGATATGCAGAAGTGGATGCTGTTTGTATTGGACAGTGCAAAAGTAGACGGTGAAAGACTAATTTCTGATACCAATTACCGGGAATGGCTCAAGCCACAAACGATAGTAAGTGACCAGGGATTTTATCCGACTCAACGGTTGACAAAACCGCATTGGAAAACGTATGCTTTAGGATGGTTTCAACATGATTACCTGGGAAGAGCGGTAAGCTTTCATACTGGAAGCCTCCAAGGTACCATTGCTATTATCGGATTAATTCCGGACGAAAATTTAGGGGTTTATGTCCTGGGAAATCTGGACCATGCGGAAGTCAGGCATGCCATAATGTATACGGTTTTTGATATTTTTCAAAGTGGGAATATTGATCGGGACTGGAGCAGTGAATTATTAGCACTTTATGAAAGTCTCAAACCGAAGGAAAATGAGCCGGAATCAGGAGTGCAAATTCTGCCATCATTTTTATTAAAAGATTTTACCGGTATGTATGAGGATGATTATCTCGGTCAGATCGAAATTGTGGAAGAAGATGATCATTTGCTGTTATTGATCGGTCCTAAAGATCAGGCCCGGTTAATTCATAAAAATCGAAACACCTTTTCCGTAGAGTATTTGTCGAGGCCCTATATGAGTAATTCAACGCTTGTTTTTGAAGATAATGGCCTTAGGCTGACCGGCTTAAAATATTTTAATAGAACATTCAAAAAGAAATAGTCCAAGCTAATGAGATTCGTGCTTATATTTTTAATCGGGTTGCTAATGCACCCTTCGTGGTCGCAAACGATGGAAAAACCCAATATCCTTTTTATTGCCGTAGATGATTTGAATGATTGGGTTGGCTTTTTAAATGGTCATCCTGAATTGAATATTAAGACGCCCAATCTGGATCGTCTCGCTGCCAAATCTATGATCTTTACTAATGCACACACTCCGGCACCGGCCTGTGCACCGACCCGGGCAGCTATTCTGACGGGAGTGCACCATACCCGGTCAGGAGCGGAAAATGTTTACTGGGGGGATGGACCTAAATGGAGAGAATTTGAAGCGTTGAAAGATGTGGAGACCATCGAACAATTCTTTAAAAACCGGGGGTATAAGACTTTAGGTGGTGGTAAAATCTATCATAGCCAGGCGCCACCCTGGGCACCAACCAGTCAGGTAGAACCACAGAACTGGGATTTCTACTATCCAAGTGCCTATATTTCTCATCCCTATCAGATCAGAGCTCCGGATGAGGTTATCTTTCCTCCCGAAGACAACCATGAAAACCGTCCCGGAGGGGGGTGGTGGACCTGGGGCCCGATTCCGGTTCCTGACGAAAAGATGGCTGACTTTCATGTAGTTGACTGGGCAAGCTACGAACTCTCCCAAAAACACGAAAAACCGTTTTTTATCGCAGCCGGAGTATGGAAACCCCATGATCCCTGGGAAGTTCCTCAGAAATATTTTGATATGTATCCTTTGGAAGACATCGTCTTGCCCGAATGCAAGGAAGATGATCTTGAAGATGCTTTTGATCATGGAAGAAGGTGGATCCATAAATGGGTGATTGATAATGACGAATGGAAGAAGGTAGTTCAATCATACGCAGCAGCGATTTCTTTTTCGGATGCAATGTTGGGACGCCTGATCGATGCTTTTGAGCAATCAGACTATGTAGACAATACGATTTTAGTGCTCTGGTCGGATCATGGGATGCATATGGGCGAGAAGGAGAACATTGAGAAATTTACCCTCTGGGAACGCTCTACCCGGGTTCCACTGATTATCTCCGTACCCGGACTTACTCAAGCTGGCACCCGGTGTGATCAGCCGGTAAGTCTCATGGATTTGTATCCTACACTGGTAGAACTTACAGGATATGAAGCACCAGCGCATCTTGATGGCCGCAGTCTTGTACCACAATTAACCGATCCATCGGCAGAAACAGCACCGGTGGTCAGTAGCTATCGATTTTCCTGGGCGAAAAATCCGGTAACCGGACACGCGGTAAGAAGTATGCGTTACCGCTACATTTATTATCCGGAAATTAATTTTGAAGAATTGTATGATCATCAATCTGACCCGAAAGAATGGACGAACATTGCCTATAAAAAAGAAAATCGGGAGATCATTGAAAGACATCGAAGGGAGTTGTTGAAATTATTACCAGATCTAAAATGGTCTGAAAGTGGACCAGTGGGATATACTATTGATGAAAATGGTTTGGTGCACAAAGACCATTTTGTGAAATTGCTCGATCTACCGGAAAGACAATAACAGGGAGTAGGATTGGGAGATACACTGGTCTCAATGCAAAAAATGAGGATCTTTTTCTCCTGCAGTGATGGCAAAAGGGTATCGATTTTCCTGAGGTGGTAGCAGACAGGTGGCAAATTCCGTGAATGCACAAGGCGGGCTATAAGCTTTGTTAAAATCAAGTACAGTGGTTTCTCCTGCCACTGGTTTGTCGGCATACAGGTATCTGCCACCGCCGTACGTCTCCACACCGCTGGTTTGATCGTAAAAAAGGAGAAATAATTCATCACCCTCTTCCAGGGTCAACATCTGAAACTCCTCGCCATGATAGCTGAATTTTAGATATCCGGGACTTTCATTGTTGATAATCATGTCCAAAGCATTGGGTAAAGCCAGCGATTTGGGAGTTTCATAGGGATGGAAAGTGGCGGTTAGTTTCCAGTTTTCATCAATGGGGTAGTAGGGTATGTGGGTAAGCGCTGTACGGGCAGGATGTTGGGTGTCACGCAATCGAATCAGGAACCTGCTTCCTCTCTGGATAACGAACCATTGTGAGCGTCCCAAAGTACAGACCTGAAGGTCAGAGGCGGGAACCAGCAGTATTTTGGTCACCGTAACGCCATTGATCATGACCCCTTTTTCAGCGGGTGCTGTCATCCATACGGAGTCATTGGATACGTGAAAACTTCCGATGGTATCCGGGGCAAAAGCCGGAAATCGGACCGTAAGACTTTGGGAAGAACCAAAGTATTGTTCTCCATCCTTCAGTGGAAATAGTCCGGCAAGGGTTGCCCAACCATCCTCTCTGACCAGGTTGTTGAGTCGTTCTTGCTGCCATTCTTCGATGGATAATTTGTATGCGTTATTTGTCCTTTGACAGTTGGCGAATGCAATAATCAATATGCTATAAATTAGGAGCCTTTTCATGGGTAACGCGGTTTTTCGCTACCAATATAGGGACTAATTGTCTGGCCTGACTTCGTTAATTTATTTCCACTGCCTTATCTTGTCTTTTGATATACTGTTATGGAAACTTTTGCAGATAAAATTCTGAACTATCATTTTTCGCTGAGTACGGATATTTCACTTCCCGAAAAGGTGGAGTGGTTATACCCATATGAATCAGGAGAAGTGAGAGATGCAATGACCAGATTTTTTTCCAAATACTTTTCTGATGGAGAGCAACGGGTTGTTTTATTGGGAATCAATCCAGGGAGATTTGGAGCCGGAGTCACCGGGATACCGTTTACCGACCCAATACGGATGGAGGAAGAATGCAACCTTGAAAATAGTTTTGACAAAAGACAGGAGTTATCTTCCGTTTTTGTTTATGATTTTATCCGGGCAATCGGAGGTGTGGAATACTTCTACAGCCAATTTTATATCACGTCTATTTGCCCGCTGGGATTTGTAAAAAATGGCAAAAACTACAATTATTATGACAGCAATGATCTAACATCAGCGATCATGCCCATGATTCTGGAAAATTTGAGAAAGCATATTTCTTTTGGTGTGCGTACTGATATTGCTTTCAGTATGGGGCAGGGAAAGAATTTTGCCTTTCTACAAAAATTAAATGAGGAATATAAATTCTTTAAAAAATTGATACCACTTCCTCACCCAAGATGGGTTATGCAATACCGGCTAAAAAGAAAGGATCATTTCATCGATGAGTATGTAAGTAAACTCAAATCGGCCCTGAAGCATCGATAATGAAATTGACAAATAGTTCTATGGATATGTGCAGGTTATCAATTATGATATTTATTTTTTGGCTTGCCAATTCATGCGGCATGGAGTCAGAACAAATAGCTATTGACTTGGCACGCCGTCCTGACTCGGTGGAGCTATTTGGTCCGGGTGTTATTTCCACCCCTCTCGTCGAAAGGGATTTCGCTATCAGTCCCGACGGAGAGGAAATTATTTTTACCCGCGGTGATTACCGCCAGAATTATCGGTGTTTATTTCGGATGATCAGGCAAGGTAAGAAATGGAGTGCACTGGAAATATTACCATTTTCTGGCGAATTTCAAGATATCGAACCTTTTATTTCACCAGATGGAGATTTGCTTTACTTCTCGTCCAATCGCCCCTTCTACACTGAAAGTGCCGGTGATTACAATATATGGGTGGCGGAGAGACAGGGAGATCAGTGGGTAAATCCCCGGGCACTGGACACAACTATTAATAAAAGGTCAGATGAATTTTTCCCTTCCGTTGCTTTTTCCGGTAATCTTTATTTTACTGCCAGCCGACCTGGTGGAAGAGGTCTGGAAGATATTTTTGTCAGCAGAAAGGTAAACGGTGTATTTCAGCAACCGGAGCCCCTGGACTCCAATATAAATAGCAAGACCTATGAATTTAATGCTTACGTTAGTCCTGCTGAGGATCTGATCATTTTTAGTTCTTACGGACGGGAGGACGATTTGGGCGGAGGTGATCTTTATTTAAGTAAAAAAGTAAATGGTGAGTGGTCGCCGGCAATAAATTGTACTGCAATTAATTCGGAAAAACTTGACTATTGTCCCTTTGTCGATTTTGCGAACGGGACCTTTTATTTTACCAGCGAACGACTGGCAGGTTCGCGTATCATCAGATCTCCCAACGATCTAAAGGATATGGCTGACCGCCCCGGGAATGGGCTTGGTGATATATACCGAATAAATCTGAGCCGGTTACCTTTATAAAATGCGACATAGATTCTCTTGTGGTGACACCTCCGGAAGAGATTCGCCGTTTATTCCTTTTTAACAGAGGTCAGCATCGCATCGTATTTCTGCCGCATATCTTCCAGAACTTGTTTTTGTTCCGGATCGTTGACAAGATTTCTCCATTCTTCCGGATCTGTCCGGTGATCATATAATTCTTCATCATTTTTTATACTCCCCCCTTCATTCGGAGCGGACCAGCGAGTGTAGCGCCAATGGTCAAATTTGAGGGTACCGGCATTGCCCTGGTAGGATACTGAAAAAGCAGATGCTTCCTGATCTGTAAAGGCGCTGTTCTGCAAGTGCCTTTTCAGGCTCCTGCCTTGAAGGATCTCTGGTTTGTCAGCAGTGAATCCACAAAGGTCCAGAAGGGTAGGGTAGAGATCGATCAATTGAATGATGGACTCGCAGGATGTGCCTGCCTGGTCTTCGAAACCAGGGGCCGAAATAATCACCGGCACTCGAACAGTACCTTCCCACAGACTGGACTTAGCCCAACAGTCATGTTCTCCCAAATTATAACCATGGTCGGATAGAAAAATGACGATCGTGTTTTCCCTCAGGTTTAATTTATCCAGGGTATTTAATAGTCTGCCCACCTGCTCATCCATAAATCGAACGCTGGCCATATAGGCACTGATCGTTTGTTTTTTCTGCAGAATATTCATTCCAAACTGTTTTTCATTTTGCTTGCGAAGTGCTGCTTCCGGAATATCCTTGCCAATTTGTACACTTGGTAACTCCGTTTCATTTTCGGGATAATGACTGAAGCAACTTTCGGTCGCAATCAACGGAACATGCGGTCTCACAAATCCCACAGCGAGAAAGAAGGGAGCATCTGGTTTTAAACGTTTCTTGTTTTTTGCGCCTTCCGGTATTTTACCTGCCCGGTTTTCGAGAATTGCGATAGCCTGATTTGCTGCTAAGTAATCGGTCTGGAAATATTGTAAGCTGTCAGGCAGAATCATCCGGGAAAAATTAGCACCGTAATGAAGGTTTTTTGGAGAAAGTAGTTGAAGGTCACCAGGACTATTCGTTTCGGGGCCCATTATATTGTAGGCATAATCCCACGAATCTGGCTCGTCCCCTCCCGGGTCTCCCCTTTCAATGCCGCCGGGAACACCCATGTGAAATATTTTTGAAACTCTCGCTGTAAAATATCCTCGCTCGCGAAAGAATCCTGCCATGGATGGGTGGTCTTTGAGTTCCGGATTGATTTTTTTATAACTACCCGGTTGATCATCATTCGTTAATACACCATTGGTATGGGGATACAGGCCACTCATGATTGAAGCTCTGGATGGTCCACAAAGCGGAAATTGGCAATAAGCCCGGTTAAAGCGGACCCCTTCAGCTGCTAACCTGTCCAGATTCGGCGTATGCCGGTCCAGTTCCATATAAGGTCCAATCCGGCAATTGAGATCATCAGAAAATACAACCAGAATATTCGGCTGGCTATAAGCCACATGGACAGCAAGGAAACAAATAAGGAAGATACCCCGTATTAATCTGTGCGAAAGCATATTTATATTGAATTGTGATCATTAAATATATTTTTATTCATGTAATAAAGGATTGTTTTACTCTATTTTCCTGATTTCAGGAGTTTACCGGTACCGGCTCATTTATGAGAATTTGAATTTTTACGACTAGATAGAAATACCAATAGAATTTTTACTGGTGAAGTGAAGAATAGCATTTGGCTATGTTAGAGATAAAAGAGGCAGCGTTATGGACTAACACTGCCTTTAAATTTACTGCGATATCGGTTAAAAATATCCCAGGTTTGGATTTTTAAACCAAGAGATCGGACAAGTCCTGGTTATTACAACGGTATTAAACCATTTTTTTTCTACAACATCGTTCTCCCTTCCTTGTCCGGATCATTTCTCACCTCGCAGATATCATTGAGAATCATCGTTTCACCGTTTTCCTCCGTAAACGATGGCCATTGAGGCATGCTCTCACAATTTGGATTGCCACTTCGCATAAATTGCAGTAGTGCATCAGACATTTTTTCCGAAAGCTTTCTAGGTCTTGATCCTCCACCGGTATGCGTTAACATAAGATCGGTATTGTAAAACCAAAAGCAAATATCAAGACAGTGGAATGCCCGCATCCGGCCGTTGAACATCGGGGGTTCCCAACCGAACCAGGCCACATACACCGGTGATTTTTGCTGAGATTTCGCGGTTGCCGTTTCAATTACACTTTTGCGATTACTGGCAACCATGGTCATAATCTCTATTGGTTTTTTATCCGGGAAGGCAGCAGCATAGGCATCATAGACCACCGGCGCTTTATCGCCAAGGCCACCTCTGAAGCCAGCTCTTTCTTTGAGCATTTCCTTTGCTTCGGACGCAGTGATTTTTTCCAACTCGGGATTGGTGCGGGCTATACCCCACTCATGAAAGGTGCTGCATATTAGCATTGGTACCTCTGAAGAAACACCATCCGGATCGGAATAGAAGGTGCCTGCCGGTATATTGATATCGTCAGCCACGGGACCGAATCCCCGGCGTAACATCCCATTGTCCGGAGTCTCTTCTCTCAGTTTCTGGCTGGCTTTGTTAGCCACGAGAATATATTCTTTCCAGGGCATCTCCTGCAGCTTGTCAATTTCACCTGCTGAAAGACCGGCCTCGCTCAGGATATACTGACCCAACTTTTGGGAATACTTCTGATCCATGGCGGTGATGGTTGACCCACTTAAGGGCACTGCTTTATGGAAGAGTCCTGCGGCTTTTGGCATTGCTGTCAGCGTGCATACTTTTGCTCCTCCTCCGGACTGACCCATGATGGTTACATTGTTGGGATCGCCGCCAAAATTAGCGATGTTTTCCTTGACCCATTCCAGTGCGGCCACCATATCCAGAGCCCCGACATTTCCCGAATGTTTATATTTGTCACCTCCCACTCCAGACAGGTCAGAAAATCCGATGGGTCCCAGCCGATGATTGATGGATACAAACACGATGTCTCCTTTGCGACTGAGGTTTTCTCCCATATAGCCGTCCTGTTCGATTCCATTACCATTCGTGTAGCCCCCGCCATGCAGCCAGACCATGACCGGTCGTTTTTTACCGTCATTGAGGGCTGGTGTCCAAACATTCAGCTTCAGGCAGTCTTCACTCACATCATCATAATTCCAGTGATCAGCATATGCTGACCAGACACTGGCGTATCTATTATCCATGATTTGTGGTGCAGAATTTCCCCACCATACTGCGGGTCTTACCTCATCCCATGGTTCCGGTTTTTGGGGAGGCATGAACCGGTTTTTACCTCCGGTATCCGCGCCATAGGGAATACCCCGGAATTGGTAAATATCTCTTAAAATGAATCCCTGTACTTTTCCGTAGACTGTATTAGTGATAGCAATGTCGTCACCGATAAATAATATCTGCTCGTTATTGTAAGCATCGGTGGTATCCCTATTTGTTTCTGGTTTTCTGGCAATAGGCACATTCGAAATCAGTCCCAATCCAGCAGTACTGACTCCTAAAGTCTGAAAAAAATCCCTTCGATTTGTTTTCATTTTAATCGCTTTTTTATTGTTAATAAATCCTTCCCTTTATTTCTCTTAAAAATTTATCTGATAAATGGCTAAGGTCCTGCACACTCAAACTGGTCTTCATCCAGTCAAATAAATCGCACTTCATTTTTGTCAAGTTGAGGTCACTTCTTTTTTTCATTACGTTTCTTTTGTATACGCTGGTTTACCCCATCCCTTCATCAGTAGATCCGTTTCCAGATTTATGAAGCCGGCATTAGTGTCGAATGGATCTCCCCGTAGATCACTTAAGAACCAATGAGAATTTGGAGAAGCCCAATCAGGAGCCAGAAGGTGAAGGTCAATCAACGGTGCCTGACTTACCCTCAGTAGGGATTGAGCAATAAGATTGGAACAGGATACTAAAAGTGTGGTATGAAAGGAGTAACGAAACAACATTATTCCCGATTTATTCCAAATGATGAGTTAGTCCGTAAGGCTACTAAAGATACTAATCATTTGCAGACAACATATGATCACCGGGCACAAATCATGGAATCGTGAAAAAGAACTGTTGGGACAAAAAAAGAGATCACCCTTGCGGATGACCTCTCACTGATTGTTTCCACCTGATTATTATCCCTTGATCCGGCTTTGTTCCTCCTCAATTCCGGTCTTCCGGTTTCTAGCGCTTTTAACCTGCTTGTTGCCAAATAAATAGGTGAAATTCACCCTTAGCTGCCGGCTTTCCCAATTACCGCCGCCGCGCATATAGAGTTGGCCGAAACGGCTTTCACCTCCCCAGCCATTGGTATAAAAGAGGTCACTTACTGAGATCTTTAGGGTAGCAGCATCATCCCAAAACTTTTTGGATATACCCGCTGATACATCATATTGGGAATTGGTGACCCAGTTTCCCCACAATGTAGGCGCATTGTACCATCCTGATAGCTCTGCTTTAAATCCCTTAGGAAGCATAAACGTGTTTTGACCATAAAAGTTGAAGGCATTCACATTCAGGTCGATGATTTTACCATCAATATCCGCATTATTCTCAAGGTGATATGCGGTAGCTGTTGCATAAACATTCCACCATTTGGTGATCGTAAACGGATAACTTACAGATAAGGCAAGGTTTTTTTGTTCTGCCAGATTTATGTTGGTCAATGTGGCCTTTCGGTCATCAACGGCGTCGGTGATTTGCGTAAAGACATCACTGATCACAGTATAACTTAAAGTGCTGTTCAATGTGTACTTATAGGTATGAGTCAGGGAGTATGAGTTGGAATACTGAGGATTTAAGAAGGGATTCCCTCTTTGGAAGGTCAATTCATCCAGCTGGAATTCGAATGGATTAAGATCCTGATAACTTGGCCGGTCAATTCTTCTGGAATAGGCCAATCGCCAACTATTATTGTCATTTGCTTGTAAGGTAATACCTCCTGAAGGGAAAAAATCAACATAATCTCTTTCTACCGCCTCGTCCATATTTGTCTGGGTACTGGTCAGATCGCCCATACTATTGGTATGTTCTACCCTTAGTCCAATATTAATATTAATTTTTTCGCTGATTTTCCGTTGCCAACTGGAATAGGCGGCGTTCACGTTCTCCCTGTAAACAAAATTGTTACTTCTATCCAAATTCTTTATACGCTCCCCTTCGATTATGTCATAATTATCAAAGGTATTGTCCGTTTCGACCAGAGAAGATTTAACTCCCAGAGCGAGCTTACCTTTGGCAAAATTAGTTTCGTAGTCTATTTTACCTGTATAAATATCGATATCGGTTGGGGTTACATTACTAAATGTTCTTTCGAATAAAGTGGTAAATCCATCCTCTGCCAAATATTGATTTGGTTGAAATGAATTGGTATTATTCCGGTAATAACCGTAGTCGAAATCAATATTTAAGGATTTGTCATTTTCCCCTCTGAAAGCATAGTTCAAATTAAAGTTAACGTTATCCCTGGATGAATTGATTTTATTACTGGCAACCAGGAAACTGTCAATAATACCATCCGCCAGGCTGGATATGTTGGTATTGCTATTAGTGATTGAGTTATGATCATTTAAACTGCCATTGACCAGGATTCCAATGGTGTTCTTTTTGTTGATAAATAAATCTGTTCCTATTCTAAATCCATGGTTTGTGCTATTACCAAGATCAATATTCGATTGGTCGTAGGCATTACCACCCTGCTCGCGAAATAAAAAGAACTCACTCAGATTTTCTCCGGAATAAATGTTGTAAGAACCAAAAGTATTAAAATTACTTTCCCGATAATTCAGACTGGCTGATCCGTTATATTTTGAATTTTTCCCGTACCGGTATCCTCCGGTCGCCGTGCCGTTAAAACCAAGTCCCTGGTCTTTTTTAAGTCGAATATTAATAATTCCGGCATTGCCTTCTGCATCGTATTTTGCTGAAGGGTTGGTAATGATTTCGATGGCATCTATTTCAGTAGATTGGAGGGATTTTAAATAGTTGGCCAGATCATCACCACTGAGCGGTGATTTTTTACCATCGATATAAACCTGCACTCCATTTTTACCTTGCAGGATTAAATTCTCATTATTGTCAACTACCACACCGGGGGACTTTCTCAGTAGTTCCAATGCGGTATTGCCAACAGCGTTGACCGATCCATCTACATTGAAGACTGTTTTATCTGGTTGCACTTCTACAATAGGGCGACTTGATTTTACAACTACTTCAGAGAGCTGTTCGGTCTGTTGGCTTAAAATAATGGATGGGACTTTAAATACACTTTTACCGTCAAATTGAAATGGGGCCGAATGAGACGTTCCATAGCCGACAAAAGTAACTTCGATGAAATATGTACCGGCGGGTACATTCAGGAAAGTATAATTCCCTGCCTCATCGGAAATATCTGCCTTTACCATGCTTGTGTCCGTCGCCTTTTGCAGCAATACCGTAGCATAGGGTACATCCTGTCCTTGATCGTCAGATATCGCTCCTGTGATCTGCGGATCATTTTTTGCACTTGTAAGCGAATAGATAAAAAGGAAAATTAGGGTAAATAGGTTTTTCATAGTTTTTAATTTTTTTAGGCTGAGCTTACTAATAGATGTGTGGGTGCCAAACACCATCTTTTTACGGTTGGACGATTTGATCAGGAGGAGGTTACAGCAGAAGGAGGGTATATGTATATTCTTCGACCAATCGAATGAATTGTTCGATGAAGTTGAGATTAGGAATTAGCAAGAAAAATTGAATTACCAGGGGGCAATCCGAAACTAAATGTTATTTATTTATTCCACCGAGTAGGGGGACAAAACGGAAGTAGTCGAACTTTTCAGTCTTGAATTTTTTTTCGTCCAACCGGGTCAGCCGGTACATAACCTGCCCATCATCATCACCGACAGGAATTACCATTATCCCACCTACAGCAAGTTGGTCTTTTAGTGCTTCAGGCACAGTGCGTGCAGCAGCGGTTACCAGGATTTTATCAAAGGGAGCAAACCGTTCCAAACCTTCCATGCCATCTTTCAGGAACAATCGGATATGGCCATATCCCATCTGCTTAAGTAGTTTGGATGTCTTGTCAAACAGCGATTTTTGCCGTTCGATGGTGTATACTTTCGCTCCCAGTTCTGAGAGGATGGCAGCCTGATAGCCGGATCCGGTGCCGATTTCCAAAATCTTATCTTTGGGTTTTATATTTAAAAGATCAGTTTGATATGCCACAGTATAAGGTTGAGAAATCGTTTGCTCATTTCCAATAGGAAATGCCGCATCCTGATAAGCCCAATCTTCAAAAGCACGGTCGAGAAAATAGTGCCTGGGAATTTTTCCGATTGCGGTTAAAATTCTTTCGTCTTTGATGCCCTTCTTTTTTAGAGTATCTACCAGTTTTTTCCTCAACCCCTTATGCCTGTAGTTATCTACCAAGTAATGCTGATTTTGAGTAAATATAGAACTAATTGTTAATTTTAAGCGAAACGTAAAAAACCTTACTATGCCTAAAAAAATAAAATTTGGAACTGATGGTTGGAGAGCAATTATAGCGGATGATTATACGATTGAGGGCGTCATCAGAGTGTCCGAAGGGGCAGCCAAATGGATGAAGGCAAATAATATGGAAAAGGTCGTAATCGGCTATGATTGCCGATTTGGAGGGTTGATGTTTGCGACGGCCACTGCTTCTGTTTTTTGTCACTATGGCATTAAGGTCATTCTGGATAAGAATTTTGTTTCTACTCCTATGGTATCGCTGGGCGTTCTCAAACAAGAGGCTGATCTGGGTATTGTCATTACCGCCAGCCATAATCCTCCCACCTATAATGGATACAAACTGAAGGCAAAGTATGGAGGGCCCTCTATCCCAAAGGAAATCGGGGAGGTCGAAGCCCTGATACCGGATACCTCGGATTTGCAAATGAAAAGTCTGAATGAGCTGGATGAAACCGGTTTGGTCTCCTACCTCGATCTTGAGCAAATGTATATCAAACATGTTGAAGCAGGTTTTGACCTCCCTCTTATTTCCCCTCTCCAGGAGAATATGGCCTATGATGCTATGTATGGTGCCGGACAAAACGTGATGAAGAGTCTCTTTCCCAAAGCTTACTTGCTGCATGCAGAATATAATCCCGGATTTGGCGGCACCGCACCCGAACCCATAGACCGTAACCTCAAGCAGCTTTCCGAAGCGATACGCAAGGATGATAACCTCACATTTGGTATTGCCAATGATGGAGATGCCGACCGGATTGGAATGTATGATGAGGATGGCATCTTTGTGGACAGTCACCGTCTCCTGTTGTTACTGCTAAAATATCTTGTTGAATTCAAAGGTATCAAGACAGGAAAAGTGGTGGGGTCCTTTTCCGTTACCGACAAGTTGAAAACACTGGCTGGCATATATGGCCTGGAGTACGTGACCACCCCGATTGGTTTTAAATACATTGCCGAATACATGTCTACTGAAGATGTATTGCTGGGGGGAGAAGAATCAGGTGGAATTGCAGTGAAGGGGCATATTCCTGAGCGGGACGGGGTTTGGACCGGCCTGCTTTTAATGGAATTTATGGCAAAAACGGGCAAATCTTTGAAACAACTAACGGATGACTTATTCGAACAGGTAGGTAAATTTGATTTCTACCGGGATGACCTCCATCTCACAGAAGTCGAAAAGCAGAAAGCAGTGTCTAAGTGCAAAGAAGGCATTAGCTCGTTTGGCAATTACAAAGTCCTGGAGCATGATGATCTGGATGGCTTCAAATACTTTTTGGATAATGATGGCTGGCTGCTTATCAGAGCTTCCGGTACCGAACCGGTCTTAAGGGTCTATGCACAAGCGCCCGATATGTCTGAGGTGCGAAAGGTACTTGATACTGCGAAGGAAACATTGCTCGGGTAAATCAACATCTAGTCTGTTTCTCTATTACTGTTTTTGATGAATTGATATTCTCCGATAATGCCGATACGTACGGATGCCGAATCGTATAAATTGTTAAACCGGAGGCATTCAAATGATTTGCTGTAGAATATGTGATTGGTCGGATTGAAGAGGGAAGGTGACATGCTCTTCCGGCTGTCGTAGAGGCCGGCACTCGCTCTGAAATCCTGAATTTCATCCGCAAATTGATCCAGATTGAAGTTGCCGGTAGTAATTACGGGCACAGGTTGCTTAGTGATGTCCAAAGAAAGATTTTTCAGCTGATTTCGCAGCTGGAGCAGCGATTTACGAAATAGTGGTGGTTCCGTGTTGAAACTATAAACATAGGCTTGTAAGCCCCCGGGAATCTCGATCGTTGATTTTAGATGAGGTATATCCTGCAGATTTAATGTGTCCGTCCTTACCACGGGATATTTTGAAAAAATGGCGGTACCGTAGTTGTCGATCCTTGTGTTGAAGCTCCTGTAGGGATACACTTTGTCCAGGCGTTCCGATAGAAGGGTTTCCCAGTCCGGAGTTAAATCGATAATGGAAAGGATATCTGCCTGGGCTCTGATCAGGGTATTTACAGAACTCTGCCAGTGCTCCGCCAGGTCGGTTGTCGATGTCTGAGCGACCATCAGTACAGGTTCTGCCGTTTTAACCGGTTGTATAAGATTGATATTTGCCACTCTTTTAAAGTGAAGGCACAAGGCGGCTACACAACCAAAGGCAGTGAGCAACAGGCGGCGTTGATCAATAATGAGAAAAAACAATCCGGCTCCGAGCAGCAAGATCATGAACTGGATGGCATGGGCAGAAATTCTCTTGAGGATCATGACATCCGGAGTTTTCATAATACTTATCGCCGTGATAGACAGCATACCAGCTATCACGAGCGTACTGACCACCCGATTCTGAAATAAGGCCTTGAGCATCTCACCAAAGATAAACACGTTTAATTTAGTCTTGCCGCAACGACACAGCTTTCTTTGATAATTTCCGTCTGACCGCCGGATTGAAATAGCTGAATATGTAAAGTGTAAATACCGACGGGAGCTTTATTGCCATCATCGGTACTCCCATCCCATTGAATAAAGCCTTCGGTACCGATCGATTGATTGTTGGCAAGATACCGCACCAGTCTTCCAGCGGCATTGAAAATCCTCAGATCAATAAATGTTCCTGGTGCCAGGCCACTGTATGTTAACAACATGTAGTCATCAAAGCCATCGCCATCGGGGGAAAAGGTCTTTGGCTCTACCTGCCAGTGGCTATTACCCGGGTTGCCAGGGTAGTACTGACTATTCTCATAGGTTGGTGTTCCAAATCCACTGCTTTCCGAAGCGCTATGCCAATTATTAAAGTCCTGGGTAGCACCTTCGAAGGAAATTCGTTCCAGACTTACTCCTTCCTTTTCCTTGAGCAGGCGGTGATGCATGCCAGCCGAGTAATCAAATGCGTCGATGATTGTCGGTGAAGCATTTTCTGTAGTGAAAATGGTAATATTTCCGGCATCATTGGGAAAAGCGGGAAGCGCACTCTCGATCAACCATTCAGGGTTCTTTACCTGATAGGTAGATTGAACTTCCAGTGGGTCTGGGGTTAGCACTATATACGCACCGGGTTTGATAATAAAGGGTTTGTCAATGCTAACCAGGCTCGAACTGGCCATGTTGCCAATCTTTAAATCGGATAGCAAGAGTGCACTGGCCGACCGGTTGTAGATCTCTACAAAATCTTCATTACCGGGATTCGGATCAAAGAGCACTTCATTTATTATCAGATCTCCGGGACTGATTTTTTCCGGAATCAAAATTTGCCCTTCCGGGTTGCTCAGTGATTTTCCCTGGCAATCGACCAAATGCTCGATTTGGATGGTGTAGTCTAACCCTTTCCTTATTGCCTGATTCAGTTGTAGCATGATATCGGAGCGATTAGATCCGGACACCAAAGCTGCCAGTACATTGATTCCCTGTGATATTCTGAACATTTCCGGATCCGGGGGGTCAAGGATACTTCTGTTGAAGGAAATACGAAGGGTGAGACTATCGACCGCAAGTAAATTGAGTACCCTGAATTCGCCCGGGACAACCGGTTCCTCAAATGAGTTTTCATATCCAGGAGTGCCTCCGCTGATACTTAATGAGGCATGATAACTTTCTGCAAGTCCGCATGGATATGCATTGTTGATCAATTCTAAGGACCAGCCTCCATCATCTTTGCTTTCATCGCGGTACCATTGATCTGAATATGAAATTGCATGCACGACCTGACCGTCCCCTGTATTTAATGCAAGCCGGTTTCCAGAGTTTACCAGTGCCGGAAGACTCCTTACTCCGATGCTGCCGTTGATATTGATAAATTTTTCAGCATCATCCAGGTCATGAATCACTAAAAATTCTCCTTTAGCTAGCCTCCTTGATGGCAAGGGAACTGCACGGTCTCCAACCGATAGTATGAGTTGATCCAGATTTATTCCGTCCTTCAAAACCAGTAATTCCAGGTACTCTGCTTCGGGCAGACCAAACACCGGAGTTGGATCATCGAAGATCTCATTGATCACAATGTCATAGGGTCTGATAGAGATAGCAGGCTGAAAGGTGAAACCATATTGGCCAGATGTCAGATTACCGGAAGGATCCTGGACTCCAGAGGCAAGCAGCACATAATCCAGGTCAGGAGTTAGATCGGCATCGAGGTCCAGTTGCACCAGAGAAGGATCAGCGAGCACGGTAGCTTGCAGTATTTTGACTTCATCGGGAAGAATCTGGTAATTCAGACTATTTCCTGCCGTTTGTACTTCCAATATTTCGCTAAATTGAACAAACAGTTGGCGGCTATTTTCTATTTCAAGACTGACTATACTAGGTGGAGTGGTGTCTTGTGCTTCCACAGCGGTAATCATAAGGTTGTCAAATCTGAATTTGTCGGTGCGTGAGTCGGTATAAGTGCACTGAATACCGAAATATCCACTCCTCGCTAAAGGTTCACTTTGCTGGATTTCGATTTCCTGCGTGTAGCCACCTGCAAATGGCGAGTCACCGGTCAATATTGCCCAGACCAGGCCTGTTTTCCGGATGGCAATTCTGAACTGTGGGGCAATGGCAAACAAAGTAGATCCAATACCAATTTCGGAGTACACACCGGAGGTGATCTTATAGAATCTTAGCCGGTCCTCGTTTCCGGATTCGCCCAATACTATTGCAAAGCCGTTGGCGATGGAGAGCTCGGTCGTATCCAAACCGAGGAACAAAGTCAGGTAGTTGCTGCCGGAAGGATCAAAATCCATTAAACAATCGAGGGACCACTGAAGATTATCCGGCGGTATATCAGTCGCAGTAAAAATGCCGGCCGAACCACCCGTATCCGCATTTAATTGCAACTCTTGTTGATCATTGATTATGAAGTTTCGCAAATCTCCGGTCCAAACCGGATCAACACTCAGGTCCTGATCTGAAAAGTCATCCAACACCTGGCCACTTAGCACAGCACACCAGAAGAGCAGCGGAAGAAAGATGGTTAATTTCATTTGCAAAATTAAGTACGGGTAAACTTAATTGAACTTATCTTTGCCCTCCATTTTTGAATTTAGTACCTCAAATTGATAGAAAAGGTTTGTTGGAGCCGGTCTTCTATTGATAGAGACAAAATACAATAATATCAATTAAACATGAAAGTAGCAGTTGTAGGAGCCACTGGATTAGTCGGAAATGTAATGCGGCAGGTGTTAGTTGAAACTAACTTTCCGGTCGATGAGTTTTTACCGGTAGCTTCATCCAAATCTGTCGGGAAACTGGTAGAGTTTGCCGGAAAACAATATCCTGTGGTAGATCTTCAAACGGCAGTTGCCTCTAAACCGGATATCGCTATTTTCTCTGCCGGAGGATCGGTGTCAACGGAATGGGCACCAAGATTTGCAGAAATGGGGACTACGGTGATAGACAATTCATCGGCGTGGAGGATGGATCCGACAAAAAAACTGATTGTACCGGAGGTAAACGGACAAGAACTCGGTCCTGCCGATAAGATCATTGCCAATCCAAATTGTTCCACGATTCAGATGGTGATGGCTCTTGCCCCACTACATCGTAAATACGAAATAAAGAGATTGGTGATATCTACCTATCAAAGTTTTACCGGCACCGGAATGCCGGCAGTGAATCAATACAATGCGGAGAGGCAAAAAGAAAGTAAAGTTGAGCGCATCTATCCGCATCCGATTTTTGAGAATTGCCTGCCTCATTGCGATGTCTTCCTGGAAAATGACTATACCAAGGAAGAAATGAAATTGGTCAATGAAACACAAAAGATTTTGAGTGCTCCCGGAATGAAGATTACGGCTACGGCAGTTAGGGTGCCGGTCGATGGAGGACATTCCGAATCCGTAAATGTAGAGTTTATCCAGCCCTTTACAGTAGATGATGTCCGGACGATATTGGCCGGCTCCGAAGGAATTGTGGTGCAAGATGATCTGGCAAATAATGATTACCCTACACCCTTACAGGCAAAAAACAGGAATGAAGTGTTTGTAGGGCGTATTCGTAGAGACGAATCAATTGAAAATGGGCTGAACCTGTGGATTGTGGCGGACAACCTGAGGAAAGGGGCTGCAACCAATGCCATCCAGATTGCTCAATACCTTTTACGTAAAGGCTGGGTAAAATAACCGCTGGCCTTAAATCCTGGTACTTTCCTTTAAAGTTTGATCCGACCCTGGAATAAGATTCTTGAAATTCCGGTACGCAGAGATACGGATGATAGGGCAAGGATTTTCCCCGGATGGTTATTTCCCGGGGCAACCATTAGTGGATTATTACCGTTTTGGTTGTATTTTCTGCTACATTACCTTAACTTATCAGTCCTTTAGCGATTGATATACAGATAATAAGTAACGGCATAATGAAACTGGCTACAAATGAGAACAAGACTAGTATTTTGGGGAAAATCTGCTCAAGATGAGCGCGTATTGTTGGGATTTAAACTTAATGAAGAGGAAAATAATGTCGATGTCTTCATCTTTCCGGAATCGGAAACAACAGAGGATTTCGTAAATCAGATGCATGATGATTGGAGGTCAGGAAAAGATCTCTTATTCCCGGAGAACCACCATCACCAAACCATGCCCTTGTCCATTACCGGATCGCTGTTGCCGGAAGGATATTCCATTGAGCGTGACGATATTCTGAAAAGAGCCCAAACCGAATGGCAATTTATTGTCCTCAGTGCCCGCCTGTACAAAACTTACCGGGAGGAATTAGAGGATTTCAAGGACAAGTATGAAAAACTGAGCAAGTTTGATCCAGGGCTATTTGAAGACCTCAAAGGATTTTGGAGTAAGGTGCAGGAACAGGTCAGGGAAAAGAACCTGTTCAGGGACCATGCCGACAGCATTCGTAAGCATACGGATGCGTTGTTCGATGATTTGAAAAAGCTTCGAAAAGCCTTCGATCAGGAATTTCAGGAATTGTCAGAAAAGCATCTAAGCCGTTTTCGGGAGCAATTGGAAAATGTAGAAAAGAAGATCGAAGAGGGTTTAAGCCTGCAGAACATCTTTCAGGAGTTAAAAGATATCCAGCGTTCATTTAGAAATACGGACTTTACCAGTGAGCATCGTTCCCAACTCTGGAAAAAGATTGATGGCCTATTCAAGGTGGTGAAAGAAAAACGATTCGGTAAGGAAGGTATGGCTGCCAAATCAGATCCTCTTTCTCGCATACAGCGTCGTTACGACGGGTTGAAAGCAGCGATCGACAAAATGGAAAGATCGATAAAGCGGGATCGAAAAGAATTGGACTTTCATCAGAGTAAGTTGGAGGATTCAGACGGTTCCCTGGAATCTCAGTTGAGGGCCGCGAAAACAAAGATGATCGCCGAGCGGGTAAAATCCAAAGAGGATAAACTGACGGAGATGCATAAGACAGAGAAAGACCTGGAACGACGTATGGAAAGCCTGAAGAAGAAAAAGGAGCAGCAGGAAATGGAAGAAAAACTAAAGGCGGAAATCAAAGAGAAAATTGCACAGGACATAAAGGAAGCTGAGATAGCACGGTCCGAGGATGAGGCTGTACAAAAAGCGGCAGAATCCATCTCTGAACCGGGCGGTGCGGCTCCCTCTGAACGACCCGCTGGCGGTCAGGCCGATGCGGCATCAGAGTCCCTCCAGGAAACTTTGACTATCGAAGAAAAAATTGAAGATAGTTTCGAAGACATCGTCGATACGGTTAAAGCCGTCGCTGCTGTTATCGAAGACAAGTTTGAAAATTTTCTGGACGACTGGCGCCGGGACGAAGAGGAATAACCAGTCTTTGGCAGGTTGGTCTTCGCCTCCCTCCAGGGTTATAGATGTTTGATTTTATAACCTATCTCTCAACGAAATTCCTAATTCCCAATTGACATGATAATTGACAATCCTTGCCGTTAAGTTAAGCGTAAAATGTATCGTGAGTAAGTCGGCGAATGTAGATTCGCCGCTATCCTACTTACAAGAAATTGAATTCCTTAACAATATCAATTCATTAACTTAACGACATTGATTGACAATTCATAATTCAAGGAATTCCTTCGCCTCAGCCTTTGCCTTTGATATGAGCACCAGGACTTCCTAATTGATAATTGATAATTGACAATTGACAATTCTTGCCGTTAAGTTAAGCCTAAAATGTATCGTGAGTAAGTCGGCGAATGTAGATTCGCCGCTATCCTACTTACAAGAAATTGAATTCCTTAAAAATATCAATTCATTAACTTAACGACATTGATTGACAATTCATAATTCAAGGAATTCCTTCGCCTCCGCCTTCGCCTTTAATATGAGCACATCAGGAGTACCTAATTCCTAATTGATAATTGACAATTCATAATCCTCCGCCTTCGCCTTTGATATGAGCACCAGGACTTCCTAATTGATAATTGATAATTGACAATTGACAATTCAAAATTATTCCTTCATCGCCTTGATTCCTGGCAGTTCTTTCCCTTCCAGATATTCGAGCATAGCACCACCACCTGTACTTACGAAACTGACTTTGCCGGCCAACCCCATTTGAGTGACGGCAGCGACGGAATCGCCACCTCCTACCAATGAAAAAGCACCCTGCTCTGTAGCGGCGGCCACGGCTTCTGCTATCGATTTTGTCCCTCCGGCAAAAGCCTCCATTTCAAAGACACCCATCGGGCCATTCCAAAGGATAGACCTGGAATCCATCACGGCATTTTTAAAGGTATCCACGGCTTTGGGTCCGATATCTAGGCCCATCCACCCCTCGGGAATGGCATTGCTGCTACATACTTTCGTATTAGCGTCTCCGGCAAAAGCATCTGCAACGATTGAATCAATCGGAAGAAGTAGATTGACTCCCTTGTTTTTAGCCTTCTCGATCAGATCCCTGGCCAGGTCGAGTTTATCTTCTTCTACGAGTGATTTACCAATTTCTCCTCCCTGTGCTTTCACAAAAGTGTAGGCCATACCACCGCCGATAATCAGCGTATCAACAAAATCGATCATCCGCTCCAGCAATAGAATCTTATCAGACACTTTAGCGCCACCTACAATTGCAGCCAGCGGCCGGGTGGGATTGTTCAATACTTTGTCAGCATTGATGATTTCATTTTCCATCAAAAAGCCAAAGCTTTTGTGATCTTTATCAAAGTATTGAGCTACGGTGGTGGTCGATGCATGAGCACGGTGGGCAGAACCAAATGCATCATTCACATACAGGTCTGCCAGGTCTGCCATCTTTTTAGCGAATTTAGCGTCTCCTGCCTCTTCTTTTTTGGTGAACCGGGTATTCTCTAGCAGAAGTACCTGACCGGGCTTCAATGCTGCACTTTTTGCCTGCGCATCGTCGCCGACCGTATCCTGGGCAAACTGAACCGGCTGGCCAAGTAGGTCAGAAAGATGGGGAACAATATGCTCTAAGGTGTGTTTCTGAACATCAATGGATCCATCTGGCAACAACTTTTTCAGAGGCCTCCCTAAATGGGACATCAAGATCACTGAACCCCCCTCCTTCAAGATGTGTTTAATGGTTGGTAAAGCACTGCGTATTCTGGTATCATCGGTGATGTTAAAATCAGCGTCAAAGGGGACGTTAAAGTCAACTCTAACCAATACTTTTTTGTCTTTAAACTGGAGATTCATGTGGTTTGATGTTTTTAGTTTTCCAATACGGATGGGGCGCAAATTTAGAATGAATTTGGAATTTAAACCTTGATATCCGTCATCTTCTTCCGTGATCCAACCTGCTGTTCATCCATTCTGGAAGTCTGATTTGAAAATCTCATACCTTAGCTTAATTACAATAAAAAATATTTGATGAAAATAGCCTTGATCGCCCATGACGGTAAAAAAGCGGACCTGGTCTCCTTCGTGCTACAGAACAGGGAGCTTTTTCAGCATTCGGAACTATTTACAACCGCCACGACAGGAAGACATATGGAACAAGCCGGTCTCACGGTCAATAAGGTATTATCCGGACCTCAGGGCGGAGATGCCCAGATAGCTGCAATGGTTGCCACCAGGCAGCTCGATGTGGTTATATTTTTCCGGGACCCACTGGACAAACATCCACACGAGCCGGATGTACAGATGTTAATGCGCATCTGTGATGTTCATAATGTTCCTTTGGCTACCAATTTGGCTGCGGCTAAATTAATCCTGAAAGGATTGAAGTTTGACGCTCAGAAAAAATGACCAGAGAAGATTTCCTGAATATTGTCGATACCATACCGGGTCAACCCGGTGTCTATCAATTCATTGATAAACAAGATAAGGTCTTGTATGTGGGAAAAGCAAAGAATCTGAGAAATCGGGTGACCTCTTATTTCAATAGTGAAAAGCATCAGATGAACAAGACCAGGGTAATGCTAAAGCATGCCGCTAAGGTTGATTTCACCCTGGTTGATTCGGAAGCAGATGCTTTTTTGTTGGAGAATACGCTGATCAAACGATTTCAACCTCGCTACAATGTAAATCTGAAGGATGGTAAGTCCTATACCTATTTATGTATAAAGAATGAGCGCTACCCCCGGGTTTTTTTCACCCGGCGTCTCATTAAGGATGGATCTACCTATTTCGGCCCCTATACTTCAAAATGGCGGGCCAAGGTATTGCTAGACCTCATCAAAGATCTCTTTCCCCTTCGTACTTGTTCTTTTTATCTGTCCGAAGAAAATATCGACGCCGGCAAGTTTAAAGTCTGCCTGGAATATCATATTAAAAATTGTTATGGTCCTTGTGTTGGCCTGGAGCCGGAGACCGAATACCTGGAAAGGATCGATCAGGTAAAAAACATTCTCAAAGGAAATTTCAAACCGGTCAAGGATCATTTGTTTCACCAGATGAATAAGGCGTCGGAAGATTTGGACTTCGAAAAAGCCCAAAACTGGAAGAACAAAATGGTTGCTTTTGAAGATTATCAGGGCAAGTCGACGGTGGCAAATATTAATCTGAAAGATATCGATGTCTTTTCAGTTGACATTGACCGCGAGGAGGGATTTGTCTATTATATGAAGGTAGTTAATGGTGCGGTGATCAATACTTATGTGGCTGAACTTGCCCTTAAAATTGCCGAAGAACCCGAGGACCTGCTTTCATATGCCATCCCTCGCATTAGGGATAAATTCGGCAGCATTACCCGGGAAATTATTGTTCCTATACCGGTAGATCTTGCCGATCCTTCCCTGCTGATTACTGTGCCACAACGCGGTGACAAATTTAAGTTGCTCGAACTTTCAGATAAAAATCTGGCACTGCACAAACTGCAGAAACGACGTGAGGAAATGAACAAAAAGGGCCGGGTAACTCATGCAGAAAGGATTATCCGGACGCTGGCGCAGGATTTGCAAATGGAAGATCTGCCCTACCATATCGAGTGTTTTGACAATTCAAATATTCAGGGCTCTCACCCGGTAGCTTCTTGTGTGGTTTTCAAAAATGCCAAACCTGCCAAGCGGGATTACCGGCATTATAACATCAAAACTGTGGTGGGTCCAAATGATTTTGCTTCTATGGAGGAAGTAGTATTCCGGAGGTACCGCCGAATGCTGGAGGAAGACGAAGCATTACCCCAACTCGTGATCATCGATGGTGGCAAAGGCCAACTGAGTTCTGCTATGAAAAGTCTTAAGACCTTGGGAATCGAAAATAAGATGACCGTCGTGGGTATTGCGAAACGCCTGGAAGAGATTTTTTTTCCGGGTGATTCGATTCCCCTGCATATCAATAAGAAGTCGGAGTCGCTCAAATTGATCCAGCAATTACGAAATGAAGCGCACCGGTTTGCCATTACGTTCCACCGTCAAAAGAGATCGCAACGATTTACGACTTCCGAATTGACAGACATTAAAGGTATTGGACATAAAACAGCAGATAAACTGCTTAAACACTTTAAATCTGTTAAGAGGATTAGAGAAGCCAACCGTGAGGAGATTGAAAACCTGGTTGGAAAGTCAGCGGCAAAGGCTATCTACGACCATTTTGTAGTACAACAGCAAAACGAGGATCAGGATCAGCCGCACCAGGACCGTTTAACTTAGTGGCAGCCCTAAATTTGGAGATAGTTGTATAAATCCATATTCACGGTAGTCACCAGGAGGTGAGACTTCCGTCATCTAAAAGATCCTGCAGACTAACTATCTTAGCATTTACTCTATTAAGATGCGGTTATGGACTCTCTCAAGTATATTCTATTCGTTGCGATGCTTGTTCAATGTCAATCTTCTGACGAGCCAGCCCTGGAAAGCTATGGGGTCGCGGATTGGGTAGATCCGCTCATCGGCACGGCTGATCATGGTCACGTGTATCCAGGTGCAACGGTTCCATTTGGCAGCGTGCAATTAAGTCCGGACAATGGCACTCAGGGCTGGGATTGGTGTGCCGGATATAATTACGCTGACAGCAGCATTGTCGGTTTTTCTCATACGCACCTGAGCGGAACCGGTATTGGCGATCTGTATGATATCTTGATGATGCCGGTCATGGAGGAAGTAGATCTCACCAAATCTGTCCAGGATATCAGGCAAGAACCTTTTGCCTCCACATTCAAACATACGCAGGAAAAGGCTCAAGCCGGATATTATGCAGTCAAAATGGACAATGGTATTTCCGTCGAATTGACCGCTACTACCAGGGTGGGCATGCATAGGTATGAATTTCCGGATGGAGTAAAACCGGGAGTAGTTTTGGATTTGGGATACCACATCAATTGGGACCAGCCGGTAGAAACTGAAATCAAGAGGCAAAACCCGACCCTGTTTACGGGAAAGAGATTTTCAACCGGTTGGGCCAGGGACCAGAGAATTTTCTTTGCATTGGAGTTTTCCACTGCGCCTTCTTCAGTTATTCTATATGACAGTACCCGTATCCTCGATACTCCGGATGCCGGGGGTGAAAAGATTAGAGCGCAATTCTCTTTTCCGGATGAAGGCCAGGTAATCATGGCTAAGGTAGCAATCTCGTCTGCCAGTGAGGCCGGAGCGCTTGAGGCTCTGCACGAAATTCCGGATTGGAATTTTGACGAAGTCCGCAGACAGGCAGGAAAATCCTGGCAGGCTGCATTGTCCAGGATTATCGTCGATTCGGATGATGAAGTTCTTCTGCGCACTTTTTACACGGCATTGTACCGAACACACCTTGCTCCCGTCATCTATTCCGATGCTTTGAGTGAATATAAAGCCGCAGATTCGACTGTACAAAAGGCCAGGGATTTTGTACGTTACGATATCTTTTCACTCTGGGATACCTTTCGGGGAGAACATCCGCTGCTTACCATCATCCAGCCGGACCGGGTAAATGATTTCATCCGGTCACTTTTGGCTCACTATGATGAATATGGCTTGTTACCGGTATGGTCACTGCTGGGAAATGAAACCAATACCATGACGGGGTACCATGCTATCCCGGTCATCGCCGACGCCATCTTGAAAGGCCATCGTGATTTTGATGTTGAGAAAGCTTTTGTTGCTATGAAAGCCAGTGCCATGCAAGATGTGCGGGGTACGGACCATTATCGTAAATATGGATATATACCTTACGATCTGGCGGGAGAATCGGTGACGCGTACTCTGGAATATGCGTACGATGATTGGTGTATCGCTCAGGTCGCTTTGGTTCTGAGTAAGGACGATGAATACGAATATTTTATGCAAAGATCGGAGAGTTATAAAAATCTCTTCGATGCCTCGTCAGGCTTTATGCGGGCCAAACTCAAAAACGGTGAATGGAAAACTCCTTTTGACCCTTTGAGATCCGATCATAATTTCGAAGTGGCTGAGTATACGGAGGGCAATGCCTGGCAACATTCCTGGTTTGTTCCCCAGGATATTAAGGCACTTATCGATCTTCATGGAGGCAATGAACCTTTTGTTCAGAAGCTGGATCAAATGTTTACCATGGATTCAAAAATCCATGGGGATAATGCGAGTGCCGATATTTCAGGTCTGATCGGTCAGTATGCCCATGGCAATGAGCCCAGTCATCATATACCCTATCTTTATTCCTATGCCGGGGCACCCTGGAAGACTCAGGAGATCGTACGGGAGATCCTTACGTCTCAATACAACGACACACCCCATGGACTCTGTGGTAATGAAGATTGCGGTCAGATGTCTGCCTGGTATGTATTGAGTGCCATGGGATTTTATCCGGTAAATCCAGCGGAAGGGGTCTATGTGATCGGTACTCCAATGTTCACCCGGGTGGTCATTGATGTCGGTGGTGGCAAGACCTTTACCATAAGAGCCAGATATCTTACCGAAGAAAATAAGTATATACAGTCAGCCACACTTCAGGGGGCCTCATTGGAGCGTTCTTATATCCGACATTTCGAGATTATGGAGGGTGGAGAACTCATACTTGAGATGGGACCACAACCTAATTACCTGCTTTGGGGTGAACCGGTATCCCGGCCACCTTCCGACAGTGATCCGGAGTTTCAGTAGGATATTGTTCTCGTTCAGCCCTTTAACATAAACTTAATACTTACTCCCTGGCAGCCCTTATGGCAACCATTGCGTTGCATTTAAAACCAACGTAAGATAAGTGGGGGGAAAATTTATTTTGGATTTTTAAATCTAAACCAAAATAAATATGCTGTAAATTCGATGGATCTATTTTTTTTAACCTATTCTTAACCTTTTTCAATGATAAAAGTTTAGCTTCACCCTCTGTTTTTTTAAGGGAATCATATTTATTAATTAAAAAATGTAGGAATGATGAAAGGCTACTGCCAATTCTTTACAAAATTCTTTACTGCATTTTTAGCATTGATGCTATCAACGCAGTTTGTCTTGGCTCAAAGTCGTACAATTTCCGGTACCATCACCGACGCCAGCACCAGTGAAGCACTGATTGGGGCGACGGTATTGGTGAAAGGTACCTCAAATGGAACTGTCACGGACTTTGATGGCAACTACTCACTTGAAGCCAGTACCGGAGATGTACTGGTGGTTTCATTTACCGGCTATACCACGCAGGAGATTACGGTAGGTGAAGAAAGCTCCCTAAACATTACTCTCGAACAGGGAGTACTGATTGATGAGGTCGTTGTGACCGGATACGCCGTGGAAAGCAAGAGGCAGACCACTGGGGCTGTTTCAATTGTGAAAGCCAAAGAAATTTCCGCTATTCCTTCCGGAAACGTAGAACAACAGTTACAGGGAAGGGTTGCCGGAGTTACCGTAATTACAAACGGACAACCGGGAACCACCAGTATTGTACGGGTTCGTGGCTTCGGTGCTTTTGGAGGAAATGAACCCCTTTACGTGGTGGATGGGGTGCCGGTAGCATCTACGGATTTTCTCAATCCGGATGATATCGAAACTACGACTGTGCTGAAAGATGCCGCCTCTGCTTCCATCTACGGAGCGCGGGCAGCCAACGGGGTGATTGTATACACCACCAAATCCGGATCGAGAGAAAAGCGGAAAATGGAAGTTTCGTACAACGGAATGATTGGATTTACCGATCCAAATGTCAATGGATCTCCCGAGATGTTAAATCCGATGGACATGGCTATATGGACGCATAAAGCCTATGAAAATAACGCCATGGCTAATGGTACGGAACCACAATATACCCATCCGCAATATGGTACCAGTGCCACTCCACGTTTGCCTGATTATCTTCACGCTGATGGGTTGGATATCACCGATGGTATTGTGGGTGAGATCGATCTGGCGAAAGTTCAGGCAGCTTATGAAGCTAATCCGGAATCCACCTTTTTGATTAAGCCTAATCTTGCTGGCACGAATTGGTATGACGAAATTACCCGGGTAGCCCGGATTCAAAGACATAGCCTGGGTTTCAGTGGGGGAACCGAAAATGGCCGCTATTATCTGGGATTGGGAGCACAGAATCAATCCGGGATATTACTTTCTAACGAATTTGAAAGATATTCTTTCCGGGCTAACTCCGAGTGGGACCTGGTTAAATGGTTATCAGTTGGACAGAACCTGCAATTCACCTATCGATCAGTGAGAGGTCAGGCAGGAGGAAGTGGTGGACAGGGAATTTCAGATGATGAATCCGAAGTGCTTTCAGCTTACCGTATGCCGACTATCCTTCCCGTTTTCGATGAGTTTGGCAGCTATGCCAGCACGCGTGCTGCCGGCTTTAACAATCCAAGAAATCCGGTGCGGAGATTGGTGCTGAACAATGGGGATGATAAAGGTTACAACGCCAATGCCTTTGGTAATCTTTATATACAAGTCCAACCGGTTGAGGGTCTGACCCTGAAGTCGAGCATCGGGGGACAATACAATAATTCAAATTTTGTAAATTATGGATTCCGATATTTGGGAGATTCCGAGCCTGAAGCCAGCAATACCTTCTCTGAAGGAGGTGTTTATAATTTCAGTTGGGTGTTTACCAATACCGCCAGCTATAAAGGCCAATTCGGAAGTCACGGTATTACTGCACTGGCGGGAATGGAAGCCTTGAATACAGGAAAAGGCAGAAATTTCAGCGGTTCCGGTATTAATCCCTTCTCGACGGATCTCGACTTCCAGAATCTGTCAACCGTACAAAGTCCGCAGGTTGGAAGTGGCCTTTTTAACGGGGTTAACTTCTATTCTCTGTTTGGGAAGTTAGATTACAACTTTAAAGAAAAATATTATGTGACCGGAGTACTAAGAAGAGACGGTGCTTCCCGGTTTGGAGCGAATACCCGTTTTGGAGTATTCCCTGCTTTTTCAGCAGCCTGGAGAGTAACAGGAGAATCATTCATGCAGAATGTATCCTGGTTGAACGACCTGAAGATACGCGGAGGCTGGGGTGAAATGGGTAATTCCAACAACGTAGATCCGAACAATCAGTATTCTCTCTATGCCTCTAACCGTGGATATTCATTCTATCCCATCGGAGGTCAGGCCAGTGGTGCCAATGAGGGCTTTGCTGCTACCAGGATCGGTAATCCCGATGCCAAGTGGGAGACCAGTGAAACAGTGAATATCGGTTTTGATGCTTCCATGTTTAACAATAAACTGGAGGTCATTCTTGACTGGTGGAAAAAGGATACGAGAGATCTTCTATTCCAGATACCACTACCAGGAGTCACTGGTAACCGCGCATCTGCTCCGTCCGTCAACGTCGCCAGTATGTTGAATCGCGGAGTTGATTTCCAGATCATTACAAGAGGACAGTTGAGTCCTGAGCTGGATTACGAAATAACGTTGAACAATTCCTTCCTCCACAACGAGATCACCTCGCTGGCTGAAGGCATTGACTTCATCACCGCGATCAATCCGGGTTTCCGTGGCATTAATCCGATCCGTAATCAGGTAGGT
>JAGQWZ010000240.1 GCA_020436835.1 Saprospiraceae bacterium | reverse complement strand
TCTGTATTTTTCCGAAAAAGTCATTTATTTATTAAATTAAGTTATCGCAATTCAGCGGTCAGTACATGGCTGACCTGAACTCCTGTTTCATTTTTTCCCCAATAAATAATGCGAAATGTACTATCCGTAAATTGTCCTGTACCCTGAAGAATTTCCAGGAGGTGAACTCCATCGGAAATTATTTGCTCGGCTATCCGAAAACTATCTTCACTCAAAACGTTAGCCATTACGCTCATCCTTCCTCCACCGAAATTACATAGTTCGAAAACCTGGTCCCCTCCACCAAACCAATGAATCCCCATTTCATAATGAGTGATTCCCAGATCACTACTATCGGCCACCAGATAAGTTCCCAGCTTGAGTGGAGATTCAGGTGATTCATAAACAGGTGGCTCCGGAGGATCACAAGCAATCAGGAAAATAGCAATGGTCATGAGTCCGGTTAAATACTTAGGCAAAGTGATTTTCTGTATCATAGCATTTATATTCAAGGTTATTTAATACCTTTTTACACCGGTCATATCCCCAAAAGGAACTGATCCAAGGTGTTAATATGGACATACTATGTGGTAGAAATCCACAACAAACTCAATCCTCGTATCTTACCTTCGGATTAAATTGTTATTTGGCTCCATTTCAAAGATGCTGGTGTGCAAATGTATTTTGCCTCCATTTATGTTCATAATTTGTTTGTTATTGTTCAATTCAGCCGGAAAGACTTTATGAACATGATGACATTGCTTTAACTATTGTTCTAAATTTCAGCAGGAATAGAATACCAGTGCCTGATATTCAGATATTTGGGTGTTCACGGGATTGCCTGCTAAATTCTTACAAGCAAGTACATTTCATATCAGATTAGCACCGACAAGCAAAAGACACTAAAACTTACTATTGCGTCCCACCTTATAGTCGGTTAATCTTTTGGAGTATTCAATATCTGAACAGAACTAATTCTTAACATTCTCCCTTTCCCTCACCTTCTGCGCCGCACTGATCAGATAATTCTTAATAAGGGTGACCTTCTCCGGGTCCAACCGGTCGCTGAAGTTGGGCATACCACGGGCCAGGTAAGCTCCTTCCAGCACAATGCTGTGAAAAATCGCATAAGTTTCTTTCGAAGAATATCCCAGGTCCGGGATATTACCCCCTCCCGACCCGACGGATGCATGGCACAAAGCACAGTAGGTCGTAAAAAGGGAAGCACCCTGACTGCGGGCTGCCTCGGATATGTCTAAAGGCAGGTCAATCAACTCCTTTGCCGGTGGATCCGGATATTGGGGATATCTGGCGTGATGATTTAAGGCAAATGTGAAGACGGTGCCTGGCAGTATATGATCGGTAAATTTCATTTTTTGCCCCACACCACCACCCCATCCGGCAGCAATGCTTACGTATTGAATACCATCGATCTCATAAGTTATCGGGGGAGCGATCACCCCTATCTCCAGATCGGTCTCCCACAGTTTTGTACCGTCTTCTGCGTCATAGGCGCAAAAGCGACCATCGGTAGTGCCTTGAAAGATCAACTTTCCGGTACTTAATACCCCGGCATTCCAGGGGGTGGGATGTTGTACCTCCCATACTTTTTCTGCTTTCACCGGGTCCCAGGCCATGAGTTTTCCTCCGGGATAGGACCAGGTAATCATAGAGTCTCTCATCACTTCCTTTGAAGGATCGTAACCGGTGGCGGCATTCCAGCCGTTACCGACGGCAAAACCGGCCTTATGAGCTTCCCACTCCGGGTCCGCACCATAGACAGATGCGTTATCAAGAGCAGGGATGTAGACAAGTCCTGTAGTAGGATTAAAAGCCATTGGGTGCCAGTTATGTCCACCCTCATAGTTTGGAGCAACCTGAAAATTCACCTCCTCATACCGGCTGAATTCATGTTCCAGAGGCCGGCCGGACTGCAGATCAACCGCTTTCGCCCAATTAACATAAACATAGGGGTCAGCCGATAGTAATTCGCCGCTTTCCCTATCCAGCACGTAGAAAAATCCATTTTTGGGGGCCTGCATAAGCACCTTTCTCGTCTCCCCCTGCCATTGCACATCCGCCAGAATGATATGTTGCGTCGCCGTATAGTCCCAGGACTCTCCCGGAGTAGTTTGATAATGCCAAACCAACTCTCCATTCTCAATGTTGACAGCAACAATTGAAGAAAGGAAGAGATTGTCGCCACCACCCGGACTGCGATATTTACCCACCCATGGAGACCCATTTCCGGTTCCTACATATAGAAACTTTAAGGCAGGGTCGTAGGCCATGGCGTCCCAGGCTGTTCCCCCTCCACCGTATTCCCACCAAGTTCCCGACCAGGTCTTTGCTGCTTTTTCCATGGCCGGCGATTCAAAGGGCTTTGCCGGGTCACCAGGTACAGTATAGAACCGCCAGACTAGGTCTCCCGTCCTTGCATCGTACGCTGTGAAATATCCTCTGACCCCGTACTCTGCACCACCATTTCCGATCACCACCTTGCCATTAGCCACCCGGGGGGCACCGGTGATCGAATAATACTTCGTTGTATCAACCGTGTACACCTCCCAGACCGGCTTACCCCTGACCGCATCAATGGCAATTAGCCGGCCATCTATTGTTCCCACATAAACCTTTCCCTCATACATGGCCAAGCCCCGGTTTACCACATCACAACAGGCTTTTTCTCCATATTTCCCCGGAACCATGGGGTCATATTTCCAGATGAGCTCGCCGCTTCTGGCATTGACAGCATAGACCAGGCTCCAGGGTCCGGTGAGATACATGATACCATCTACCACCAACGGGGTTGATTCCACACCCCGCTTCGTTCCAAGATTCAAACTCCAGGCGAGACCTAAACTTTCAATATTCGAAGGATTGATCTGATCCAGGGGACTGTGCCTGGTTTCGGAATAATTCAGACCATGAGTCAGCCAATCCCCGACAAACTGATCACTTTTCTGGAGTTTCTCATCGGATACGGATGACACTGCCTGCTCGATCTGTTCCGGAGATCCAGGTTCAGGAGGAACACTGCAGCCGGTAAAAACACTGGAACAAAAGATTGAACAAACAATGGACAATAGGGGAAACTGCTCATAAGTTTTCCGGCGGATCAGTGATCTCATCTAGGTGATGTTTTGGTAAACAGTTGAAACGGACTTACCTTAAAAGTACCAATAATTTGCCGTTAGAAAGTGTACCGAGTTCAGGCAATCAGGTGCATCAATTTTTAATAATGAATGCCATTCATCAAATCTATTGCCCTGTTCCGGGGTTTCAATTCATTCATGGTAAATTGCAGGTTAAAATTCGAGCAGCATGATCTACAAATATATTGCCCTACTAATACTCCTCTTTCAGAGTTGCGCTCTACTTGGTCAACCCCTGCCCCAAATTCGCCAAGAATCGAATAAACATACCCTTCTTGTGGATGGTAAGCCCTTTATCATTCTTGGTGCACAACTTTGGAACAGTAGCGCCTGGCCCATAATAACCGATCGATTCTGGGACCAGGCTCGTGAACTCGGGTGCAACACCATTGAAGCGCCGGTATACTGGCAAAATATTGAACCGGAGCCTGGCACTTATAATTTTACTGAACTAGAAAATCTGATTCTGGAGGCCAGAAAGCGTCATCTCAGACTTGTTCTTCTCTGGTTTGGTTCCTATAAGAACGGACGATCTCAATATGCCCCTCCCTGGGTCCTGGAAAATCCGGAAAAGTACCCACGGATGCACAATAAGGGAGGTCAGGAGATTTATGTGTTGTCTGCAGTTTCGAAAAATAATTTAAATGCGGATAAAAGAGCATTTATTGAAGTCATGAAATTCATCCGGAAAATTGATGAGAAACATCAGACAGTGATTATGATGCAAGTCGAAAACGAGCCGGGATCCATGTGGACCGACCGGGATTATTCCGAAACGGCCAATGAGCTTTTCAAAAGAGAGGTGCCGGCTGAACTAACGCAAAAACTCCAGCAACGAAATGGAACATGGGAAGATGTATTCGGCATTAATGCCCCTGAAACTTTCAATGCCCACTATATTGCCCGATATATTGATGAAATTGCCCAAGCGGGAAAAGAAATTTATAATTTACCCATGTACGCCAATGTCTGGATCAGAGAAAATGCCTTTGAGCGACCGGGTGAATATCCCAGCGGAGGACCTACTTCTAATATGATCGAAATGTGGAAGGCTTCAGCGCCTCATTTGGATCTTCTGGCGCTGGACATTTATAAAGGAAACCCGGATATTTTTAAGGCCTTGTGTTCAATATACCATAGACCGGACAATCCTCTGTTTATTCCAGAGATGGGAAATGGTGACAATTTCGCCCGTTTTCAATTTTATGCATTAGGAAACCATGATGCCATTGGAGTGGCTCCCTATGGCCTTGATCCATTTCATGTTGATCCCCATGACAAACGGGATAGGGAAAATCTGGACCAGCGGTTCCAGGCTATCGCCGGGAATTTTCATCTTTTGAAAAAAGCCATCATTCCCCTGGCCAAATTACAAGGCAGTGGTCTACTCAAAGCGGCTGGAGAAGAAGAAGGAATGACAGAACAACTGCTGCATTTTGACCAATATGACGTACTATTCAATTTCGGTTTTCCCACCTATAAGGATCGATCAAAACGAACAGGGCGCGTGATGATTGCACAAACGGGAGATGATGAATTCATCTTACTTGGGTTTGACGCTAAATTTACTTTTCGACCTGCGTATAGCTCCGGGTATGAGACGGCAGAATTTATTTTGGTGGAGCAAGGTCACTTTGAAGAAGAAGAATGGATCAGAGAAAGAATCTGGAATGGCGATGCCCTTTATCATTCTACTTTACCCCCGGATGGTGCACTTCTGAAAATCAAATTAAGAAAAGTTAAGTCATTAAATAATTTTAAGGAAAAAGCGAATTTTGATAAAAACTAATTTGCAGATTAATTCTGTAAATATGCTCATTGGCACCTTGAATATCTTTAACACTTAACTCTCTGAATAAATAAAAAGCTAAATCTCCTTTCTTATTTCATTGCCGTTAAGCTAAGCCTAAAATAGATCGTGAGTAAGTCGGCTAATGTCCTTCGACATGCTCAAGATTCGCTGCTATCACTACTTGCAAGAAATTGGATTCCTTAACTTAACGACGTTGTTTCTTATTTTTCCATTTTCAGCACGGCGAATTTCCCTTTGTTCCAACCATGAACCAATAAATATAACTGCATGGCACCATCTTCCGATTTTACTGCATGCGGCCAAACATGATGTATGTTGGTTAGAATGGGAATATTCAGATCTCCCGGAATAATAGTAGACAGTAATTTTTCACCGGTATGTGCATAAATCGGTGCCGATTTCTGATCACCAATCGCTTGCAAGGCATTAAAGAAAAAATGTTCATCCTTGTACGATATATTACAGACGAGACTCTCCTCCGGAATATCCTGAAATAGTTCTACAAAATCACCGCCAGG
>JAGQWZ010000239.1 GCA_020436835.1 Saprospiraceae bacterium | reverse complement strand
ATGAAAAAATTATTATTTATCTTTTTTCTAAGTGTTTGTTCAGCATCGGTTTTTTCTCAACTAAAAATTGGTACCATCAAAATCGATCCAAATTACAAAGGAGTAAAAGTATATTCAGGAAATGGGTATTCAGGTTCTGCAACCACTTGTCTCAATGTCGGACAAAGCTATACTTTTCCAAATGGAATTGGTTCGGTGAAAGTATATGGGCCATACAAATTAGAACATCAGAATGGCTCGGTAAACATTGAAGAGGATGATCCGCAATTCAACGGTTCTGGCTCAGGGACCTGGACATTAAGGAAGACGGCTACAAAATACTACGGAATTGCCTATTCTTCGACCAATTTTGGTGGACAGGCTACCTATCTAAAGTTAGGTAGAAATGAAAATATTGGATTTGCCGCCAAATCACTTAAAACAGGGTATCCGGCAAAAATAGGTTTTGCCACCAGTACGGGATACGGCCCCTGCTGGCCGGCAGATCGTTACAGCACTTGCTCTCAAGATGTGGCAAGAGTAGACATCAGTCTTCAATATTCTAAATGTTCCAGCGTTCTCATGACTACGCCCTAGCATTACTCCCCAATGCGCTGAGCGAGCAGCGAGGTGCTTTTACGGGCTTTCCAGCTTTTGAACGAGCTGCTTGTAAATTCCTCACTATCTTTGAGCAATGAGCATCCAGCGGTTGAAGATCAAGGCCTTTTTAGAACAAAGTAGCAGAATGCCGCTACTCGATATCCGCTCTCCCGGCGAATATGAAAAAGGACACATTCCGGATGCGATTTCGTTTCCTCTGTTTTCTAATGACGAAAGAGCAACTATTGGAACGCTATACAAGAGAGAAGGACGGATCTCGGCGGTTAAACAAGGTCTTGAGATAGTGGGCCCAAAACTCTTGCCGTTTGTCCACCAGGCAGAAGCATTGGAATCGAAGTCGCTTGCCATGTATTGCTGGCGGGGAGGTATGCGCTCTGACAGTATGGCCTGGTTACTTGAAAAAGCGGGATTCGAGATTCAGATTTTGGAAGGCGGGTATAAAACTTACCGCAATGCGATGTTGGACTTTTTTCATCAGGCATTGCCTCTGATCGTCCTGACTGGTTTTACCGGAAGCAGAAAAACAGACCTTCTGAGCCGGTTAAAAATCAGAGGCGAACAGGTATTGGACCTGGAAGGGTTGGCCGGCCATCAGGGATCGAGTTTTGGCAATCAGAAGACAAATGGGCAGCCAAGTAGCGAGCATTTTCAAAATCTTATTTATCGAAACTGCCTGCAGTTTGACCTTAAGAAACCGATCTGGGTCGAAGATGAATGCCACCGGATAGGACAGGTCACACTGCCTGACGATCTCTTTCAACAAATGGGTTCATCGCCACATGTCTTTTTGGAAGTGCCTCTTGATGAAAGAATAGAGTTTTTGGTGAGCGATTATGGCAACCTCCCTGTTGCAAAACTTGTACAGGCTACAACAGATATTCGAAAAAAATTAGGTTTTGACCGGGCAGCGAAGGCAATTGAACACATCCAGAGAGGAGAATTGCCGCAGGCCGTAGAGATAATCCTCTCTTACTATGACCGGTATTACTTGCGTTCGATTTCAAAAAAGAAATCGCTTATCATTAAGACCGTTTCAGGATCACTGAAAGAACCGGATAAATTGACCGACGAATTGACTGAACTAAACAGCTATGCAGTATAAACTAACCGAATTTAGTCATGGAGCTGGTTGTGGTTGCAAACTTTCTCCTGGTGTGCTGTCGGAAATTTTGGAAAGTTGGGATGACCGGCTGCAATTTCCCAACCTATTGGTCGGCAATGAAAGTAAAGATGATGCGGCCGTCGTCGATCTGGATGGTCAAACTGCGATTGTTAGTACCACTGACTTTTTCATGCCCATCGTGGATGATCCCGAAGATTTCGGAGGAATCGCGGCGGCCAATGCGATCAGCGATATATATGCCATGGGAGGAACGCCTCTCGTCGCGATTGCCATCCTGGGCTGGCCGGTTGATAAAATCCCACCAAAAGTAGCTGGGAAGGTCCTGGCAGGGGCAAGAAAGACCTGTTTGAATGCCGGGATTGCCTTGGCGGGAGGGCATAGTATCGATGCTCCGGAACCTATTTTTGGCCTGGCTGTCACCGGTAAAGTGGCTGTCAACAAAATCAAAAAAAATATCGGGTGTCAACCGGGTGACGTGCTATTTCTCACTAAACCCCTCGGAATCGGGCTGGTAACGACCGCGCAGAAAAGGAATATCGCTATTAAAGAGGATCTTGATATTGCCAGAAAATCGATGCTGGAAATCAATAAAATCGGACAGCAAGCGGGTGATCTCGATTATGTCCATGCCATGACCGATGTCACCGGATTTGGATTAGCCGGACATTTGTTGGAACTCTGCGAAGGATCGGGCGTTTCAGCGAGCCTGCAATTCTCTGAAATACCAATGTTTCCCTTTGTCGGGAAATATATTGAGGCAGGATGCATTCCCGGAGGTACCAAAAGAAATTGGGATACCTATGGTCATAACTTCAGTTTGCCAAATCCGGATACTTTTAAGATCCTTGCCGATCCCCAAACCAGCGGAGGACTATTAATAGCAGTGGATCCCGGGAAGAGATCCGAGTTTTCTCAATTTCTAACCATCAACAACATCGAAAGTCATTGTATTGGGACGATCGATGAAGAAAGATTTCCCAGGGTAAAGGTCGTCGACTAAATCATATTTTTCAACACTCGCATCATCTTCACTTTCCGGTGTTCTTTTTAGCGTAAAATTTACTAATTTAAAGAGCACAAAATGGCTGGATTAGCCTGCCAAATGTCTTTGACTAATGAGTGAAAAAATTGTAGGTCAAACAAAGAGTGTTGGATTCCAGTTCGGATTAAGAAAGACCATTCCTGTTCCATCTGACGTATTATGGGAATTCCTGCTTTCCCCGGAAGGAACCAAGATCTGGTTGGGATCTTTAAACAGTGTACTCGAAGCAGGTAAAGAATACCGGACCAGGGAAAATTTCAACGGCAAAGTCACCGTACTAAAGGCCAATTCACATCTGCGACTTACCTGGAAAAAACCTGATTGGGAGAACCTGAGCACGCTCCAAATCCGGTGCATAGAGACCGGCAAAAATAAATCGGTCCTCAGTTTTCATCACGAAAAACTTTTGTCATCAGGGCAAAGGGAGGAAATGAAAATGCATTGGAATGTAATTATGAAAGAAATGATTACAGCGATTGATAAATCTGTTATGAAAGATGCTTAGTCAAAATTTAGCGCATATGATTTACACCTTCTTAATTAATATAGATTTGATCCGGCCTGCGAATGATCCTTTAATTTTTTAAACTGATATAAATTCATAAAACTAAAAATTTGATAAACTATGCTGCAACTATCCGTACCTATTCCAAACATCACCGGCCGTCAGGATATTGAAATTGACATGACAGTTAATGGTAAGACACAGAAAATGCATTTCATCATTGAAGTCTATCCCTGGGATTCCTGTGAGAATGAAACAGAAAATCGAATTAATTGCATCAGGCAATTAGTACAGGACTATGGAAAGGATTGGACAATCTATGATATAGGTATTCCCACCGAGAAATACGTTCCACTCACTTTTGTGAAAACACAAGACTGGCAAAAACAAAGAGACGCTTTAGTTTCGGCTGTCATGGGTTGACCGAAGTAAAAATTATTCATGATGAGACAGACTATGGGTGGTGATCCAGGTCATTTTTTATAAGTACAGATGCTCTTATTCTTAGGTTGTCAAAAATCCTGAGATGAGATTCATCAATTACGTGCTTGCTTTGCTGTGTGTTGCCTTGCTATATACGTGTCATACAGCGGTAAAGGTGACTGAAACACCACCCTATATACGCCAAATAAGGCCAAATGAGGTCATTGGCTATCACAGTCCAGTGCAAATGCGCATCGCCTGGTATCCATACCGGAATCTTGCGGTAAAAAAGAAGGCGAATAATGACTGGACGGTTGTTCAAAATGACACGATGACCAAAGAAGGTTTTATTCCCGTCATCCTGATTGATTATCTCAACAATACAGATTCAATCTGGCTGGAGATGAATACAGATAACGAGACCTTGGGGCGATTGATAAAACATACGTTAATGACGGAAGAACCGATTACCAAGCCCTACTCTTCCTATTTCGAATTTGCATCGTGTACCCGATGCCATCCTCCAGAGGTTGACAAAGGATTTTAGAGGCAGTCGAATGCCAAATCCTCCCAAAAGGAATTGTTAATAGTAGTTGGAGAGAGTAACTGAAGGCATCCCCCTCTCACTTGAAGTATTGAGCTTTCATCTATTTGGTATGGCTTTTGACGCAGCATAGCTGTATAAACCAATTCAGCATTCTCATTGAAATAGCCAACCTTGTTAACTAGCTTCAACTATGAGTACCAAAGCCATACTTCTTCTATCAATGTTGATGCTCGCCGGCAAGTCAAAACTACTGGCACAATTTAATGCAGACTCCCTTACCCAGGAATTAAACAAATTATGGGAACGTTCTGACCTTCCGGGGTTTGCAGTTTCGCTGGTGAGTGCACAGGGCACTATTTACGAACAAGGCTTTGGTTATGCGGACAAACAGTTCAAGACCCCTTTCACTCCGGAAACAATCATCAATTTAGGTTCCGTTTCTAAAACCGTGCTTGGGGTGGCGGTTATAAAAGCCGTAGAAGACGGCTCCCTGACCATGGACTCGGAAATCAACGAATTTCTACCCTTTGAAATAAAAAATCCATATTTCCCCACAATTCCAATTTTGGTCAGACATCTGATCACCCATTCTTCCACTATTCTTGATACCAGGCACTATTCCAAAAGTTATATTTCACTATTCGAAGGAATGGATATGGAAGGTGACTCGGTGTCCACAGATTTTCAAAGATTTTTAAATGAACATCAAAAAATAAACCTGCGTGATTTTGTTCAAAGTATTCTGACGACAGATGGTAGTTGGTATAAGCAACGTAATTTTCTCCATAAAAAGCCTGGATCGATGGTACATTACAGTAATCTCAATGCATCAGTAACCGCACTTGTACTGGAGAATTCCACCTTCTACCCCTTCAAAGCTTTTACGGAACAGAGGATTTTTGACACTCTGGGAATGTATTCATCAGGTTGGTCTGTCGATGAAATAGATATGTCAAAATATGCCACACTTTATTTCCCGAATGGGAAAACCCTTCCCAGGTATCAATTAATCACCTACCCGGATGGTGGTTTACTCTCCAGTGTCCATGATCTGAGTAAATTTCTGACCGAGATGATCATAGTTTTCAATGGTACCAGTGGATTTCTGAATGACAAGTACGCCGAACTGCTTTTCCCGGGGGATGGCGACCTGGACCGCTCCTTTTGGGGAATGAGTGGATCTGAATATATCGGAGAACGGGGCAGCGATCCCGGTATTCAATCGGACATTCAGTTTAACCGGACCAGTAAAATCGGAAGAGTTATACTCTGCAATGTGAATGCGGATGAAGACGAAATCCTTTACCGGGATTACCGCGAAATTCATCAAATTCTGACCCGGTATGAGGCACAGATCAGTGAGAAAAATTAGTGCAGTGGGAATTGTGGAAATTGTTATTTAATAAGTTCACCTCGATCTGGTGGGATTTGAATCACTTATGAAAGTGAGCTAGACAATAATTAATCCTTCTTCACGCAGGGAATTAAAAAGCCGGGAATTAATAAATGCCTCAAATTCACCTACAGCGTCCTGATAAGATTCTCTAAACTGCTGCAGGTTCATGATAGGTTCGGATAAGATCAGATGACCGAAGATCTCTAAAAACCAATCTGCCTCTTCGCGAGTCATCAAAATACTGGTTCTTCCTATATTGGAAGCGAGTTCCAGGTAAACTTCATTTTTCACTATCCTTTTGTTGACCGGCTCCCCTCCTATCCATAATATTTTTGCCTGATCCGACAGTTTATTTGATGTCTTTTCATTGAGTAGAGTAGAAATATAATTCTTCTTTATTGTAGTGCTGGGAGTCCTGAATGGAAACCAGGTTGAAAGGTCTTCCTCAATACCAAGTTCGTTCATGTAATTATAGAGGCTATGTCTTAGTCCTTCTCCAAATTTGCTGTGTCTTGCACCATCCGGATCAAGGTGCTCCAGATCATTTTCTGCAAAACCTTTGAATTCCGGCCCGGTTCTGACGACGCCAAAGTGTGAAGGATCCTGACCGACGGGACTGTGGGCGGTCATGGAAAATAGATGCCAGAACCCACTTTGAATAATTTGATGTTTGAACAACTGCCGGACAATCTCCATGGCATCAATCGTTTCCTGCTCTGTTTGAGTTGGAAATCCGTACATCAAATAAGCATGAACCAGAATACCCGCATCCCGCAAAGACTTTGCAACCCGGGAGACCTGCCCGACGGTCACTCCCTTTTTGATCAAGGCTAGCAACCGGTCTGAGGCCACTTCCAGGCCACCGGAAACTGCAATACAACCACTCTTTGCCAGAAGGCGGCAGAGATCAGCAGAAAATGCCTTTTCAAATCGAATATTGGTCCACCAGCTAATTCTAAGATCCCTGCTGATTAATTCAATCGCCAAATCGCGCATCAAGGCCGGAGGTGCTGCTTCATCGACAAAATGGAAACCCGTCTCATTTGTCTGTTTGATAATCCTCTCAATCCGGTCGCATAACATCTGAGCTGTCAACGGTTGGTATCGAGCGATGTAGTCGAGTGTCACATCGCAGAAAGTGCACTTACCCCAATAGCATCCGTGCGCCATCGTCAGCTTGTTCCAGCGTCCATCACTCCAAAGACGGTGCATGGGATTCAGGACTTCTAAAATTGATACATATTTATCCAGAAAAAGATCACCGTAATCCGGTGTACCCGTTTCGCGTTGAGGTATATCTTTTATTTCTGCATTATTAAAAAAGCGAACATGGCCCTTATCTAAAAGAAATGTCCGCTTTAAATCCTGGTTTTCCCTATGTCCGTTCAAATACTGCAGAAGAAGTTCTATTGGCTTTTCACCATCATCGAGCGTGATGAAATCGAAATATTTAAATACGCGGGTATCAAAAATGCTTCGTAACTCCGTATTGCAATACCCTCCACCGGCAACAATTTTCATTTCAGGATTCAACTTCTTGAGAAACTGTCCGATTTTTAGTGCTGAAAATAAATTACCCGGGAAAGGAATGGTGATTGCAACAAGATCTGGATTAATAAGTGTGATTTTTTCGCGGATTATCTCCTCCAGAATCTGCATCGTGAAGAAGGATCCTTCCTGTAACTGTCCTTCCAAAACACTAAAATCGGAAACTGCTGAGCTGAGTTTATCTGCATAACGGCTAAACCCGAAATGTGGATCCAGCGCCTCTTTGATAAAATCGGAAAGATCTTCCAGGTATAAAGTACAGAGATATTTTGCCTTGTCTATGATACTCAGATGACCAAACATATATTCAGAATCCGTCATACGATCAAAACGTCCCGCCTGGGGAAGATATCCTTCTGAGCCCAACTGGTACGCTAATGTGGATCGCTGATTTTGCAGAAAGGAAATAACCTGATCAACAGTACTTTCATATTGATGCTGCAAAGACCAGATACGAAACGCATTCGCAGATAAATCGGGATCATTTTTTTCAACTTCTTTAAAAACTCGTTTTAGACCATCCGAACTGAATATGCGTAAAAAAACCTCCAGACTTAGATCGGATTGGTAATTTTCGACCTGTAGTTCATTGAGGAATCCCTTTAAATAGCATGTTGCAGGATAAGGTGTGTTGATCTGAGTAAAAGGAGGAGTGATCAGCCACGTTTTCTTGATCTCCATAAATAGATTTAATAAGCGCTATCCCGGTCACTCAAAATAATCCAGTGATAGTGCCGTCATTATCGATATCAATATTTTCTGCTGCCGGGGTCTCCGGAAGGCCAGGCATACGCATAATATCTCCTGTGATTGGTATAAGAAAACCGGCACCGGAAGCAATTTCAATCTGGCGCACGGTGACCACGAAATTCTTAGGCCGCCCCAGCAGTTTCGGATTATCCGACAAGGATTTCTGAGTCTTGGCTATACAGACCGGTAGTTTATCCAGACCAAGAGATTCAATCCGGCTCAGATCTCGTTTTGCCTGAGCGGTATAATCAATTGCATTGGCACCATATATCTCACGGGCGATGGTTTCCACCTTTTCCTGCACCGGTGCATCCCATTTATACAGTGGCTTGAACTTGGTATGATTAGTATTTGCAATTTTCGCCACCAACGATGCCAGTTCCAGTGCACCCTGACCTCCCTTCTCCCATACGCGAGATACGGCAAAAGGGATACCCAATTGATCACAATGTTTTTGTAAGGCTGCTATTTCTTCCTCCGAATCGGTGATGAAATGATTTATAGCCACAATCGGCTTTAAGCCAAACTTCAACATGTTTTCCACATGTTTGTCCAGATTGGGTAATCCATTGATCAACCCTTTCACATCAGGGGTCTGTAAGTCCTTTAACGGAACGCCACCGTGATATTTAATGGCCCGGGTGGTCGCCACCAGTACCGCAGCACGTGGTGATAATCCACTGGAAACACATTTGATATCCAAAAACTTCTCGGCACCGAGGTCGAATCCAAAGCCAGCCTCCGTCACTACATATTCAGACAAATTCAATCCGGTTCTGGTAGCAATGACACTATTGGTGCCCTGTGCAATATTGGCAAAGGGACCACCATGAATAATAGCCGGAAACCCACCGGCCGTCTGGACCAGATTTGGCTTGATCGCATCCTTCAATAGGGCAGCCATAGCCCCGGGAGCATTCAAATCATGTGCATAGATCGGTTTCTTGTCGAAGGTATATCCGATGAATATATTTCCCAGCCTTCTTTTCAGATCCGAAAGATCTTCCGCCAGGCAAAGGATAGCCATTACCTCGGACGCAGCGGTGATATCGAAACCGGACTCTCGGGGCATCCCTCCCGCATTACCACCCAGTCCAACAATGGTATGTCGCAATGCCCGGTCATTCATATCAATTACCCGCTTCCAAAGTACCGTTCGAGGATCGATTCCGATAGACCTTTTACGACTTTGGATATTGTTATCAATTAGTGCTGACAGCAGATTATGTGCTTTTTCAATCGCCGAAAAGTCGCCCGTAAAATGCAGGTTGATATCTTCCATGGGAAGCACCTGCGCATAGCCCCCTCCGGTCGCACCTCCTTTCATGCCGAAAACGGGCCCCAGACTGGGTTCACGCAAGACCACAATGGACTGGTACCCGGAAAGGTTGAGCGCGTCACTCAACCCGATCGATGTGGTCGTCTTACCTTCGCCGGCCGGGGTAGGTGAAATGGCAGAAACCAGGATAAGTTTCCTATCCTCAACCGTCCCAGCCCTGGACAGGGACAAAGGCAATTTTGCCTTGTATTTACCAAATAATTCCAGTTGATCCGGTGCAAGACCTACCATTTTGGCAATATCAACGATCGGTTTCAGGGTGATTTTCCTGGCGATATCCATGTCATTCATCCTGACAAGATATCAATCTGTCATGATAATCTCGTAACCACTCCATTAAAATGAGCCGTGATTATATCCTATGAATTTGTCTGGGAATCTCCCTGGGACTCTATGTCGGATTAGCTTCTTTTTGAAATCGCCTGGTAAACCAGATTACTAACCGGTCCGTATTTAATACTTTGCTGTCATTCATGGCCTTTACGGTAAGAAATAATCCCAGCGGAAACAAAATAAGACAAGGTAGCCAGGCGGCAATCATGGCGTCAATGGTGCCACTTCGCGACAGCTTTTCAAACAATTTGGTAAGCACGACAAAAAACATAAAAAAGAAGATCGCAACGAGCAGAGGATATCCAAAACCACCTTTCCGTACAATGGCTCCCATTGGTGCACCGATAAATAAAAATATAAAACACACGACAGCAAATCCGTATTTGGAATGCAACTGGTAAACGTATCGCTGTTCCCTCTCGACCTCGTTCTTTACCTTCTGCCGGAATTCATAGTGAATATTCTTGCTGCTACGCAATAGATTTCGGGCATTATCTATGTAGAGAACTTGTTTTTCCGTACTGAAGGTACTTAATACGCTTTCAGCAGTGTCGAGCTGGTCCAGATGTGGTTGTGCAATCACCACATCCCGGATCGGACTGACCACAGGCCTGCTTTTTTGAACTAATAAACCAGATGCAGGTGAGACGGCCGTACTGTCCTTCCCTTCATCCGGATCAAATTGCCGAGTGACGGTGTCTTTTTCAAAACCTGATTCACCGGCTAATTTGTCCGCCTGTGTACTGATGCGACGGAGGTTGACCGAATCTAGTTGGGGATTATAATTATAATACTCCATCTTCTTCCATACGTCGGTACGAAGGTCAGTCGCCATCTGATCTATACGTTGGGAGATTGTATCAATTCCATCGGCCAACTGCTTGGTGCTTAACATAGCGTGATAAGACTTAAAGAGATTTTCATCAGTCCGGCTCAGATCGAACTCACCCAGGTCAAAGGTCTTTGACCACTCGCCGAACTTCGTGCGTACAAAGGGGAATTTACTGCGGATGCTGGTTGGCTCTGCCTTTTGATATTGATGTCCATCTTCCAATTTCATAATGAAATACCGGTCATCGGGAGTAACGAACATCTCTCCTTTTCGGGCACGAATCACACTGAACTCATTACGCTGGTTTTTCAGGTCGTCATCAATCATTATATCTTCGATCGTTCGATTATCCGCCTGTTTTCTTCCGATTCTGATGGCGGTGCCCTGAAAATCATCATTAAAAACGCCACTTTCGAGGTACAGGGCAGGTTTCTGTTTCTTGATATCATATAACCGAGATCGAAACTTCAGATTAGCATATGGAATGACATAATTGGAACACAAAAAGGAGCTCAAAGCAACCAGTGCAGCAAAAACCATCGAAGACCGCATAACCCGCATCAGAGGTATTCCGGCTGTCTTTAAGCTTGGCAATTCATACTTTTCGGCCAGATTTCCATAGACCATCACGCTGGCCAGGAGAATGGCGATAGGAAGCGCCATCGGGATGAGGGACAAAGCCATATAGTAGATCATTTCGGCCAGGACAAACAATCCGATTCCCTTTCCTGCAATATCGTCAATGTAGAGCCACAGAAACTGCATCATCAGGACAAACATCGCAATCAGAAAAGCAGTAATGAAGGGAGGTATGAACTCCGCCAGCAGCATCTTGTCTATCCGCTTGATATGCAAAAATCTACGTCGCATGCGATATTACAGAAATCTAAAGAACGAATGTAACATTATCTGATCTATAAACGTCTTGCCAGTGTAATGAGTTTACAAACGTTCACCAACGAAGTTTTACCCCTTAAAGATAAGCTCTATCGCTTCTCACTGAGAATTGTGCACAGTCCGCAGGAAGCAGAGGATGTAGTACAGGAAATCATGATAAAAGTGTGGGATAAGAGAGAGGAATGGAACAATTGGTCAAGTATTGAAGCCATGTGCATGACGATGACCCGAAACCTGTCAATCGACCGGACACGAAGCAAACATAGAAAACTGGGAGAAATACCGGACGGATTTGATGTCGTTGAAGACAGTGCCTCTCCGGAACAGGCAACAAGTAGTAAGGACCTGATGAATCACATACGTAAAATCATGGATCTACTGCCGGAAAAACAAAAGAGTATAATTCAACTGAGGGATATCGAGGGGTATACCTACCAGGAAATTGCCGATCTACTGGAGATCCCCCTGAGCCAGGTTAAAGTAAATGTACACCGGGCAAGACTATTTCTAAAAAAAGAAATTTTAAAATCATCCGATTATGGAAGAAAATAAAATCAGAGCATTACTCGAAAAATACTGGGAAGGAGAAACCAGCCTGGAGGAAGAAAAAGATTTGCGGTCTTATTTTGCTTCCAGTCAGGTCGCGGAAGAGTTCGTACCCTATATTCCCTTATTCGCATTCTTCGATGAGGAAAAACACATCCAAATGGAGCGTGAAATAGTGGAACCTACCCAGGATCAGAAGGGTGGAAAAATAATCAACTTGAGATGGGCGATAAACATCGCAGCATCGGTGGCGATCTTTGTTCTGATGTTTTTAGTCAATAAACAGCTTAATAAACCGGCTCCTGATCAATATGCCTATCAGGATACTTATCAGACACCGGAAGAAGCATTGGCGGAAGTCAAACAAGCTCTTTTTTATATGTCGAGTAAAATGAATAAAGGGATGACTACCACGGCACAGTCGCTGGAGAAAATGCAGCCTTTAGATGAAATAATAAATACTAATTAAATCACAAACAATACATTTTTAAATTAATAATCATGAAATCTAGAAATCTTTTATTGATATTTTTTCTAGCTCTGGCAGGAATTAATCTCAATGGACAAAGTGCCTTGGATCAGTTCTTTAGCCAACATCAAAACGACACTGCTTTTACCGTAGTCAATATCAGTCCAAAAATGTTTCAGATGTTGGCCCGTATCGATACAGAAGATCCTGAAAGTCAGGAAGTAATGGATTTGATAAAAGGAATAACCGGTCTGAGAATACTGGCTAAAGACAAGGGTGATGGCACCAAGCTCTATAATGAGGCATTTTCCAAGATATCCAACAATGGATTTGAGGAATTGCTTACTGTAAGAGATGGAGGTGAAAATGTCCGGTTTATGGTCAGAGAAGGTAAAACTCCGGATATAATTAATCAGCTGGTCTTGCTGGTGGGAGGTTCCGATGACTTTGTACTGATGGATCTCACCGGGGTGCTCAACCTGAAGACAATTGGTAAGCTCAGTAAGAGTATTGATGTGCCAGGAGTTAAACATTTGGAGAAACTGGAAGAGCATTAGTGCTTTTCCTCTTCTTCCGGCCAAATAATTTATTGTAAACCCTATTTTATTATTCACTATGAAAACACTTATTACGATTGTTCTTATCGCATTGATACCCCTTTCCATTTTCTCCCAATCCGATGCTATTGATGATTTCTACTACAGTCATGGCCTTGCCGATAATATGTTAAAATTTAATATCGGTAATTCGCTCATCAGAATGGGCAGTTGGTTTATCGAAGAACCAGCCACCAAAAATCTGGTAAGGAAATCAAAAAGGGCTAGAATATTATTATCTGATGGAGAACATCCGGTGACCCGTAGAGAGATTGATCGTCTGGTAAGAGAGATTTCTCACGACGGTTACGAATCGTTGGCTCTTGTTCGGGATGGTCTGCAAAAAATAGAAGTCTATGTTCGCGAAGACAAAAGTTATATCCGTAATTTATTGGTGGTCGTTCATGGCGATGATGAATTCCTGATGGCTAGTTTGGATTGTAAATTTACCATGGATGAAGTTGAGGCCGCTTTTAATGAAGAACTATAGCTTCCACATTCGAGCCTTCACATGGATGAATCGTCTCTTTTTGAATTCTTTTATATTTGGAGTTTAATTATTTAATCAATCAAAGAAGTATAAAGGATAAACTTATGGGTAAAGGAGATAAAAGAACAAAAAGAGGTAAAATCATTCGAGGATCTTACGGAAATAACCGGCCACATAAAGTCGAGCAGTCAAACGACGCTGATGCTGGGCAGAAGAAAAAGAAAAGCAAAAAGAAAGGACCGGCCAAGAAGTCCTGACCGGAAAAAATTCCATCACTTAATGTTTATGAAAATATTGGCAATTTCCGCAGTGAGATTGCCAATATTTGCCTGGGAGATATTGGTCAGTAAAACTACGATTACCCTCTATTCGGGATAAATACATAGCATGCTGGTTCCTCCCACCGAACCACCACTATGACCTATCCATTGCCGGCCAAACATATCATCTGTGGTTCGCCAACCCATTCCATATCCTGTCAACTGACCATCGTTTGTTTTCTGTGAAGTGGTAAAATATTCCCAGGTCGCTTTTGAAGTAAACGCATGATCCAGATGAACGCGGGCAAATCGAAGTATATCCATCGATGTCGATAAAAAACCTCCACCGGCCCATTTATAGCTATTGTCCACAAAAGGGCTATTGCTGAATTCCCCACCTTTTTTCTCATAAAATCTCACTCTGCCGGGAATGATTGCTTCCGGGTAGTCAGCACAAGTGGATATCATATCCAGCGGTTGAAAGATGGAGTCTCTCATAAACTCAAGGTATGGCCGGCCGGTGATATTTTCAATAACGGCACTTAACAGATTATATCCATACGATGAATAACTATATTTCTCACCCGGTTCAAATAATAAGGGTGAATCCTTGAATATTTCGATACCATGGAAGACGTTTTTATATCGTTTGGTGTTCAAAAACTCGTTTCCCTGGTAGTGCCGGATTCCCGCAAGATGACCTGCAATCTGCTTAATGGTGATTGGATAGTCCTTCTCCGGAAAATCCGGATAATACGAATCCAGCTCTGCTTCGGGATCAAGGTTTCCTTCCTCATAGAGTTTCGCCAGTGCAGCTGCAGTTAGTGTCTTGGAGATACTTCCAATCCGAAAACGGGAAAATCCGGCGATAACGGGAGCCTTACTCTCCAGGTCACTATAGCCAAACCCTTTCGACCAAATTCTTCCATTAGCATAGATGCTGACAGAAATGCCAGGCAAATGCAAACTGTCCAAGGCGGACCTCAACATCTGGTCAGCTTGTTCGACGGAGGAATCAAAAGATTGACCCGAAAGGTCCACCAGTAGCACCCATGAAACTATAAAGAGCAAAGACCTTTTCATTCTATTTCCAGGGATTTTATTGTCTTGATTTCATTACCGGCAATACCCCTGATAGATCCATAGAGATGATTCGTATTCAATAACACCTTCTCAATTTGTTTTTCCCGCCGTTTCCAAATGGAATGCATGGCCCTTTTCTCACGGTCTAATTCCTCTTTTAATTGGGTAAATCCCTCCACGATCGCTTCCATTTGCATTCTGAATTCATTGCTGATCAGATACTCATACAGCATCGCCATTTTAGTATCCTGATTATTACTCTGCTCCGCCGCCTTGGCCACTGAAATAACCGAATCCCGCAGGATCGGGACCAGTACCTGCATCTCTTCGAATGTGCACATCCAAACTCCGTCTTTTTCGCCCATATGCTCCATATCAGACGGCATCACCTGAGTGACCAGAATCCCCAGATCTGCTTTCTTCTGTCGCATATCTCCCTTAAATTTTTCAATCCAGGAATTCTGAAAATGCTTTGTCCGCTTACTTTCAAAATAGATCTTTCCCATTTCCGGTCCATCCGATTTCTCCCGGATGGTCAGGATACAATCGGCTCCGCGAGCGCCTGACTTAATCTCCGTCACCACATCGGTTTGAAATTTCTCCTTTAAGAAGCTCTCGATGGCGATTTCCTGGACTTCACCCTGCAACTTCATACTGCCCTGCTCCATCTTCCGGTTCATTTCATTGATCAGGTTCTTCTGATCTTCGAGTTTCTTTTCATACTCAAGTCTGAGAAAATTCTGCTGATCCCGAAATTGATTGCGAATAGTCTTTTCCATATCTTGTTGACGGGTGAGAAAGTCACGTTCTAGTTTTATTCGCAAGGATTCTCTCTCATTCTCTAATTTTTGACGTTCTGCCAGCAATCCGAGTTCTTTTTTCTGAAGACTAAGGTTTTCCTTCTCTTTGGCTTCCAGAGCCTGCCTCATTCCTTCCAACTCTGACTTCCACTGTTTCTGCGCTTCCAGTTTCATTTGATCAGCCAATCGAATTCGTTCCTTTTTCAACTCCTCCTGAATGATCTCCCAGGTTTTATTAGAAAGCTGTTTAACCTCTATCCGTTCACGATCGAGGAGCCGTTTTTCTTCATCAAGATTCCTTTTCAAATGGAGAAAGCGCTGGTTAAATTCTTCCCTCAGACGCTGTTCTGCTTTCTTTTCAATCGCTTCTTCCACATCAAAATGATGGCCACAGGAAGGGCATGCAATGGTACTATCTCCCACGTTCTTGGTCTTCGTATCAATCATTCAGATCTATTAACTATATATGATGAATTTATCAAATATGTCAAATATATAGATTAATTAGTAATCTTGGTCGATGACTGCGTACCATGATGAATTAATTTGGAGTGCCGGCGGTTGAAATTGCTATATTTGGACTTTACTAAAGAAAGATGTAATTCAAGAATGGCAAGAAGCATAGCTGAAATGTTTGCGGATGTAGATAAACTGGATAAGAAGTCAGTTGCCTTTTTACTCAAAGCTATAGAGGAGAATAATTTACCCGGATTTGATTATTTGGAGTTTAAACAGGCGCTGAAAGGACTCATGAGCATGAACATGGATCAACATACAGCTATACGATCTGCTTTCACTACCGGAACCACGGTTGGTCTCACAAAGGAGAAACTCATTTCTTCCGCTGAACATTACCGCCAGGTACTTCTGAAAGAGAAAAGTCAGTTTGATGCGGCATTGCAGAAACAAATGACCCAAAGGGTAGATGGCAAAAGGAACGAGAAGTCAACCCTGGCCAACAAAATCCAGGCATATAAACAGAAGATCCAGGATATCGAAGCAGAAATCAACAAATTGCAGGATCGACTGGACAAAGCGGATAGTGAAATAGCTGCCGCCGAGGAAAAGATTCACGAAACCAAAGATAAGTTTGAAACTACTTTTCAAAGTTTTGTTAAAGAGATTGAAAAAGATTTGGACACGTTGAATACTGTCCTGTAAGAACTAAAGCGGATTAAGATGACAAACTTTAATGCAGTTCCTCCCAGTAAACCCAAATCATTCTGGAAAAGACCGGAAGGAATCACCGGCATCCTATTTATTGGCGCCGCCGTAGCGGGACTGGTCTATTTTGCTCCCGCTCTGATTGCTCTTGCCTCTAATGTACTATACCTTTCATTGATCTTGCTGGTGTTAGGTGCCATTATATATATGGTTTTGGATCCAAGGATGCGTAACCTCGTTTGGTACATGTACAAAAGTATCATGCGTTGGGTGACTGGTCTATTTGTGACTATCGACCCCATAGGTATTTTGAAGAACTATGTGGAGGATCTCGAAGATAGTCTCGGTAAGATGAGCAAGCAGATCGGCAACCTGCGTGGTCAAATGCGCAAAATCAAGACGTTGATGGAGGAAAATGAGAAGGAAATCCATCAAAATCTCCTGATTGCTAAAAAGGCCCAGGAACAGGGTAACGAGAAACACATGCTGCTTTCGTCACGCAAGGCCGCCAGACTAAAGGAATCTAATGAAAAATACAGCGAGTTACATAACAAGATGACGGTTTTATACCGGGTGCTGGACAAGATGTACAAAAACTCGGAAATCCTCCTGGAAGATACCAAGGATCAGGTAAAGCTCAAGGAACAGGAACGTAAAGCGATCCGGGCTTCTCACAGTGCCATGAAAAATGCAATGGATATTATCTCTGGCAGTGGAAGTAAACGGGAAATGTTCGATGCAGCACTTGAATCGATTGCCGATGACCTGGCGAATAAAGTAGGAGAAATGGAACGATTTATGGAAATGTCGAGCAGTTTTATGGACTCGGTTGATCTGCAAAACGGGGTTTTTGAAGAGGAAGGACTAAAGATGTTGGAGAAGTGGGAAAAAGAAAGCACGCTCATGCTGCTTGGTGAAGGCAAAAGAAAAGATGAAACTCTGGATCTAAACGCTCCCCGTAAATCCAGAGAAAAGATAGAACGTTCCGGAGACAGCTCGGAAGGATACGAAGGCCTTTTTGATTAGAATCCATGGGAGGACTTCGACCATTTCTGCATTTGTTGCTCTATTCGGTCATCATCTCCTGCAACTCTGGTAGCAGCAGGCAAAATCTCGAAGAACAAATTGGCGATCTGTTTGCTGAGGGAAAGGGAACTTTTGCCTTGGCCTGGAAAAATCTTGATAACGGGGACTCATTATTGCTGAACGCCGACACCGTATTTCATGCCGCAAGCACCATGAAGACTCCGGTAATGATTGAAGTATTTAAACAAGCACAACAGGGTCACTTTAATCTCGATGACTCGTTGATCGTAACCAATGAATTCTATAGTATAGTAGACAGTAGTACATATAGTTTATCACGGGAGGATGACAGTGAAGGCCAATTATACAATTTGATTGGAAGTAAGACGACTATTGGTGATCTGATCTACCGGATGATCATTCGCAGTAGTAATCTGGCAACCAATATTATCATTGATCTGATCGATGCCAAAAAAGTTACTCAGACAATGCGGGAACTGGGAGCATCCAAGATCGAAATCTTACGCGGTGTTGAAGATAATAAGGCTTATAACCTGGGGTTAAGTAATACAACTACAGCACGTGATTTAATGCGTATCTATGAGCAACTTGCATCCGGCGATCTGGTCAGTTCCGGGGCGAACCAGCGGATGATCGATATCCTGCTAGACCAGCAATTTAATGACATTATTCCGGCGGAGCTTCCGGAAGAGGTTAAAGTAGCCCATAAAACAGGCAGCATCACCGCGATCCATCATGACAGTGGCATAGTCTTTCTTCCAGATGACCGCAAATATGTATTGGTGCTGCTTTCTAAAGATTTGACTGATTTTGATCTGGGAACCAGGACGATGGCCAAGGTGTCCGGCCTGATCTACCAGTACGTAATATCCGCGAAATAATCAGGGTTATTTCTTCTCAAGACCCATTTCCCTACCCTTTTCCAACATGTAATCATATGCGTCATCATATTCATTGGGGATCTGCCCATCGAGAATCGCCTCGCGGATTGCAGTTTTCAGCACACCCACCTCCCGGGAAGGTGGAATCTGGAACGTCTCCATGATGATTTCACCGGTAATTGGTGGCTGCCAATTCCTGATCCGGTCTTTTTCTTCGATCTCCTTTAGACTCTTGCGTACCATCTCATAGTTTGATAGGTATCGCTGAACCTTATTTGGGTTCTTCGAGGTGATATCAGCCCGGCACAGGATCATCAAATCTTCAATATCGTCTCCGGCTTCAAAAAGCAAACGACGGATGGCAGAGTCTGTAATATTCTCATTGGTTAAACTGATGGGGCGCAGATGTAACCGGACCAGGTTCTGGACGTACTTCATCTTATGATCCAGGGGCAATTTCAACTTGCGAAATAGCCTGGGAATCATGGCAGCCCCCAACGCTTCATGGCCATGAAAAGTCCAACCTGACTTTTCATCAAACCGTTTGGTTGGAGGTTTGGCGATATCGTGCAATAATGCAGCCCAACGGAGCCATAAATTGTGGGAAACTGCAGCCACATTATCGACTACTTGCAACGTGTGGTAGAAATTGTCTTTATGGCCAATGCCATTGATAATATCCACCCCTTCGAGTGCAGCCAATTCAGGGAATATCTTATAAAGCAATCCTGTTTGAAAAAGCAATCGAAATCCACGCGAAGGTTGGTGACATTCAAGTATTTTATTTAGCTCAATTGTGATCCTTTCCTGGGATACAATATCTATCCTGTTTCGATATTTAGAGATCGCGGATAGGGTATCCTGGGATATCTGAAAATCGAGTTGCGCGGCAAATCGAATGGCCCGGAGCATCCTTAAAGGGTCATCCGAAAATGTACGTCCCGGTTCAAGGGGAGTTTTGATGATTTTATGCTCGAGGTCCATGAGTCCATTGAAAGGATCTATGATCTGGCCATAATCTTCCTGGTTCAGGCTGACTGCCAACGCATTGATCGTAAAATCCCGTCGATTCTGATCATCTTCCAGACTTCCGGTTTCAACAAAGGGTTTGCGACTATCGGATCGATAAGATTCTTTTCGGGCTCCAACAAACTCAATCTCACGGTCACGATGCCTCAGCATGGCGGTACCAAATCGCTTATATACTGTGACCCTGGGGATGGGACGGAGGAATCCGGCTACCTCATATGCCAGGTTTATCCCGTCACCGATGCAAACGATATCGAGGTCTTTTGTTTCCCTGGCCAGTAAACGGTCTCGTACATAACCACCAATCACATAAGTGGGAGACTGCAGATTGAGTGCAGCTTTTTGAATAATTCTAAAGATCTCCTGTTCCTCTTCTGTGATCGCAAATATCATGACTGGCTTTAAGCTGCAATTTCAGTAAAAACATCAGCTATCTCATCCAATATTTCAAACAGCACTTCCGGTTCAGCCTCTGTTACCAATCGGGTGCGAAATGGTTTGATATGGGGAAGTCCCTTGAAGTAGTTGGTGTAATGCCTTCTCATCTCCAGCACGCCCAGGGTCTCTCCCTTCCACTCTATAGAATGTCCGAGATGTCTTTTAACCACTTCAACTCGCTCAGAGATTGAGGGAGGATCCAGGATCAGTCCATGCTTTAGAAAATATTTTATCTGCTCGAAAATCCATGGATTTCCAATGCTGGCCCGGCCGATCATGATTCCATCAACTCCATATCTTTCCCGGTACTCTACTGCTTTCTCCGGACTATCAATGTCTCCATTTCCGAAGATTGGAATTTGAATCCGGGGATTATCCTTGATTTTGCCGATGAGCGTCCAGTCTGCCTCACCCTTGTACATTTGTCTTCTTGTGCGTCCATGAATAGACAGAGCCTTTATTCCGACATCCTGCAGTCTTTCCGCCACCTCTTCGATCTTCATACTATGCTCATCCCATCCCAGTCTCGTTTTGACTGTGACCGGTAAGTTGGTGCTCTTTACAATGGCATCGGTAAGCTCAACCATTTTATCTATGTCTTGCAGGATACCTGCTCCAGCCATCTTGCACACCACTTTTTTAACCGGACATCCAAAGTTAATATCAAGAATCTCAGGTTTGGCCTCTTCCACGATCACGGCTGCCTTCTTCATTGATTCGAGTTCCGCTCCAAAAATCTGAATACCGATCGGCCTTTCCCTTTCATAAATATCCAGCTTCTGTACACTCTTATCGGCATCTCTGATGAGCCCCTCCACAGAGATGAATTCGGTAAACATAAGGTCACATCCTTTTTCTTTGCACAAGAAGCGAAACGGAGGGTCACTGACGTCTTCCATGGGAGCCAATAGTAAAGGGAAATCACCCAGTTCCACATTTCCTACTCTGACCATACTCAAAATGCATTTTAGAGGTGCAAAGGTAAGGCAAAATTAATAGCTCTCTTTAAGTGAAAATCATTCTAATATGATTTTTACCAGTACCACCGAGACTGTGCGAAGTAATTTTTTATATTGAGGCGAACAATTTCAGCTAACTCTAACCTGTACTTCATGTTTACCTTACTAATCGTTGTTTTTGTCCTCGGATATGTGACCATTGTTCTTGAGCACCCATTGAAGTTGGATAAAACAGTTCCAGCCCTGATTATGGGTGCACTTTTATGGGCGTTTGCATCATTGGGGCATTTGGATTTAGTTGGTCCGGACCATGAACTAAGCCACATGGAAGAAGTGTTGCTCCACCACATTGGCAAAATTGCCGAGATTCTCTTCTTCCTCATCGGCGCGATGACTATTGTAGAGCTGATTGACCTCCACCGGGGCTTTGCCGTGATAACCAACAAAATAGAAACGACGAGCAAGAGAAAGATACTTTGGCTATTGGCTGTGTTGTCTTTTTTCCTTTCCGCCACCTTGGACAATCTCGCATCAACCATCGTTTTAGTCTCCCTGCTACGGCGACTGATTCCCGACAAGACCGAGCGACTTTGGTTTGTTTGCGTTGCTGTCGTTGGTGCCAATGCAGGAGGCGCATGGTCACCCATCGGGGATGTGACCACCACCATGTTGTGGATCGGTAAAAAGGTTTCGACGGCCGGTCTTATAGAAAATCTGGTGCTTCCTTCCATTGTCTGCCTTGTAGTACCTGTTGCGGTACTTTCCTCTATGAAAGTATTTAAAGGTAATATAACGGCAAGTAGCGATGCTAAAAGCACAAAACGGGAAAAAGAGGACGGACTGTTGAGTAGCCGGGTAATGCTATTTGCCGGGGTCGGTGGCCTGATTTTCGTTCCGATTTTTAAATCGATCACGCATCTTCCCCCTTATGTTGGGATGATGTTGGCACTGGGTACGGTTTGGCTGATCTCAGAGTATATTCATCCTGAAGAGGATTTTACAGAGGAACGCAAACATCTCTATAGCGCTCATACAGCCTTGTCCCGTATCGAACTAAGCAGCATACTTTTCTTTCTCGGTATCCTGGTCGCGGTAGCTGCACTGGAATCCGTGGCCGTAACCGGTCATGACGGTCATCCTGTCGGACTCTTGCGATACCTGGCGGAGGGGCTGGATGAATTGGTTCCTAATCAGAATATTGTAATTATTATTATCGGATTTCTATCCGCCATCATTGACAATGTTCCCCTGGTAGCAGCTACTATGGGTATGTACAGTGAACCCATGGATTCTGAACTTTGGCATTTTATCGCCTTCTCAGCCGGTACCGGAGGAAGTATGTTGATCATCGGGAGTGCTGCGGGGGTCGCTGCCATGGGAATGGAAAGGATTGATTTCATTTGGTATTTCAAAAATATTTCCTGGCTGGCATTCCTGGGATTTATCTCCGGCTGTCTGGTTTTTATCGCCATAGCACCTTTTCTCCATGGTTAGAAGCATCTTTACGTTATTGTGCACTACTTTCCTGCTAAGTTGTCAGTCCCTGTCGGAAGAAGCCATCCAGGGAGAATGGAAGGCAAGATCTGTCATTGAGGAAGGAGATACCCTCGATCTTGATTTAAGCAATGTGCATTTGACTATCAGTGAAGACAATTTCAAATACCGTCATACGCAACGGGATTCACTATCCGGTAAATTTGATCTGTCAAAGGATCTCATCGAACTTTATGTGGCAGTCCCCCGAATTGATACGATTGTGATCCAGGTTGTAGACCTGGCAGCTTCGTCGATGGTACTGCGTATGAATCATGAGGGAAAGGAACGTCTGGTCACGATGAATAGATAACCGATATAACGGTAAATGGACCTGAATCTTTTTTCCGGATGTACATTGTTCCAGTGTAGATGCATTGCCTTCAAATTCTAGTCCAAGTTTGTTGTTAAAACAGGAAATAATTGTATATTGACTTCAAGACCATAATGAGATATAATACTATCTCCAAAACACTCCAAGGCTTTGAAGTCACTCGTTGTCCTGATTATTCTCAGCGTATCTGTGGCATTGTTTTATGCCCTGAATCCCAATCAGACGGTTGGAGCGGATGAATTTTGGCTTCCGGCGGAAAGGTCACCACTATCTCACATCCCGAGTAAAAATCTTATCAAAGGGGAAGCCTTTCAATGGAACTGGGGTGAAATACAATCTTCGGTCATTTTAGATTGCGATCCTTATCTGGTTTCCTGGACGGATGTCACCTGCTATGGTGACGAAGATGGGTCGGCGGTAGCAACTCCAAGTGGAGCAAATCCTCCATACTCCTACTTATGGAGTACCGGAGATACCACATCCATCATAGAAAACCTCAACGCAGGTGCATATTCTCTAACACTTATTGATGGCATTGGTCAGGTCTGCGTGAGTGATTTTACCATTTGGCAACCGGATAGCATTTCCCTGGTCTTTAGCGTAACTCCGGAATCCACTCCAGGAGCAATGGATGGGGCGATTGATCTAACTCCGGGCGGGGGTGCGTCCAATTATGGATATCCGGGCTTCACATTTCTATGGAGCAACGGCAGTGTCACCGAAGATCTTACCAACATAGGTGGTGGTCAGATGTACTTCGTGACCGTTACTGATGCGTTTTTTTGTAATAAGACGGGCGCCGTATATGTAGATGACAACGCCTGCCCATCTATTGAAAACAACTTAAATTACTCCGATGAGATTTGCTATGGTTTGGCTAATGGATGGGCTACCCTTGAACCTGCCGGTGGCACTGCACCGTACAGTGTGAATTGGTCGAACGGGGGTTCCGGATTGTCTATCTCCGGGCTTATCCCGGGAGTTCACGGAGTGACTGTCACAGATGATCTTGGTTGCCAGTCATTTAGTGAATTTACGATAGAGGAATCGGCCGAGATTATCACCAGTATTATTGGTACGGAAGAATCATTCCCCGGTGCCATGGATGGCTCGATCGAGCTGACGGTGTCCGGAGGATCTCCTCCATTTTCCTATGAATGGAATACCGGCTCCAATTTTGAAGATCTTTCAAACCTGACCGGTGGGGGTTTACAATACAGTGTTACCATCACCGATACCAAAGGTTGTATAAAGGTCGATCAGACGATCCTGCAAACGGGCTGTTATCCTGCCGGTGTCCCATGCGATGATAATGACCCTGATACCTACGCTGATTCCGAAAATGGAAATTGCGACTGCATCGGAATTCCATGTGATCTCAATATCAATCTACTGGCTATAGATCCTTCTTGTTATGGTGCGGCTGACGGGAGTGCTCATATCACGATTTTCAACGGTGCTAATCCCTATAGTATCGTTTGGTCTACCGGGGATACTTCGCTTTCTATCAATGATTTAGGCCCCGGTAACTATAGTGTAACGATCACAGACGGGAACCTCTGCAGGGTGACCAGAAATTTTAATATTGTCGAGCCAGATCTTTTATCTCTAACGTTTGATGCAGTCGATGAATCATCCGATGGAGCTGGTGATGGATCTATTGATCTGACGGTCTCCGGTGGTTCCAAGCCATTTCATTATCAATGGTCAAACGGGGCCACCTCTGAAGATATTTCTTCTCTGGCAGGAGATGGTGCCATCTATTCGGTCACAGTGACTGATGTCCGTGGATGTATCGGTATAGATTCCGTGAGCCTCTTCACCGGCTGTTTACCGGTTGGCACCGCCTGTGATGATCTGGACGCCTCGACTTACGACGATCGGGAAAATGGCAACTGCGAGTGTACCGGGATCCCCTGTCCTGAAATCGTATTGGAGGCCTCCATCCAGGCAATCTCTTGCAATGGAATGGCTGACGGAAAGATCAGGGTATTCCCACATGGTGGGGTCGAACCCTATCAATTCGCATGGAGTACAGGCAGCCAAACAGATTCGATTACTGATTTAATACCGGGAATTTATGGCCTTACCGTTTCGGATGCAAATGGATGCTACACGGAAATGATCTATCAGGTCCGGCAACCGGAGCCTCTCGTACTAAGTGCCGAAATCCAACCTGCTTCAGGATTTGGTACAGATGACGGAATAATCGAACTAAAGGTAACGGGCGGCACGAGTCCTTATGCCTTCATCTGGCATGATGGCTTCATGTCTCAGAACCGGAGTGACCTGGACACAGGAATTTATCTATTAACGGTGACCGATCTCCATGGATGCGAAGTCCGCGATTCATTTGTGATCGATGTACGATGTTCGCTCAGCGGTCAATCTTGCGATGATGGAGACCCTGCCACCTTTAATGATCTATATGATGAAGACTGTCAGTGCATAGGATGGCTTTGTCCCACTCTGGATTCTTCCATCCTGATTAAACACGTCGATTGTGACAGCTCCTCAACGCAGGTATCGATCGATACGCAGGGATTGATGGTCGCTGAAGTTCTCTGGTCGAATGGGGAGACATCATTCAGTACTTCTCTTCCCCCTGGTACACACTCTATACAGATAAACCAGTTGAATGGATGCGTTTCAGCATTCCAGTTTACTTTGGAAAGCAGACCAGGTCTGCAGTTATTGTTGACGGGACAGTCCGAATCCGGTGCCGGTAACGATGACGGATTTGCCGAGATCAAAGTCTCCGGGGGGCTGGCTCCATATATCGTCACCTGGTCTTCGGGCCAAGAGGGTTTCTGGATTGATAGCCTTCATGGTGATCAAACCTACTATGTTAGTGTCGTAGATCAGCAGGGTTGTTTTAAAATCGACTCGATTTACATTGATGATTTCGATTGCGCATTCTTTTCCGGAAACCCTCCATCTGTACATTCCGAATTTGACTTTTGCTCACAGGAAGGCATCCTTGTCATTTCGATTGATAGCTTGGCATCTGATACATTGGAATTCAGCATAGATGGATTTAATTTTCAGAGCAATCCTGTTTTTCCGGGCCTCCCCTCCGGTGTTTATTACCCGGTCGTACGAGATCCTTCAAGCAATTGTGTAGCACGGAGTGCTGCCGTTTCTCTGGAGAATGAATTTGAGCTGGATATTTCGGCTCAACCACCGGCGTCTTGTGCATCTTCTGATGGATCGATTAGAGTAAACCAACCGGGAATGGAAATTGCCTTATTTGAAGAGGGTCCCTGGCATCCGGATTCGATTGGTGGCCTGGAGGTTGGAAGTTATTCTATATACGGAAGAAAAGTAGGATCCGAATGTGCCAAGTACCTGGGGGAAATTGACCTGGGTCCCGATCTTCCGGAGAATCCTCTTCAAGTCACAACCTCCAATGCTTATTGTGGAAAAGATCTGGGTCGAATCGAGATTATACCCAGGGATCCTGAATATGAATTCAGCGTTGATGGTGGCAGACATTGGTATTCCAGCAACCAGATCTTCGAGGTATCCCCCGGATCCTACGAGATCTTACTTCGAATTGATGCTGATTGTGTGATCCCACAGGGTATATTTGATATCAGAGAAGTCGATAGTCTTGTAATAAGTATTGATGTTACCAATACACCGGAGCACTGTACATCGAAGGATGGCTCCGTAAATCTTTCGGGACCGGGCCTGGACCGGATCAGTATGGACCAAGGGCAAAGTTGGACAGGATCAACCAGAATAGATGGATTGGAAGCAGGGCATCACACATTCTGGATCGAAGGTTTCAATGGCCAATGTCTGGACTCTATTTCGGTCACGCTGGAACCACTTGATCCAAATCCTGGTATCATCGTGCAGCACAAATTAGATCCTTCTTGTTTCGGAGCCGAGGATGGGTATATCGCGATGACCACGGCCCAGCCAAATGCGGAGCTCCACTGGACCTGGAGCAACGGAGGATCCGGACCTGAGCAAGGGAGACTGGCTGCCGGAACCTACGAGGTGATCGCCGAACAATCATCTGTGTGCCGGTCAAGCCTTCTGATCGAGCTGGTTAATCCGGATCCGGTACACCTTGAGCTGCCGGAATTCGACACTGTAAAATATTGTCTGGGCGAATCGATTGAGTTAAAAATGGAAGATTCCAGTTTGCGTTATGATTGGTATTTGAATAGCAATCTGATCGGATTTGGTCCGAACTTCACTATCACTAAAGCGGGTCATTACCGGGTCACCGGATTTGATGATCAGAATTGTAGTGGTTCACAGGATTTCCAAATACAATACAGTGATCACTTGTTCAACCCTAATTTCCTGCTGGCATCTGTAGTAGAAGTGGGAAAGCCGACCTTAGCTTTTGAGGTCTCCTGGCCGATACCCGATGAGATTTACTGGCATACTACTGGAGGTGAGATCATCGAATCGAACTTGAACCAGGCTACGCTACTCTTTGACGAAACCGGTACATACGAAGTCTTCTTGAATGCGAAGAGAGATGGATGTATGTCTGGTGTGAAAAAAATCATTCAAGTGGTAGAAGAAGGGCAACTCCCGGATCTGCCCGAGCCGGGTATCGATCCTATCGGCATCGAACTCTACCCTAACCCAAACCTTGGAGAGTTTGATGTCCTTCTGGAATTGCCAGCACCATCGCAACTACAGATAAGAATTTACAATGAAGATGGGATACTCGTACACGGCGATCAATTAGGTAGCATTCAACATACCATCTACCACATTGATCTCGAAGGTGCTAACCCTGGTGTTTACACCTTATTTGTGCAAACCGAAGACAATTGGAGAACGGTAGGTTTTGTAATTGAGTGATCAGGTTTTAGTTATTTCCTCCACTACCTTTCCTTTGGGGCAGGACAATTCTACAAAATACTTGGCTGCCTTAAGATGACCAAGATTTAGTTGATTCTCTCCAAAGATCTGGTAATGGGAAAGTAAAACATTTCCACTTTCATCAACCAGGCGCATGGTGAAGTTTTCCGTGGTAGGTAGGATAATCTGTAATTTCGAATCGACCTCTACAGGATATACCTGATATTCGAACGGTTTGATAATTGCTTCCTTCACCAGGACAGTGTCATTTAGGATAGGTTGGTCCTCCTGAATAAATATCGAAGGCATCTTTGGCAGCACCTGTGCCACCAAATGGATTTGGGCAAAAAAAGCAAGAAATAAGAGTGATAGTAAAAGCCTCATAAGGATCTAGAAATTGAGTTTTTTGTGTCCAACTATTTTAATTCAGAGAGTCCATTAAAAAGCCAACACGGGTAAACTATGGGGGATAGGTCTATATTTCTAGCGATATTCTAAAGATCTGAGTTCGCAATAATAAAGCCAAAGTTAGACAATACGTTCCAGAAAATTTAAACTTTCTTAGAGGTCTTTCATGAAAGAGACGCGCCCGATTACTGAATTCGGCCCTCTTTGATCAGTTGATCCGCGGCATAATTTGCTGCTCTGGCGGTGAGAGCCATAAATGTTAGTGAGGGGTTCTGATTACCAACTGAGGTCATGCAAGCTCCATCCGTGACAAAGACATTTTTACAGGAATGGATCTGATTCCATTTGTTGAGCATGGATGTTTTGGGATCTTTCCCCATTCGCACGCCACCCATCTCGTGGATATCT
>JAGQWZ010000238.1 GCA_020436835.1 Saprospiraceae bacterium | reverse complement strand
TTTTAAAAAAAAAAAAAAAAAAACGAAGATTTTCGTCGACGGTAAGATCCTGATAGAGCGAAAATCTTCCCGGCATATATCCGACAATTTTCCTGATTTCCCAGAAGTCTTTTACCACATCAAAGCCGGCTACAGTGGCTGTTCCTGAATCGGGAAGAACCAGGGTGGTCAGGATCCGGAAAAGCGTTGTTTTACCCGCACCATCCGGACCAATTAATCCAAAGATTTCACCAGGTGAAATTTTCAAGTCAATATTTTCAAGTGCCTTAACCTGCGTTTTCGGAAAGGTCTTATTGATACCGACTATTTCGATTCCATTTTGCATGCCGGTCAAATTTGAACCTCTCCATACATTCCAACCCGGATAAATCCATCATTTTCAACTTTGATCTTTACCGCATAAACGAGGTTTGCTCTTTCATCTTTCGTTTGAATTGTTTTTGGCGTAAATTCAGCTTCATCGGCAATCCATGATATGCGTCCCGGGTAACGCTGATATTCTTCGCTGTTTTTATCGACAAGGATGGTGACTTCCTGACCCAGTTTTAATTCTGAGAGCTGATCTTCCGTCAGATAGGCCCTGAGTACCATATCTTTCAAATTGGCAATTTTGTAAAGCGGTTTGCCCATATTTACAAATTCATATTGTTCCACATATTGGGCAAGCACTGTCCCGCTCATGGGATTTACTACTTCACAATTACTCAGTTGATTGTCCATGCGCTCAATATTAGTATTCAGTGGTTTTTGTTCACTCATGATTCCTCTGTTCTTTATCGCCACTAAATCCTTTTGGGATTCCGCCTGTTGTTGCAACACCACAATCTGTTTCTCTGCCGCTTCAATCTGTTTTTCGAGCACATCAACCTTTCCCTGCAAGTCATCCAGCTGCTGAACGGGAACAGCCTCCTGATTCACGAGTTTCTTGATTCTATCCCGCTCCCTGGTGACTACCCGTAGTTGAGTCCGTAATGTTTCGATCTGGGCATTTTGCGATTCAATTTGTTGTTTAACAATCGAGATCTCCGGTGTCGCGTCTCCTCTTTTCAAACTCAGCGCCTCAATCGTTGCCTCCAATTGAGCTTTCTGAAGGGCAATGTCAGTACAATCAATTTTACCCACTACCTGATTCAGAGCAAGTTCTTCTCCCTCATCTAGAAGTAATTCAACCAGTTGGCCGTTAGCCTCAGCGGAAATAATTACTTCCTCGGCTTCGAAGATTCCGCTGGCATCAAATGCCGCCTGTTTATCGCCACATCCAAACAAATAAAATACCGGGAGGATTAAGAGGTAGTTTAAATTGATTTTCATTTTGAGTAAATATTTATTTGGTAGAATATAAATTTGTTAAAAGTGCCTGCATTTTCGTCAGAATGTTCTCGTGAGAAGCCAGTCTTTCCTGCGCGATATTTAGATCGGTTACTGTTGCTAAGTATTCAGTTGTAGTAATTATTCCTGCTTTCCATTTGGCATCACTGATGGATTGTATTCCCTCTCTCAGTTCTACAATATTCCGGTCTTCTCGGATCCAGCTTTCCAGCTTCTCGATTTCATCCCGGTATTGAAATTCCAGTCTTTCGAATTGATGTAGAAGATCTTTCCGGGATAAATTTGAAGACTCGATCTGCAATTCATTTATCTGATTTTGCATCTCCGTCTTTTTACTGTAAAAATGATCGATGGGGAGCGTCAGTTTTACTCCACCCAAAGCAAACCAATCAAAAGAATTAGCCAGAAAATTTAAACCGGGCCTGCCATATCCGGCATTGATAAACGCACCCATGCTTGGTCGTACTTTTGCATCATTCAGTCGGCTTTGGGCCAGGAGAAGATCTTTTCTCGCCATTATCGCTTTAATCTCTGGCCGGTTTTCCAGGGCAGCGGACTTCACCCGGTCTGAAGGCCGGCCAACAACAACTGTAAATAACGTATCCGGATGTTGCATCATATTCGCAAGTGATTTCTTTGCTGTACTAAGATGATAAGTGGCTTCAATAATCTTCTGATTGGCTTCATACAACTTCACTCTGATCGACGAGACATCACCCTTATCCAGCACTCCCGCTTCCAGCAGATCTTCAGCTTGTTTGAGCGAAGTCTGCAATTGATTTTTTAAGAATGTGGTATTCGCAATAATATTTTTCTGAAGTGCCATTTGAAAGAACAGGTCGATGGCTTGTCTTTCCGAATTAAGGATCTCAGATTCCAGTTGATTAATCTTTAAATCTGACTCTGCGGTTCTTATCTGTTTCAAAGCCTGGGTGACACCTCCGTCATAGATCGGTTGACTGACATCCAGGGTGGCAGCATACTGGTCCTGCGGGACGGTTGGCACCATAAAATTGGGAATATCGATCGGTAGTGATGTTACGTCAGATTGCCAGGTCGCCTTACCGCCTATAGAAGCCTGTGGCCAGTAGTTTCGGGAGACCACTTTCTGATTTAAATCAGCCGTCTGCTGAACCAAATCAATCTGACGAGACGCTCCTGCAGAGGATCGTACTTTTGCGAGACAATCCGGTAACGACAAATCGATTTGACCAAACATCCCGTTAGCGCTCACCAATAGAAAGATGGTGATCTTTATAATTCCGGTTTTATTCACATTTTTAGAGTTTATTTATATACTGGTCGACACTGAGTGACCTATCAAAAGATCTTTAGCACACTATTTGTCACCCCCAGAATCTATGGTCAGTTCTTCCAGGACCCTGAGAATTTCTTTTTTCCTTTTCTTAAGAAATATGGAGTATTGCTCTTCATCTTTTCCCAACATATGACTGGCAATAGGTCTAGCCACAAAGGGAAAGACACACATGCCCATTATTGACACCACTAACTGCTCCGGATCCACTTTCTTCAATTCGCCCTCTTTAATCGCTTTCCGGAGAAATCTAATCAGATCATCAAATATCTCGCGTGGCATGTGCTCCAATATCGAAGGATCCCGGTAAGCACTGTAAATAAGGAATATGGGCAATCGTGGATTAGCAAACAACATTTGCAAATAACCCTCAACAATAGCTTCCAATTTGCCCAGTACCGGTAAATCCGTATGTACAATCTTCTGGATTTTGGGAAGAAAAGCCTGCATTTTGCGTCGCAGGATCTGTTGAAACAATTTTTCTTTAGACCGGAAATAATAATGCAGCAGTGCTTTGTTGATCTCAGCTTCATTGGCGATATCCTGCATGCGGGCACCATCGTATCCATCCCGAACAAAGATCTTCTCGGCAGCCTGAATGATTTTATCCTCCGTGGTAACTTCCAAATCTTAACTTTTTAGTTTATCTATTTAGTTTAACCATTTGGTTAATACAAACCTACAACAGAATATTGAAAGATGCAAGGCATGCTGAAAAAAAACGCTTACCACTCAGATACTGTATTTTTCTTCTTCAGCCTATTTCCTGACAAAAACAGGAGCCTGTTGGTATTGATAGAGGGAATCAGTCAGAATAGTAGTTGTTTTATTAGCCCAATTCATAAGCATAATATGAAATTGTGTCTGGTCGCTGTCGAATACTTCAATAGCCAGCCATTGCCCATCCGGACTCCAGTCGTGCCAACCCTCCTCGACTTCATTTCCGGTTAGTTTCCAGGACCGTGAATCCTCCGGATCGACTGCGTATAGACTATACTTACCTGACTGAAAACTTTGATACGAGATAAAATTTTCAGTCGGGTGCCAACGGGGAGGGCCCGCTTTGTAGGCAAACCATGGAGCGGTAGTATCGGCAGCGGGATAATCGGTTATCTTCTCGATCCCGGTTCCGTCGGATTGAATGACATAAAGCGCCTCATTGAACCCCTGCTCCCGTTTTGATTTTTTCCGGGCACCCCGGAAGGCAATCAGCTTACCGTCTGGCGAAAAAGAAGGGTCACTGGCGTAAGGTAGACCGGTATATATCTTACTCAGAATTTTGCCGTGCCGGTCAATGATATAAAAGGCGGAGTCAACTTTCGAAGAAGGGTTAACGACTAGTTCCGTTCCCTTATTACGTACCCCCATCCAGCTGTCACGTAGAGGAAAATCAGCGATTCTTCTGACATTTTCACCCCTGGCATCCATTTCATATAGATAATAGCAGCGTTTGCAGGTATCACGATCACTTATAAAAAAAATCTGACCATCATACGCCAAGTAGGTCCAGGCAACGTCTGGATCGCGGGTGATATTTTTATGCGTCCGTTTAATCGGGTCCAGGATAAAAATGTCATAGTCATCCTCATCAACGTCCACAGCGACATTATAAGCCAGTAGGTATTTATTCAGTTCCTCTTTTCGATCAACGTGGCAAGACAGCACGAACAATAAACTGATCAGGAAATAGGAATTATGGCAAAGTCGTGATCTCATATCCATATTAATTATCTCCAGAATCCAATAATCCAGCCCGTGAGGGAAAAATAGAAAATAATATATCCCGCATTAATTAAGATATACCTCCAACTCCTCAACTCAAACAGTGCCACCACGACAAATATAGCTGCAGCCCATCCAAAACCGCTTAAAAAACCAGCAGTCAATCCCCAGGTACCGTCAACATTTTCATCACCCAAAAAGAATGCAAGGTTATAGGCAATCAGGAGAGATAACAAAAATGTCAGACTATAAACCAATCCCGGATTAAGCCGGCTGAGATCCTGATCCGTCAAATTATTCTCTTTCTTCCAGGCTTTGAAGAAAAGAAGAGGTGAATACCAAAAAGCGCCCAGCGCTAAATTCAGGGCCGCACAGATCCAAACTGCCCAGTGGTTTATTATTACATTGTCCATTTTACTGCTTTTCTGTAAAATTGGGATTCTGTATTCACTCTGCATAGGAAAAAATTTACTTCGACCACCGTACATTCAACCGGTAGAAATAGGCAGATAATTAAGAATGCCACCTCTAAGGTCAAGATATTCATTGGGGGTATATCCGGAAAAAAACTTAAAGTCGGAAATGAAGTGCGATTGGTCGTAAAAACCAAAATTGTGAGCAACGGAAGACCATTCCACCTGGCTTTGCATCCCTATAAACTCAATCACTTTCTGAAATCGTATGGTTCTCAGGCAGACTTTGGGTGTTACTCCCACATTTTTCTTAAATATATCAATAAGGTGTTTTTGGGAATATCCCACTTTTTGAGTCACATCCTTTAAAGTGGCTAGATTTGGTACTGTTAATATTTGATCTAGAAAATAGTCGGTAAAAGGATTCTTTTCTAACCTGTCAGCAAACAATTGTAGGAATCCGGCAATAAATTGATTGATCTTTTCCTCTGATGGTGCTTCTTGTACTTGTTCTCTGATAGTAAGAATTTCGGCACCCAGCACCAAATCTGCATCAACAACCAGGTTCTTCAGTTCATTCAGGGGAAGATTAAGGAATGGAAATGCGCGACCCTTACGGAATTGCATTACCATCATTTCACTATGCTGGCCTGAAGGGATTGTGATCGGCTTTGTGCGAAATCCGGAAAACCAGGCTCTGCGACACGACTGAATTTCTTCCAGTGTATTATTGTCGTAAATGCCCTTGGACTCCTCAGATAAGTCAATAATTAATTGCACATTTCCATCCGGAAGAAACCGGTCAATCAAATGACCGGGGTTGAACCCTTCATAGTAAAAGATACTCTCGATAAAATCTCCGAGGGGTGACTCAGGCCGACGCAGGAACGATACCATAAAAAAGTTGTGTATCCATGCTAAAATAGCATTTTCAAACTATTTATGGCTATTGCTAATTAGGTCCGGAAATAGAATGGAGATATGTGGCCCGGTGGTCCATCAATTTATCCATAAATCGCTTAAGTGCATCGCTGTTCAGTGCTTTGGTGACTTTCATAAATTCAGCATCACCATAAACCCGGTAGCTTTCCGCCGAACGATACAGGGATAGTTTGGCAAATGGTATCGCCCAGGAGTAGATCTCTGATCTGTACTTGAAGTAGACGATTACACCTTTCGGTCTAAGCTCCATATTGCAGAAGTTGGGCTGATCTTCATACTGCAAAAGTCCTTCGATGAGGGGACTGGCATCAATCACCATCATCCTTTCCGACCCAATGCCTCCCTTCCGAAGACGGTTTATAAAAGAATAGGGCACTCCGACCAGATCATTGATCTCATCCGTGATTTCCTTTTTTTCGTAGGTGATATTGAAGATCATCGAATTATAAACGTTGTTAGCCGCTATAAAGTTGGGGTGCTGGCGTTTTAGCACATTTGGCGTTTGGGGAGAAAATGTATCACCTCTTGCGTAACTCCAAACATCTTCATACAAACAAGGGTATCTGCGAACTTCCAAAGAATTGTCACCTATGCTGCCCGCTTTGCTCCACAAAGAGTGACAGTCCAGGTAGAAATCGAGGTATCACCTTTTGAAGAGATATCCGCAGGGCAAAAGGTGACACCTCTTGCGTAACTCCAAACATCTTCATACAAGCACAGGTATCTGCGAGCTTCCGAAGAACTGTCACTCTCTGTTGCCACGCTTTGCTCCTCAAAGAGTGACAGTTCAAGTAGAAATCG
>JAGQWZ010000237.1 GCA_020436835.1 Saprospiraceae bacterium | reverse complement strand
GGGGTACCTATGCCGGATTGGTTGACAAAATTCCCTATTTGAAAGACCTGGGGATCACTACTGTAGAACTGATGCCGGTATTTCAATTTGATGCATCCGAGGTACATTCGCCGCTTCTGAAAAATTATTGGGGCTATAGCCCGCTTGGTTTCTTTGCGCCACACAGCAGCTATTGTTTTTGCAACGACCCCCAGATCATAGCTGATGAATTTCGGGATATGGTCAAGGCCTTTCATAAAGCCGGCATCGAGGTGATCCTTGACGTGGTTTTTAATCACACCTCAGAGGGAGATCAAAATGGCCCGGTCTTTTCCTTTAAAGGTCTGGAAAATTCATTTTACTACATTCTTGCCGACAATCCGGAATACTTCGCTGATTACAGCGGTTGCGGGAACACCCTGAACACCAACCAATACATTGTTAGAAGGCTGATCATTGACGCGCTAAAAAGATGGGTAACGGAAATGCATGTGGATGGTTTCCGCTTTGACCTGGCATCCGTGATGTCCAGAGATGAACATGGTCGACCTATGGAAAACCCACCCATTCTCTGGGAGATTGAATCTCATCCGGTATTAGCCAGGACCAAGATCATTGCTGAAGCCTGGGATTCTGCCGGTCTGTACCAGGTTGGTTCTTTTATCGGCGACAAATGGGCAGAGTGGAACGGGAAATACCGGGATAATGTCAGAAGATTTTTAAGAGGTGATAATGGAATGGTCAGACTATTTGCTTCCAGTATTGCCGGAAGTCCGGATCTTTATAATAAACCTTTTCGGGATCCTAACCGGAGTATCAATTTCATTACCTGCCACGATGGATTTACCTTAAACGATCTGGTTTCCTATAACGATAAGCACAATGAAGCCAACGGAGAAGAAAACCGGGATGGTTCCAATGATAATTTTAGCAGCAATTACGGTATCGAGGGCCCAACCAATGATCCGGGTATAGAGGCGATGAGATTCCGGCAGATCAAAAACTTCATTGCCATACTGCTCCTGTCACAAGGTACTCCTATGATCTCCATGGGCGATGAAGTAAGACGCACCCAACGAGGAAATAACAACCCCTATTGCCAGGATAATGAGATCAGCTGGTTTGATTGGGGTCAAACAACAGCGCATGAACCGCTACGGGAATTTGTAAAGGGCCTGATTCAATTCCGGAAAGCGCATCCCATCTTCCACCTGGAGAAATTCTGGGCAATTCCCGAAGATGGAGATCCTAATATCTTTTGGCATGGCGTCAAATTAGGCGAACCCGATTGGGGTTATTATTCCCACTGCATTGCTTACACGCTAAAGGATGAGGTAAATGATTGTTTGTTCCACTTTATGATCAATGCCTATTGGGAGTCTTTGCAGTTTGCATTGCCGAAAAACCGGTCGGGAAAAGAATGGTATCGAATTATTGATACCTACTTGCTGCATCCGAATGATCTTATAGTAAATGGCGAGCCATTGACAGGTTCGGATTCATATGAGCTTAAATCCCGATCGATGGTAGTATTATTGGAGAAAAGCTTCGAGCAGGTTTAAATTCTTAAAGAATTGGTAGCAAAATCCATTAAAAAAATGCTGATTATAGCTTTCATTACAGTCATCCTTGTCTTTGCCGGGGTAGGAGTACATGGATATCTGCAAGGAATCCTTGCACCACCGTATGACCCCGACAAGATGCTCCTTAATTATGAACGGATAGGGGAGGGGACAAAAAAGATAATCCTGCTGCATGGCCTAACCGGGTCATTGAATTATTGGAAAAGCGGATTAGATGATATCTCAGATTCATACTCCCTATTATTAATTGACCTTCTCGGCTTTGGTGAATCTCCCAAACCAAATAGTAAATATGATCTTGAAGAACACCTCGGAGCAATAGAAAAGGTCATTAGAAAAGAAGAATTCGACGATGGGAATGCGAT
>JAGQWZ010000236.1 GCA_020436835.1 Saprospiraceae bacterium | reverse complement strand
GTATGCGCTCCTTTACGGATCGCATACATGAGCATATCGATTCTTTTGAGGTTATATCCCTGGGATGCAGGTACGGGCACTAAAGCTCTGTGATCTGGGGACATAAAGGATATATACGGATTGAGTCCCTCAAATATTTACATTGCCTTTTAGCTGAAATAGTAACAAAAGTTATAAGGCAAATTACCGCAAAAAAGCTGTATTCACCTGCTGTTAACTTTTGTTATAGAAGCGGTTTTAACCGGGCTTAATAGTTTTAGCAGACCTTTCAACAACGATCGAAAATTACATAAATAAAATAGATACTTATGATTCATATCGGAGGAATTGTCTACCAGGTGAAAGAATTGGATCAGGTCTTAAACCAATCAAACCCCGGCGGAAGCAATGCCTGGGGCCTGGTATTTGAAATTAAAAAATCGAATCCCCTCTATTACGAACAGATTGATCTGGAGGTAGGATCTGCCTACATGACCAGCGACGGATTAAAAATCAATTACTATCAGAAGTCTTTGACCCGGTATGCCTGCGATCTGCAAACGCGTACACAGCAGAACCTCTCCGATTGTTGCTTTGAATTTTGCAGCTTCCTGAAGAAAAGCCTGGATGAAATGAACGCTTTCTATGCCTATTTAAATAACACGCAGTTCGAACTAATAAAGCACTACAAATGCGAAGAGGTGATGATCACGGGTGCATATGAAAACTATACCAATCAAAAAAGTACCGGTGGCATTACCATGTTCCCCGACAGTTGGTTCACCTTAAAAATGGAGCCACTGATTGATAATGTGGTTGAGCCGACCACTCCATTAGGACTTCCCTACTACCAGATGATGGAAGCTTGTCCAAAGGCATGGGCTCAGGGTAATATGTAGTATTAACACCGGACAATATTTTTACAGGAACCTCCTTTCGTTGAAATATGACAAAACACTGGCAATGCTGATTGCTATAATACTGCTCAAAATGCTAGCTTTCGGTTGGACTGACCACCCGAAGGATGAACATGAAAATAGGAATCTGCTTCCTGTACCTCTTGATTTATTTCGAGTGTGCCCCTCTATTTGCCCAAACTTATCCACAATTCCGGGAGCTCACGGAAGACCATGGACTAATCAGCCGGTTTAACGATTTCATTACCATGGATAAAACAGGATACATATGGATCAGTTCGATTAATGGTGCATTTAAATACGATGGCACTTCGTTGCAAAAATATTCCAGCAATCCCAATCAATTGGGCGAGATCATTCAAAGTAGCTTTTTTGAAGATTCAAAAGGTTGTATTTGGACTACTTCCAATATTGGACTTTCCCGCTATGACCCCCAAGTCGACACCTTTGCGCTCTACCCGCTATACATCGAGGGTGAAATACAGTCAACGGAAATGTATTTTCTCTTTTATTTAGAAAATGATTCTACCCTGTGGTTAAGAGCCAGAGACCAGATAGTAAAATATGACCCTTACAGGAAAACGGGTTTTAATATTTGTGTAACCGAGGGGGTGAGGTTCACTGTAGACACTTTTCCGGGAGGGGAGGTTAAAAAAATAATCTCTTGTCCCTGGTTAAATAAGGAAGGTATAGAAATAATCTCCTTAGAACCGGATGGGGGCGTGCATAAGGACTCCATAGGCAAAGAAGGTTTTCCAGATCATAACAAACCCGTGGAGATCTCCCAGGTCGTTTTGCAGGATAGCACTACCGCCTGGGCGATCTCTACCTACGGGATTTATGAGATCGATTTGATCAATCTTAAAGTAAACGGCCATTACCTGGCTCCTCACACAAACAATGTATTCACCTATGCCTGCAGAAATAGTCCGGCAGATATGTGGGTGACTAACCGGGCTTCCGGAGTGTGGCAATTCGACTTTGAGGAGAAAAAGTTCGAGAGGTTGTTTTTCAATACTGAAGAAAACCAGGTATTATTTTCTAATAGTACCCGTGCGATATATAAAGACCAGCTTGAAAATGTATGGATATCGCAATTAAATAGTAGTGTAGTAAATTATACGTGGATTAATCAAAATCATTTTTTAAATCCAATCGAGTCGCTCGGAGACCTGGCTGTAGAATCCCTCGTGGAAGACGACCAAAAAAATATATGGATCTCAGTAAAAAATGAAGGGATTTACCAACTGAAAAGGGACCAATCGATTGTCAATCATTTTGATTGGAATGATATTGCAGCTTCTGATGAAAATTCTATTCCATACAACCTTACTTATGATGGTGATTTATGGGCTACCGGCAGCTATTTTGTCAATAAATATGATGCAAAGAGCAATACATGGAGCACTAAGTTTTTTCGCAAGGATGAGCGGTTTTTTCAATTATTGTCACTTAGTGCCGGAAAAAAACTTCTGCTCTCCAATAAAGCCTTATATGTTTTAACGGAAAATGAAAATTCCTTTGAGGCGAGGCCACTGGAAAATCTGGAGATTAATCCGCTTCGAGTCACCAGAATTTTTCAAGGAGAGGAAGACCGGCTTTACATTCCGTTAGACGAAAAGAAATTAATCCTTGGTCAATTCCGTGAAAATCACCTGGTGCTGGTAGATTCAGTAGAAACCGGCAGTTCCATCGGATCGGTGGTGGAAGACCGCCATGGTAATCTATGGATAGCGACCGGACTGGGTGTCATGTATTACTCCCTCGACGATCGCACTTATGAACTGATAAAGTTGCCGGTTCAGGATGATAGTTATGTGGGAGCCTTTTCGCTTGTTCTGGATTCGAATCAGCTATGGATCTCCTCCAATCAGGGGCTTTGGAATTACAATACGGATGAAAATACCCTGGTGCGGCACAGGGCGGAAGAAGGATTGGTGTCCAACAATTTTTCCCTTTATGCCGCTTCTCAGGCAGCGAGTGGTCATCTGTGGTTTGGTACGGATAAAGGGTTGGTCGTATTTCATCCGGACAGTACGAAGGGCAATCCTTTCGGGCCATCCGTTTCTATTAAAAGAATCATGATCAATGGCGAGCACTCGAGGACGGTAATTCCGTATCGTAGAAAGAGTCTGGACCTTCCCTATTCCCAAAACTCGCTCTCGATCGAACCGGTGGCTATTAATTATTATTTTCCCGAATTCAATCGAGTATTTTACCGGGTAAAAGGCCACATTGATCAATGGACAGAAATGCGAGATGAAAAGAGAATTAATTTGTTACTCCCCCCCGGGAAATATGAACTCGAATTGTATGCCCAAAATATTAATCTGGTCTCCGGAGAAACAACCCGCTTCAGCCTGAATATCTCTCCCCCCTATTGGCAGACCATTGGATTTAGACTGATATTGCTGGCAGGACTAGTTGGAATGACTTACCTGCTATTCAGATTAAGTCTGAGAAGAAAATTACAGTTACAAGCAAAGGAATTTATTCGTCAACAGGAAATTCAAGCAGCTTTACAGAGCGAACGTAACCGGGTCGCTTCGGAAATGCATGATGATATTGCCGGAGGTTTGACTTCTATCCGCATATTAAGTGAAAAACTAAAAGATAACGTGCCCAGCTCCCAATTGCCTACGATCGAGAAAATAAATGACTACGCTAATCACCTGGTCGAGAATATGAGGGAAATTATCTGGTCGATGAATGCCAGCTATGATTACCTGAATGATACGATCGCCTATCTACGTCATTTTCTGGTGGGAATACTTGATGATGCCGGCATCAAATCGAAACTCAGGGTGGAAATAGATGCCAGAAATTCATTCATCCTACCGGGTAAGTTGCGCCGTAATATTCTCATGATCATTAAAGAATCCGTGCATAATATCATAAAACACGCAGCAGCCACGGAAGTAGAAATTTTGTTTGAGCTAAACGACGATGATCTCCTTATCTGTTTACATGACAATGGTAAAGGAATTAAAGATATTCATCCCGGAAATGGCCTGCGAAATATGAAGAAGCGTGCAAAGGAAATTAGTGGTACTTTTCAGATATTAAATGACCGGGGTACCAAGCTTATCCTAAAGATACCTACAAACCAATTCACCAGTTTTAAAACCAAACCATCATGACTCCAAAAATTAAGATCACCATTGTTGAGGATGTTCCTGAAATTGCGTTGCTCCTGGAAGAAACAATAAGAAGTGATCATCAATATGAATTTGTATCTCATTATAAAAATGCCGAGGATGCACTTACTTTTATTCCCGGATCAGAAATTGATATTTTAATTGCCGACATCGGATTACCCGGTATGGACGGTGTGACGCTGGTGGCCAGGATCAAAGAATTGATGCCTGAACTACTCTGCATGATGTATACTGTTTTTGATCATGACCAGCATTTATTCAGAGCGTTAAAATCTGGCGCCAACGGCTATCTCCTTAAGGATGAAAAACCGGAGAAGATCATTTCGGCCATTAAGGAAATTAAGAGTGGGGGTGCTCCAATGTCCCCGTCGATTGCCAGAAAAGTGACCGAGTACTTTTTTCAACCAAAGAGAGTATCCTATCAAATATTGAAAATACTCACCTCCAGGGAAAATGAAATACTTCAATTGCTGGCGCAGGGATTTCTTTACAAAGAGATCGCCGATCAACTGGGAATTACCGTAGGAACCGTCAAACAACACATTCATCGCATGTATCAGAAAATGCATGTACAAAACCGGACGGAAGCAATTAACCGGTTAAATATTAGCTAGAAATTAACTGGTGCTCCTAAATCCATTCGCATTTATCACTTCGCCTCTCTCTTGGATTATCAATGTTTTGATTCTAACAGAATAATTGATAATTGACAATTGATAATTGATAATTGACAATTGATAATTGATAATTGACAATTGATAACTTACAATAAGGTAACTCTTT
>JAGQWZ010000235.1 GCA_020436835.1 Saprospiraceae bacterium | reverse complement strand
TTCAATGATCAGTCCTTCCGGTGCAAATCCCTGCATCAAAAAATATATATATGTGTTTTACGGTGTCTCGGTTAGCTTCAGATGGTCTTCGTGTCCCATTTTCTACACCCTTTTTATAAAACCGGAGTGCGTGGTTCTTTGCTGGGCCAATGAAACTATGCTGTAATAGCTGATCTTTAAAATATTGATTTATAGATGATTATAGTTCTGTCATGCTATTGGCGGCATATTGGCGGCTCCCATATCGGCCGTTAAATCGATTATGCAGATAACTTGTCTGCTTAAAATTCATACTAAATGAGACTGATATTTTTTATGATAACTTATCTGTTATTAATCACAAATGGCATAGGTCAGGTCGCTGAAGATTCCGACCTGTATAAGCAGTTGAGGGTTGCGGATAGCTTAGTCTTCGATGAGGGATTTAATCATTGCAATCTCGAAGTTTTAAAGGAGATCATGCACCCGGATCTGCAATTTATGCACGATCAAAACGGGATGCAGGACCGGGATGCCTTTTTCCAGGGCTTTGAGGAAAGTATTTGCTCAAACCCGGATATTAAGCCCATTCGAAAGTTGGTCAAAGGTAGCTTGCAGGTTTATCCGTTAAAGAATGAGGGTAAATTATATGGCGCTATCCAGACAGGAATCCATGAGTTTTTCATTGCAGTACCGGGTAAAGAACTGCGTTTTACCGTCAATGGTAAGTTTACCCACATTTGGATTCTGGAACAGGGCAATTGGAAATTATTCCGAGCAATCAGCTACGATCATCAACAGCCTGAACGATACCCTGAACCATTCGAGGACCATTTTCCATTTCCTTTGTTTAATGACGACGGAAATATTGAATCGCTGATCAAGGCACTCAAGATCCCGTCCATATCCATCGGGTACATCCATGACGGCAAATTGCAACAGATCCGTGCTTTTGGCGAGCAAAAGCCAGGCCTCCCGATCACTTACAACAGCCTGTATAAAGTGGCTTCTCTGACCAAGCCCATTACGGCACTCACCGTCTTGAAGTTGGTGGATAAAGGGATTTGGGACCTGGACGAACCGCTATCCTTGTATTACGTGGATCCGGAGCTAAAAGATGCTCCATATCTTCCGAAATTAACGACCAGAAATGTTCTGAGTCAGCAATCGGGATTGCCTAACTGGAGGTATTTGCGAGCGGATAAGAAATTGGTTTTTGAATTTAAGCCGGGTACAAAATTTCAATACTCCGGGGAAGGTTTTGAATACCTCAGGAAGGCATTGGAACACAAATTTTCCAAAACGTTGGATGAAATCGCGCGTCAGGAATTGTTTGAACCGCTGGGGATGCATGACACCCATTATTTCTGGTCGGATCAGGTTGACGAAAACCGTTATGCGGTTGAAAGCGATCCGGAAGGAAACCCACTGGCTTATGACAAATATAAAACGGTAAATGCTGCTGCCAATCTGCTGACTACTGTCGAAGATTATGGCAAGTTTCTGGTGTATATCCTGGATGGAGCAGGTCTCTCGCCGGAGTTATATAGGTTATTCAGTAGCCCGCTTTCGATCGTGAAGGAAGGCATAAACTGGGGGCTTGGTATGCAGGTTTTTCCCAATTTACCCGGTAATGAATATGCTTTGGTTCATACCGGAGGTGACACGGGCACTAAATGCATCGCAATGGTTTTGCCGGAGTCAAAGCGTGGTCTGGTCCTTTTTATTAATTCGGAAAACGGGTTGAAGATCTGGAAAAAGATCATTGAAGAATATTTTGACGAGCTGGGTGCAGAAATCGTACGGCGAAATTTGGAGGGATAGCAATGCACTTGCAAAGAAACAGGTTCATTTCGTACATTGTCCAAAGTCAGGGCTTAAGGGGTTATGAGACGTGTAACCCGCTCGAGCAGCCAGACTTGAATGCATTGTACCTAGAATCTTAAGCGAGGATGAACCCTTTGGTTTACCACCGGGAACGGTTAAATTTAACGCAAAAGGAGCTTGCAGAACAATCTGGTGTTTCTGTTCGCACCATCCAAAGGATTGAAGCTGGGGAGGTACCCAAAGGCTATTCCAGGAAAACGCTCGCTAAATCACTGGGTATTGAT
>JAGQWZ010000234.1 GCA_020436835.1 Saprospiraceae bacterium | reverse complement strand
TTCTGATCCGGGTCGAAAATGCCCAGAACAATACGTTGTGTGTGCAGAAGATCCTGAAACAAGATTGAATAAATGCCGTGTTGATGATCCTGGTATTTTCACCTTAGCATTCTAAGAAAGACCCCAGGCATTAACGGTAGATTGCGAGAGCCATACTTTAATCAAGATGGTATCCATAAAAAACTGATATCATCATTTAGATCCAGTGAATAGATAAAAGTTTAGGAAATAAATACTTACGGACCAGGCAATCTGTTTTTATTTACCTGAAATAATTATGTTAGATTATTCCCGACTGATAAATCTCTGTTTAGTTGGCTTCATCAGTCATTTTAATAAATAATTCTCCAAAAGAACTTGATTCCTGAAAATTAAGTTGTAAGCTTCCTCTAATTGGAAAATAATAGGTCAATTCGTTTTTAGTCTTCAAGTCTTATCCATCCGGACCCGCTTTTTCATCAACTGAATCTTAATTTTCATAAAATAGGTAGATGCCCTAATTTAATTCCCCTTACTATAGCATCCGAAATTAAGAACCAGACGAAAAAACCAAATCATGCCTTATATTCCTCTCGAGGAACATTTACCCGGTATAACCGGATTACTCGAATACCGTAAAGAAACAGCTGCACCGATACGAGATCTTACCCAATTGTTACTGCGAGGTGAATCTACCCTCACTGAGGCAGAACGTGAAATAATTGCTACAGTAGTATCAAATCGCAATGCCTGCAAATTCTGTACTGCTGCTCATAGCGCTACGGTAAACCTATTACTTGGAGAGTGTGAAACTATGGACAAAATCAAAGAAAATTCCAATTTGGCTCCTATCACTGAAAAACTGAAAGCACTCCTGGAAATTGCCGGGCAGGTTCAAATTAGTGGTAAAGCAGTCCAATTCTCAAATATTGAAAAAGCAAAAAAGGCTGGTGCATCAGATAGGGAAATCCATGATACCGTGCTTATCGCTTCGCTTTTCTGCATGTATAATCGATATGTCGACGGACTGGCGACCATTACCCCGGTAAATCCTGAGTTCTATCAGACCCTGGCAAGTCGTATTTCCAAAGGCTACATGAGATCTCCGGAAGGATACGATCACTTAAGAAAATCATAATACACCTACCACAACCAACCTTGAACATGAGACTACTATTCCTCACCTGCTTTATTATCAGTCATCTGCTATTATTCGGACAGCAAATCCCATTGCAGGGAAATGTTGTGGACAACGATACAGGAACCCCGCTTATTGGAGTTACTGTGACCATCAAAGGAGAAAACCACGGCACCAATACGGATGTTGACGGAAACTTTCAGCTTACCGCCAATATCCAACCACCCTTTTCCCTTATAATATCGGCGATCGGATACCATAAGAAGGAAGTGGAAATGGTACAAGTAAAAAATCCTCTTCAAATTAAACTCACACCAAAAACAGAATTGATGGATGAGATCGTAGTAACCGCTTCACGAGTGCAGGAAAATATCCTTCAGTCACCGGTTACAATCGAAAAATTAGATGGTAAAGACATCAGAGAAACTCCTTCATTAAATTTCTACGAGGGCCTGCAAAACCTCAAAGGTGTAGAAATGGTCACCAGTGGCCTAACTTTTAAACAAATAAATACGCGGGGATTCAACAGTACCGGAAATTCCCGGTTTCTGCAATTGGTAGATTGGATGGACAATCAAACTCCCGGGCTCGGTTTTGCAGTTGGTAATTTATTCGGCTCCTCAGATATTGACGTTGAAAGTGTTGAATTAATTCCCGGTTCAGCCTCTGCATTATATGGTCCGGTGGCTTTTAATGGCGTTCTAATGATTAAAACCAAAAATCCATTTGATTATCAGGGTGTGAGTGCTCAAGTAAAATTAGGAGTAAATCACATCGGTGAGGAATTAAGCCGACCCCAGGCACTTTATGATCTATCAGTTCGCTATGCAGAAGCTTTAACCGATAAATTGGCTTTTAAAATTAATCTCGGTTATTTTACGGGCGAGGATTGGTATGCTACAAATTATATCGACGTAGATCCCGGCACACCGGTCGGGATGCGTGGCAATCAAAATCCTTCGCGCAATGCTCTGAATATTTATGGTGACGATGACGCCAGATCTATTGAGGGTGTCGGCAGAGTTTCAAGAACAGGCTATGAAGAAAGACACCTGATGGATTACGATGTATTTAGCTTAAAAGCGAATGCCGCAATTCACTATAAGATTAACCCAACTCTTGAATTAATTTATCAATATAATTTCAATCAGGGAAAAGCAGCCTATACCGGCAGTAATCGATTTTCAATTAATAATTTCACTTTTGATCAACACCGGCTTGAATTAAAAGGCTCCAAATACTTTTTAAGGGCATATGCTAATATTGAAAATTCTCATGATTCTTATAACGCAAAAGGGCTGGGGCAATTGATTAATAAAACCTGGGTTCAGGATCTCAATGGAGAAATTGTCCATCCCGACCTTGCTGATGATACCTGGTATGAACGCTACGAGGTAGCCTTTCTTGGAAACATTGATAATGTGCCAGCCGGCAATCATTCTGCAGCCCGTCAGTTTGCTGACCAGGGGCGATACCTACCCGGTTCTTCATCCTTTGAAAGAGAAAAAGAAAGACTTATTCAGACACAGGGGCTACGAGGGGCGGGTATTCTCAGCCAAAGTAAATTTTATCATGCGGAGGGGCAATATGATCTAAGTGAAGAAATCAAAATCCTGGATGCTCAAATCGGTGGTAATTTCAGGATGTATGATATGTTTACGAATGGAACACTCTTCGACGATATCGACAACAAAATTCTGGTTAAGGAATGGGGTGCGTTCCTTCAGTTATCCCGCAGGCTAATTAATGAGAACTTACGCCTTACCGTCTCGACCCGATTTGATAAAAATCAGAATTTCAAAGGCCGGCTTACTCCTCGGGCTTCCGCAGTCTATACCTTAAGAAAGAACCATAATTTCCGGGCATCATATCAAACCGGTTTTCGAAATCCAACCCCGGGGGATATGTATATCAAACTTAACGCTGGCCCCATTACGATTCTGGGAGCAGCCCCGGACAACGTAGAAGGAACCGGCGCCTATGAAAACTCCATCACCACATCATCGCTGGATCCGTTCTTTGGAGCCTTTCAATCCGCCCTTGCTCAGGGGATTAGCTTTCCGGACGCTGTTATTCAAAATAAAGATCTGCTTGTCAAATCATCTGTACCCTATATCAAACCAGAACAGATTAAAACTTTTGAAATTGGATACAAAGGAAATATTCAAGGAAAATTGGCGCTGGATATAAACTACTATTTCAGTAGCTACAAAGATTTTTTATTAAATCAGGTAGTTATCCAACCCCAGAGTCCGGTACTGACTAACGAAGGCTCTATAAATCCAGAGGCAGCCTTCGACCTGGTCAATGGAAACAGCCACCTTTTCCAATTATATACAAATGCCGGCGACCAGGTCAGTGCTCAGGGAATTTCTCTGGGGGTAGAGTATTTATTACCTAATCATTTTCTAATCAATAGTAATATTACATGGTCTGAATTTAACATCAAAGAAGCCGACCCCAACGATATTCCAGCCTTTAATACTCCACCCTACAAGGTCTCGTTTGTCTTCGGAAATAGCAAAATAACGCCAAGATTAGGTTTTAACGTCGCCTGGAGATGGCAGGACTCATTCGATTGGACCAGCACTTTTAATCAGCTCCGTCCGGGAAGGGTTCCAGCATATTCGATAATAGACGCCCAAATAAGTTATAAAATACCCACATTAAAATCTCTGATAAAATTAGGTGGTAACAATATTTTAAATAATCAGGTTTTTGAAGCTTTTGGATCTCCACAGATAGGAGCAATTGGCTATGTTTCAATTCTATTCGATCCATTTATAAACTAAATGGCTAGCCCCAATTGATTCCGGGATCTTTATGGCTAAGGAATAAAAGAATATTTATTAATGGTTTTTTACCGTCTAAATTAAACCTAAAAAATAGATTACAACATGACATATATAGATGTTCCAGCAGGAGTGCCAGGCATACGAAGCCTTTTTTTATTCCGGCCGGATACAGGCAAGCATCTGTATGCGCTTGCTCAAGAATTATTGCGGGGAGATTCACCGCTAACCCCTGCCGAAAGAGAACTCATCGCCTCCTATGTATCATCGTTAAATCAGTGTATGTTTTGCATGTCCAGTCATGCCGCAGCGGCACGGGAACTATACGATGAGCAAAGTAGCCTGGTTGATTGTGTTTTGAGCGATGTCGAGAATGCCCCGGTCTCCACCAAAATGAAGTCATTATTGCAGATCGCTGCAAGGGTTACAAAAAGTGGTAAATCAGTCACTCAAAACGATATTGATGAGGCCAGAGCCCAGGGTGCCGGAGACCGCGAAATTCATGACACTGTTCTGATAGCGGCAACGTTCTGCATGTACAACCGGTATGTGGACGGACTGGCCAGTTATACCCCTTCGGATCCATCCGAGTATAAAATCATGGGCCAACGTCTGGCAAACGCCGGATATCAATTACCTAATCAGAAAAATTCTTAATAATGGCGTATATAGATTTAAAAGATGGTCTGCCGGGGATAATTGGACCGATGGCCTTCCGGCCAGAGACGGCAAAACCTTTGAACGAACTGGCAGAAGTCCTGCTGCGAAGTGATAACTCATTAAGTCGTGGTGATCGTGAACTAATTGCCACTTATGTTTCTTCATTAAACGATTGTTTCTTTTGCCAGCATGCACATGGAGGTCTTGCGCAACATTACCTGAAGTGCGATACATCCTTAATCGACCAGGTAAAAGAAGATTACTTAAATGCACCACTCTCCGATAAACTGAAAGCATTGCTGGCTATCGCCGCAGCGGTTCAAAAAAGCGGAAAAGACGTTGATGAAAGCGCTATCCATAATGCAAGAAAAGCAGGTGCTTCTGACCTTGAAATTCATGATACTGTCTTGATTGCAGCCGCATTCTGTATGTACAACCGGTATGTGGACGGACTCGGTACCTGGGCTCCCCGGGATCGTAACTTCTACCAGGACCGGGCCGCTCGGAGGGCTGAAGAAGGATATGCTGATTTTAAGCCGGTTTAGTCAATCTAAAACGTATGAAGAGACTGTTTTACATTGGATTGTTTAGTCTGATCTTCTTTGAACTCGCCAACATCTATTTCATAATGCCCATGCCCGGCAGCCAGGATATGAATAGCCTGGATCTAGCCTATTTCCTATATCAGTATCGTTGGGTTTTTAGAATTATCTGCCTTATTCTGCTATTCGCGGGTGGTTACCATGCTTTCCGCAAAGGACGTCGATGGATACCAACCTTACTCCTTCTTGTTGCTGCCTATGTTATCTATAAAATCAATTTCTCAATGTCTGCCGACCATATGTTTCTTCAACCGGAGAAGTTGTTATTTGAATCCCGGGAAAAAAGTATGCTTCCGGATAGTTGTCTGGTACTAAATATCCAGAATGGGGATGAAGCAAAAGCCTATCCAATCCGATTTTTAGTGTACCATCACCAGGTTCGGGACACTATTGGCAACAAACCGGTGATGATTACCTATTGCAGTGTTTGCCGGACCGGAAGAGTATTTGAACCGTTGGTTGATAACCAGCCCGAAAATTTCCGGTTGGTCGGTATGGATCATTTCAATGCCATGTTTGAGGATCAGACCACAAAAAGTTGGTGGAGGCAAGTTAGTGGAGAGGCCGTTGCTGGTCCGCTTAAAGGCAAAGATCTGCCTGAATTTCGCTCTCATCAGAGTTCGCTCGGCAGTTTCTTCGAACATTATCCCGATGGCAGGGTCATGAAGTTAGATGAAGCATCAAAAAGTCATTACGATTCACTAGCCAAATTCGAGTACGGTCGAAGCGAAAGCAAATTAACAGGTACTGATAGCCTCTCCTGGAAAGATAAATCATGGGTCATTGGAGTGGAGACAGAAACTGCCAGCAAGGCATATGACTGGAACCTGCTGAAAGATCGACGGATCATTCATGACCAAATTGATCAGGTTCCTGCCCTCCTGGTATTGAGTAGTGATAACCAGAGTTTCATGGCCTTCCAGCGGCCAGATGCCAACTCCAGGTTTCAAATTCGAAATGATTCGATTTTTCAGGACTCCCTGATCTATAATCTTTTAGGGATTCCGGAATCGCCCGAAACACCAGCATTAAAAAGACTAAAAGCCTATCAGGAGTTCTGGCACAGCTGGAAGACATTTCATCCCCACACAAAGCAATTTATCGGTGATGAATGAAAATATGATCACTTCCTTCAGTCATATGGCTACTAAAAAAATGTAAAAAATACCCTTTCAAAAAAGTGCTTCTCACCTAACTTGCATGTATATTTGCATACGCACATCCCTCTGAACACTCATCTAGTATTCTTACTTATTGTTTTGAAATTCCCGTTAGAGCCTTATTAATCCGTAGAATCCTAAGAAAGGGGGAATGCAATTTTTATGGCATTCCCCATTTTTTAATACTTCCACATTTCTTCAAGTTTATCCCTGGTGGTTTATTTTTAATTTATCGTACAGCCGGTAAAATCAAGCTCGCACTATCTTGATAAATCTCCGTGAATTAGTAATGACCTTGAAGTCTGGTTGCCCTATCAAGCGGGTACTATTTAAATGCCGGTAAAATTTGAACGGGCTCGGATTGCCACCAATCATCGGTTCCGTACCCGGCATAAAAACAGATGAATTGAATTTCATCGGTCATGTCGATCGTAGTCAATTCTAAAGCGATAGAATGAGTTCCCAATTTCAATGGTACGATAAAGGACTGTTCGTCATTACCCTCCTTTTCGTAGTCGATCAATTTCGAACCATCGATAAATATTTTTGCACCACCCCTGGCGGTAATTCCAAAAACATAATAGCCTTCTCTCTCAATTTCAAAACTGCTCTCAATCCTGTGAACCATCTCATCCCTGGATTTCTGTAGTTCAATTTCTTCTGATTTTTTATCAATAGTGGTGCTTGCCTGCCTCGTCATATTTCTTTTTCCAAAATCATCCCCGTCTTTTCTATAATAGGAATATGTAATTGAAGCGCTACTTTCAGATTTTGTATCCGGCATCGGAGAAAATGCCGTACCGGATTTAAAATCGGCAATGCGACTTTCATTATAAGCGTCTCTATTTCCGAAGGTCTTGATACTAACTTTTGTTGGCTTCTCAATGATCAGCTCATCGTTTTTATGTAGCTGCATTGAACTCCTTGTAGGCACGGAGCCATCCGTAGTGTACGTCGTGGTTAAAAGAGGATTTACATTAAAAAAATGCACTCCGATTGATTTTCCATCTTCGAGAATTCCACCAGTGGGATGGAAACGTAAAGTCATTTTTGCATCATAGCCAAGAAATGAAAATCGTAATCCATCATAAAAGGCCTTATGTTGTACACTGAAATGTGTTTCATTTTGATATATCCTGCATTTCCATCTTGGATCACCCACAGATTGAAGCAATGAATCCAGTTTTTTAATACCCATCCCTTCATAAGTATCCTCTATTCCCGCTACCCAGAATGTACAGGCTGACTGGAGGCAATTTGCCAATTTTTTATCCGGCATATTCAGTACGAACTGGTCATCCCACCAAATCGAAGGATCACTGGCTACAAAAGAGGTAAAAAAATCGGGCTGATTGAAAAATGCATGTACCACTAACAAACCACTCAGTGAACTTCCAATGAGTGTCTTGCTTCCATTGGTTCTGTAGTGTTCGTTAATATAGGGATCTAATTCGTTTTGTAGGAACCCCAGGAACCGGTCTGCTCCTCCCGATTGCACTCCCGGATATTCCTCAGCTTCTCTACGGGAGGGAGTAAAATCTCTCATCCGTTGGTTAATTCCATCTATAAAAGTGTTGGGAATGATCACCAGAATCGATTGCGGCATATAACCAGATTCAACCGTCCAACGATAGATAAAAGGTATTTGCTCCCTGTAGTACTGACCGTCCAGGACATAGATGACCTCGTATGTTTGCGCGCGCTCGGCTTCGTATTCCCTGGGTAGAATAACCTCGATCTGCCTCATTTCACCCAGTACCCGGGAGTATATTGAATCGATGATATTTCCATTTCCCTGGCCGGAAAGACTACACAGAAAAAAGAACGGCAAGAGCAGTAATAGAGATAATCTTTTATCAGAAAAAATGTATAGAATGAATTGGTAAAAGCGCTGCAGGATTCTCGAAATCACGATTAAAATTTTTAAACACAATAGCATGGACGCAGGATGTGGGCAATAGTTACACGTATTCCAAATACATTCTACACCATCTATACTGGTTTGTCTATAAAGTACTTACCTGACTCTGTCTGCAAGTCAGAAAATGACCGACGAAAGATATCCTTTTCGAATGAAGAATTGACGAATCACGAATCCTTGCCGTTAAGTTAAGCCTGAAATGTATCGTGGGTAAGTCGGCGAATGTCCTTCGACATGCTCAGGATTCGCCGCTATCAATACTTACAAGAAATTGGATTGCTTAACAATATCAATTCCTTAACTTAACGACATTGAATCACGAATGACGAATGGGTTGGGTAGATATCGTACAGCCAAGAGTTCACTGCACCAACTTCGTCTCCCGTCTTCTATGCGCCGTTTTTAAAATTCAACCTAAAACCAACTCCGCGATCTTCGCGCTCTTTGCGAGAGGCCTTAATTTCCCACTCACTTCCGATTTCTCCTTATTATTTTCAGGATACGGTTATATTCGATTTCCGATAAATTCCAATTATAGCCTTCAAAATCAACGGTGTTTGTGAATTGAATTACCACCGTATCGATGTTCTTGTGATATTTAGCAATTGTCTGGTACCCGGGGATCAATCCAGTATGTTCAAACCGATAAATCGACGCATAAATTTCCTGCTCTCTTTTATCTTTGAAAGCTGACCCATCATTCAAAGCCCTGATAAATTTGCCCAGATCCTCTGCCGTAGCCAGCATGGAGCCATTGTCAACTGTCTTTAGATCCGAATCGTATCCAACATAATAGCCACTCATTACATCATCCATATCCACATCATGAATGGAACCGAAAGTATGCTTTAAATTAAGTGGTTGCAGAATCTCTTCCTGGATAAAGCGAAAATGATTGTAACCCAGTATTTTGTCCATTATTCTTGCCAGTAGTAAATAATTTGTATTACTGTATTCATAGTCCTCACCTGGTTCAAAATTCGCCGGTAAATCGAGCACCAATTGTAATCTTTCTTCATCACTTCCTTTAGGAGCAACCCAATAATTGTGCGTGTCGGTAAAATTAGGTATGCCACTGCGGTGTTGCACAATCATGCTCAAGGTAATTCTATCCATATTTTCAATCCTACCTCCCAATTCGGGTAAATAATCGGAGAGGGTTTTATCTAAAGCCAAACGACCATCACGAACTAATTTGGAAATGGCTACCGCTATATATAATTTACTTACACTGGCTATTTTAAATAAGGAGCGCGGATCTGCCGGTATTCTATTTTCTCGATTCTTGTACCCTGCAGCATAAAATGAAGGTTCTTTACCACCCGCGTCTACGTATACGATAATGCCGTCAAACCCCAGTTCAGTAGCTTCTTCCAATTGCTCCTGCACGGTATCCGGCAGCGGCAGCATCCAGGCTTTCACCAAAATCCATGGTACATAAAACAGGGATATGACGGTTCCCACGAATAAAAGGACCCTGATTATCTGTTTTGCTTTTTTATTTTTCATTAGATCACCTTAAAGATTTTAATTCAACTCTTGAACCCTTCGGCCTTCGACGAAAAATGGTCGATATTAGCAGGACTAATGATGGATTTGTAAGATCCTTTCAAAGTGCTCTCAGAGCGTGATCATTGTGTTCCCAAAGCTGCCATGATCCACGGATCCCCGGGCAAGATACCAATATTTGCTTTCTTACTCCGAAGGCCGGGAGGGGTTATCTTTATATGAATTGCCATCCTGGAAAAGATTATTACTGTTCAATAAGGGAGTCAATTAAAATTTAGACCAATGTTTTAGACGATGGATATTTTGCAATCCCAGGTCTTGTTATTTGAAACTAATGAAAGTAGCTATAGCCGTAAATCCCAGGCACGTCGATGTTAATTCAGCCCCTGATCCAACATTTTTTGCACGAATGCAATTAGGGCCAGAACTTCCCCTTTCTCAATTGCCAGGGTCGTCCCGTTTTGTCTGTTTGTTAATGCTTTTTCAACAGTCCGATGGTCCTGATGACATTGCAGGAATGCCTCGGCGCCTTCCGTTTTTGAGTAGAACCGGCTATGCTCCACATACATAAATATTCTACATGCATTTAAGACGGAGTTTTGACCACCAGGATCATGATAACCGTCAAAAAGGTTTTCTTTATGCCATTGTAGTATCTCGCTAAATGCCTTCAAAATAAGCCTTCTGTCGATGTCACCAAATTTAACCGATGGTTCAGAGCCATATATTTTAATCCCTTTTTCTTTACCCAGTTGAAGAAAGATCAACATCTCCCTGCATTTGCCCTTGTCCCATTTTTCCCTGGGCCAATTCCGACCTGTTGCATACCAAAACTCATAATCCGGTTCCGGATTTACATTCTCCACCTGAGACTTTGTCATTAATAGTAAGTCCAGACCCTGAGCAGGACAGGGAAATTTTTCCTGGTCAAGGATTTGCTCTAAATGATCTCTCTCCCTATCAGTCAATGTTGCATTAGTTACTCCAAAGACATCAAAATCACTACTGCTCCAGATAAAGTCTCCTAAACTTAGTGAACCAACAACATAGATACTGTTCAACTTATCTTTCAATACAGTAGTCAATCTGTTGACCAACTCATCCAAATAATTACTTCCAATCATTTATTTTGGAGACCATATCTCTGCTCTTTGACCTATCATTTTCTTTATTTTTCAATGATCAGCATCCTGTAATCTGATTCCGATCTATGACCACTTTCTTCATCTTCAAAAAGATATCTAAATTTCTTATCCTCAAGGCGCTTATATACCTGCGGAAAGTCAATTGCCTGCTCTAGTGTTTGAACTTTGTTTCCGGTATCCTGAATACAAAAAATTATCAAGGCACCGCATTTAGCCTTTGATACAATTCTCCGAACGAGTTCAATTTCCCTTTCCCTTTCCTTTTTTGTGAAATGCAACATGCTATCGAGAAGGATAATATCAAACTCATGATAATTGTCAAAGGAATAAATATTCTCCACCAGGCCGGTTAAATTCAATTTCTCGTCTTTTGCAATCCGGTTCATCTGCATAATACCAACTTTAGAATTGTCGAGTCCTGTGACCGCATAACCAAGCCGGGCCAGAGCAATGGCATCCCTGCCCTGACCACAGCCCAGGTCAAGTACCTTGCCCTTTTCCGGATAATCAGATAAAAACTCAATTAATTCACGGTAAGGTTGCCCAAACAAATTCTCTTTCTGATAATACTGATCGTAGGTGACGGTCATTTATTTATTCTTTTCATCAGCAGCAGCTGCCGGGAGTCTGAACTCGATTCAAACTTATTTAATTTGATATTACCGGCAAATCAATAAATGATAAGTTGGTTTTATTTCTGTAGATACTAAGTGTCGGTGTTCCCTGGGCCGGTACTCTATCAAACGTATCCTTATCCGCCCCTGCAATGGCAACTCTGATAGCGTGTCCCTCCCGAACCAGAATGGAAGTTGGCCATAATTTGAAACTGATTTCTTCAATCTGATCAATCGGCATAGGCGAGGCATCAGATTCGTAAAAAGAATGGTACGGCACACCTTCAAACATATCATGTCGAGACAATTTCCGGTGCTGCAGTAATAGTCCGCCTTCGGTAATGTATCTACTCCTTCCCTTTTCGTCTACTTCTTCCAAATACACAAACAGGGCCCCTTCCTCATGGGTTGATGAAATACTAAGTGAGACGAAGGGAGTACCAGTTATTTGAAGGTCTTGCGTCAAGGGTTCGGTTGTATAGGTCAACATTAAAGAATCTGCAGCATTACGATGATCCAGGTTGAGAACCGGTTGCCCCATCTGGGTTGACCACCGGTTATTCGTTCCGGTAGTGACTTCAAAGTTCACCACATATTGATCTCTCTCCTGAGATCGGGTGGGAGTAGAAGTACTTAATCTGCCACCATTGTCTAGAAAATATTGGACTCGATGTTGGCCCACCGGTGGCCAGGCATCGGATTCTTTGAAAGATTCTTCACCAAAGTTGTAGTACCGGATGGTTGGCCAATCTCTCAGATTTCCCTCCTGACCTTTCAGGTAGAAATTAAAGAAGTCCAACTGGAGTTGAAGTTGATCAGCCACAGTTGGAACCGGGTCGATAATTTTGTCCGATACCATAAAGGGACTGGCATGTGACCCACCTCCATGAGAGGTTGGCATCATTACTACTTTCTGGGGGTTGTTGAAATGCTTCAGGCGTAATAAGGTTCCCTCCGCAGTGCCCGCATCCATCCAGCTCGTCAGTACAAGCATCGGGACATTCGATTCCGAGATTTTATTCCTCCAATACAGAGGATCACATTCTTCGTATTTAAATTCTCCAAGCCTGGAGTCTTTAAATCGGGCGGTCAAAGCAGATTCCAACACCACCGGGTTATCTCTGTGTTCATTGATAGCATCTATTGGAAACTCTTCCGTGACCCGTTTCACACTTGCTCCCAAATTTTCAACATCATTGTTATCCAGCCAATGTACGAACTGACTCCAAAGGGATATGAATCCGGTTGCCAGCATGCCATACGGCCTCACCGGACTTTCATATACATCAAAATCAGACCACCCTGGTACAACCGCTTTGACCGCTTTATGACCCGTTGCACATAATAGCTCGGCAGTCGTACCCGAATAGGAAGTACCATAGGCCCCTACCTTACCATCTGACCAGGACTGATTCACCACCCAGTCAACGATATACCAGGCATCTCGCACTTCAGTCGGAGTGTATTCGCCTTGTCGAACCCCGTATGATGCTCCGGTACCTCTGGAGTCAACTTTTATCAGGATATAATCATGCGCCAGAAAATATTTATCCCTTTCCCGGAGAGAAGGAATAGCTTCCCCGGTTTTTGCATCTTCCTGCCCTCTCCAATACCTGGTAAACTCGAAGAGAACCGGATATTGCTGGTCCTGATAACCTTCTGGAAAGTAAACGTCAATGGCCAACCTGGTTCCTCCTTCAGCAGGAACGTAATAAGATTCGATTTTACTATCCTGGGCAAACCCGAATCGGATAGCTGATGAAAAAAGAATAATTAACAGGAGTCTTTTAGTCGTCATTTCTGTTCCATTTTTTGGCAACTATATGGACTATAAAATTTAAATCGAGTGTATAAATATGACACTGCAATACCTAAAAAACCAGGCAGCATGGGAAACCCTTCAATTCATTCTTCTTTTGTCCCTGAGGCCACAAAAACTCCTTTAAATATCCCGAATTTTTTCACTTGAAAATCCGATATCTCTGTTTCCAGGTATTGCCAAATAGGTCTGTCAACCTCACCTTTTCCAATCCATTTTACAAATTCTGCCAGCATACCAGAATGCTCAAGATACCAATCTAAAATCACCATTCTACCTTGTGGTCTCAATATTGAAATCATATTGTCTATAATCCTGCGCCATTCGGGCAGTCCCGACAGCCCCAGATCACAAAAGATAGCATCAACGTTGACTTGTCCTTTCTTCTCAGACAGTCCCTGAAGCCATCTTTGATCAATGTTCGTGGCATTAGCCAATCTTAAATCAATATTTGTCCAGGCATTCCGGTCCCTTTTCCGTTTTGCCTGATTAAGCATCCCGCTGGAAAGGTCAATGCCGATAATTAGTCCCGAACCTGCCAAATAGTGCTGAAAATATTTGAAATTTACTCCGGTGCCACAGGGTAAATTCATGACGGTCTGTCCCTTCTTCAATTGCAGATTCTTTATGGCATAATTTCTTGCATTTTTATAATACCAATTCGAGATCAAGTCATAAATACCCGAAATCTTATCATAGTACTTAATTGCTTCTTGCTGCTCTTCTTTCGTTCCATCCATTTTAGCTTCCATTTTATTCCCTTTTTATCCTCAGATACCTTTCTCAGGATCTTAGCAGCTACATTTTCCAACATATTCCCAGAAAATAAATATAATAAGATATTTTATCCTCCCTCGCTCCCATTCGACTGAACAAGTGGCTGGAACCCGCCATACACCATTCGACCGGCATCAAAAATTAATCTTTCTGGGTCGGTCAACGGAGTGACGAGTTTTACCATCCTGGAGTCTTGTGGAACCAGTCTGTTTGCAGAGTCACGAGTCTCCTTCGATGGAAACAAAACCCATCCGAATACTACTACCTCATCTTTTTTCAGATCCACCGCGTCTATGAAAGAACGGGTGCCTTCCAATCCCAGGTCCTCTCCAACGTACTCGAAGTAGGCAAGTGCACCATATTCCTTCCAAATTTCAGCTACTTCCTCAACCACACGCTTATATTCATTCAGATGAATTCGGGGTACCGGTAGTACAAATCCGTCAATATAATTTTCCATCTCAGTTCGGATTTCGTTCTTACTTGCGATCTCAGTTAATAAAAAAAATTAGCAAATATCGGTCAATCGCCTTTGTTAAGGGGGTCATCTCTTTTTGCATATATGTACTTAGCGCACAGTACCGGTCCCTTATCTATTTTTCCGCAAGGTCCTTGAGCCTATTCAAAGCCTTTGGCCAGGTCAGGTTAAAATACTCAAGGTAGTCTTCGGTCACATCAATTGCAACCGTTACTGTAGTAACGCCGTTATTCTCATCGAATGAATAATTTTCTCGTCCGTCCGCCCATTTTTCAACCTGTGGACCTTCGGTAATTTCATTTTCACCGTCTAAAATGCCATAATGTCGAATGGAAACAAACCGGAACGGAATGTTGTCGGCAATTTCAGAGACCATTCCGCCCCTTTTACCATTCTGGTCGGTCCCGACAAAGTAGATTTTTGCCCCCTTATCCCAGCTTCCTTCATAAGTGGAGGTTGGATCAAATTCGGATGTCCACTGTTTGTATGTTTCAATATTATCAATACCAAGCATGGTATTGTAAACCTTCTCGGCAGATGCATTAATGTCTTTTCTGAACTGTAACTTTTTCATTATTGGTATCATTAAAAATTCTGGTACGATGGTTTAGAGGCTAGTGTCCTGTCTATCCAGGCCGGCGACCGGCAGGTTTGTCACAACTGCTACCACCGAAATTGTTTGTACTATGACCGGCCTTACCTTCATTTAATGATTTTTCCATGTTACTTCAATTCAACGGCGCCAGGTCTATCAATAGTGAAAGTTGTGCAACTGCTTACGAATTACAAGATAATCTAAACAAACGAAAAAGCGATTTAGACTGGCATCCAAACCGCTATTCCTTATCGACCGTGTCAACTACCGGTTATAGTTCCATTTGCTTATTCATCATTGCAAAGAATTCCTCATCGGTCATTTCCTTTCTTGAGTCAAGTAAAAAATGGGCATCTTCTCCGGCTCTATATCGTAGTTGGTCAGTTCCATCGGTTACAGCTGCATAAATCACTTCTGCCACTAAATATGGTTGAGAAACCGTATTGTCCGGATTTTGCCATTGCTTCATTAGAGCATTAATTATTGGCTGATAGTCTCCAATATTGCCAGCTTGAAAATCAAAAGATCGCCCACCAAAATCAGTCGCGATAAATCCTGGTTCGATAATTTTAACTTTTACACCTATCTGCGCCATTTCAAAGTGAAGCGACTCCGAAATGCCTTCAACAGCAAACTTGGTTCCGTGATAGAGCGAACCCAAAGCAAAGGTCATTTGTCCGCCGATGGAGGAGATATTGACAATAACTCCATTCCTGTTTGATCTGAAATGTGGAATGATGGCTCTTGTTACATCCATCAGTCCGATAACATTCGTATTGAATTGTCTGATGATGTTCTCTCTGGGGAATGATTCCAATGGACCATAAGCTCCATAGCCTGCACTATTTAAAAGTGCCTCAATTTTTCCAAATCTTGAAATACCGAGGTGAATAGCTTGATTTATGGAGTCCAAATCAAGCACATCCAGCCTTTCCAATTGGACGTTTTCCAAGTTCCTCAGCACTGTTTCCTCTTCAGGGGAGCGCATCGTTGCAATAACATTCCATCCTTGCTGCTGAAAATGAATGGCAGTTGCTTTACCAATACCACTGCTTGCCCCGGTAATCAATATTGTCTTTCCCATCCTAATCCTTATTGAGGTTTAACAAATTATCAACACCATTAGCAGTATAAATACCCCTGGTTGTTTGTTGCAAAACCCTGTTGTAATGCTCAATGGGCTCTTTCAACCCTGAAAAATCGACCACCGTTCTAAAAGGTTTCTCACCAAAAGGAGTATTTATCAGGGTCACGACTGCTTCCGCTACTTTTTCCGGTCTTTGTTCCGGTATTGTCTCAATATATTGTACATATCCATTGAGCGACTGATCAGGAAGAGCAGCCATCTCTCCATACTGCAGATTTCTCTCTGTGTCACTTGGTTTGATCATTGCTCCCATAAAAGCAGTAGGCATGCCACCCGGCTCTACGATACAGGATTCTATACCGAATCCTGAGAGCTCAGCTCTATATCCTTCCGCCAGTGATTCCAAAGCATATTTCGAAGCTGAATAACCGGCAAGAAATGGAGTCGTAACCCTACCGATACAACTTGAAGTATGAATGATGGTTCCTTTGCCCTGCTTCCTGAAATGTGGCAAAACGGCTCTCATCAATCGTTGTACTCCAAACACGTTGACATCAAACATTTTTTGAATATCACCGGCCGTAAAGCACTCGAGGATTCCATTTGCACCTATACCTGCATTATTGAAAACAGTATCTAAACCGTCCATCATTTCTATGGCAGAATTAACACCTGCGTTAACGCTTTGCTCGTTGGTTACATCCATTTCAACTATCGCAACGCCCTTTGATTTTAATTCAGTAGCGATCAGTTCATTTTTCCCCTCGGTTGACCGCATAGTTCCTACCACTCGGTGGTTACGCTCAGCTAATTGAAGACACGCTAAACGCCCAAAAGCGCCACTTGCTCCTGTAACTAAAATTTTATGTTTCATCTTCTTTTAATTTTAAATAATTCGATGAAACAAATATCAGATCGGTAAAGAGTTTCTCTAAACACAAAAGGCGGAAGGTGTAACACAAATCGCAGAATCAAAAATGGAAGCAGCTTTACATCTATTTATTTCAATTCAACTGTCTATATTCTTGAGGTGTTTTGCCTGTCTTTTGCTTGAATAACCTGCCAAAATAGTGCGGATAATTGAAACCAAGTGTATAGGCTATTCCACTGATCGAATCAGAGGAGCTGCGTAGTAAATCCTTTGCTTTATCTAATATAAAATCATTGATGTGGTCTTTGGCAGAACGTCCTGTTTCCTTTGCCAGCAAGTCACTCAAATAACTTGCGGATAGATGACATTGGTCTGCCAGATATTGAATACTTGGCTGCCCCTTTTCAATAAGTTTATTTTCTGAGTAGTAATTCTTTAACAAGGTCTCTACTTTAGAAACGACGTCAATATTGCTAGCGGAGCGAGTGTTAAATTGTCTTTCGTAGAATCTTTTACTGTAATTGAGTAATAATTCAATATTGGAAACAAGCACCTGATTGCTATGATTGTCAATTCGTTCTTTGATTTCTGCCTGAATCAGTTGAGCAATCTGATTTAAGGTATTCTGTTCATTTTCAGAAAGGTGCAGCGCTTCATGGACTTCATAATTAAAGAAGTTGTAAGAGTCAATTTTTGCCCCAAGAGACGTATTTCTTATGAGCTCTGGATGAAAATAAAGCATCCAACCTTTTACCTGATTCAGTGCCTGCGGACTTTTTACCGTAATTACCTGTTTTGGAGCAGTAAAAATCAAAACGCCATCATCAAAGTCATACGAATTTCGTCCATACTCAATTCCGCAACTTGAATCTTTGAGTGCAATGCAATACAAATCAGAAGAGAAACGCTTACCCACCGTTTCTTCTCCATAAGCCAGCTTGCCTGTATCAATAACTGTAATTAATGAGTGCGTCGGTTTGTCAAACCCCATCACCGATCGAATTTCAGAAATCGACTTTGAATGTATTGTCCGCTTACTCATATTCCACTTTTATTTTTTACAAAGCTACTTATACTGTACCATTTGGAATAACACAAATAGCCGATTAAGTAACACGTTTTGGTTTTAAAGTTGGCCATATAAAATGCTTTGTATAGACCTCCACAGAGAGTGTCGGTGCATCGTTCCCTTATATTCTCTCAAGTTTACTGCGATCCCATTTAGAGGTATTGACTGCCGCTTGATAGGTGCTTTGCAAAAATGACAAAAGCACTTTTTCAGGGTTTGTACTCTTAATTAGATCATCATATTTCAATAAGTATTCTCCCATCTCATCACTCCAAAAAGCTTGTCTGGGTTCCACATCTTGCTCACCAAACGCAGCAACACCGGGATAGGAATATGCATAAAATGAAGGGAAAGGAAAATCCTTAGAGCCCAACCAGAAACCAGCACTACTCAATTCTTTGGAATATGCTTCCTGCATTACCTCCAGCGGCATATTGGGCATTCCCCCCTGATGCAAGGGAGCATCCTTTCCTGAAAACCTTGTAACAGCCAAATCAAATGCACCCCAGAATAGATGAACAGGACTTGCTTTCCCAATGAAGTCACTTCTGAACTGATTAAACACCTCATTCACCTTAAGCATAGCTTTCCAAATAGCTTCCACAGCATCTCTGTTATAAGTTTTATTGTGGGTGTTCTCAGCGAAAGGAATAGCCGGCTCCATTTCATTCGGTCTTGCATGGATTTTCACTTTAATATCCAAGATCTCCAGCTTTTCAAAAAGTTCCCGATAAAAATCGGCTACTGTTCTCGGGTAGAGACCCATTTCCACTCTACCTGCTTGCGAACATTCCACCAAAAGTCTATGTTCTTTGAAGTCAAAATCTATTTGGAAAATTCTTCCCTGATAAGGAATGGGATTGGTGGTGAATCCCTTTGAACTAACATACAATGTGACATGCCATGAGTGGTTTTGCCAAGGCATTGTTTTTAGCCTTACTTTTCCTACAATCTGAATCCAATGATGAAGGGTTTCCAGTGTTTCCTGTATGTCTGTAAATCTTAAATCGGGCCAGGTTTGTGTACTACTCATATTAACTTTTATTTTCTGCCAGTGGGCTGGCTATGCATATAATTTTTGCTATAATCAGTTACCATTTATAGTTATTAACATCATCATTTTCATCAAATAGAAAGTCCAGTAATTCAAAGAAATTATCAACCTGATTATTCCCTTTAGTTGCACCATTAATGCACCAATCATATTGTCCATATGAATCCTGATTGGCTGATTGATCATCAGGCGAGAACCAACCACAATGACTCCAGAAGGAATTCTTCGTTCGAGAGAATAGCCGATTTCCCTGCGGGATTATCTGATATACCCCACTTATTCCCTCAACAAAATCATTCGTTTCGGGTAAAAATCCCCGACCGTAGTATGAATAGATCACAAAATCATCCAGTAATAAACATATTTCCTCCGCTTTCTTTCGGGTATCAATAGCGAAAGACGCTGTATCCCTCACCTGACTCCAAAAATGATGCGCATCAAGATATGGGAAGGTCAATTGGGCGATTTCCAGATTATTTGAAGTATTATGATAATACCCCAACGTGTTTTCAATAATGTCATCGATAACCGCCCTTTCTTCATGGACCAGCAATCTGGAAGCCTCATCAATTTTTAATTTCAAGTCACTTATCTTTGAATTATCAAACAAACCCCACGAAGCCCACTGTTGATTGTCATATATCTCCTCAAATATTAATTTGGCAAGATCAGGTGGACTCATTTCGTCAGGGTCCAAATTGCGTTCCCATCCTCCATCAAAATAGTTGGTATCTGAGTCAAGCTCATCACTTGAATTAATTGTCAATCTTTCCAGTATTCGATCATAGGCCCATGCTCCGGAAAGAGGGGCAGACGCTATGACATAATTTGAAGAAAATGAGTTATTCTCAGGTCGCCATTGATATAGATCTTCCAAGCCAGCCATCGAACATACATCTAAACCGAGAATGTCAACCGATTCATTTGCAGTAAGGACATTAGTGATTTCAGCAGGATAAAGACGGTCTCTTTCGCCACTTTCCGCATCGGGACACATACCTACTCCGTTACCATGTGACCTTAGTACAAGCATGTAATGGTTGGCAGGATAATATTTCTTGCCATATTGGATGAATTTTTTCAATGTCGTAGCATCAGCCATATTTGCTTCAATCGATTGATCAATGCCGATTCCAGGAAGGAATTCCCTGCCATCCAATCTATGGTAAACATTGTGATCAATTTGATACAATCTTGTATTGGTGAAGTTTCCATCTAAGGTTGTCGAGTCTCCTGAAAAGCCTTCGATCCGATCAATCAGCATTATCAGATTGTAGGCTTCCGATTTTTTGCCCCGCTTCATCTCGGCCACATCGCTTAGCAAGTCCGTTTCTGACGAATTAGAGCCTACTGCGTAATATATAATTGTCCAGTTCTTAATATCCTGCGCAAAAGATGTGGAGACTACAGCGGATAATAAAGCAATCTTTATTATTATAGAAAAGGGCATATATTCTCTGTTTTTAGCGCTATAAAAGTATAAAGACTGTCTTACTTTGCAGTAACTTTGATACTTAAGCGTCTCTGCGATCCCAAAAAAGAAGGATAACGCAGTCATTGCAGTTATTTTTGTTTTCAAATTTTCTGGTCGAACCATAGAACGAAGTGATACGAAGAAGCGGTTACGTTTTCACCAAGTTATTGTTGGAAAGGGTGTACTGTACTAGCGTAGAGCAACTCGGGATATTGCAATGGCGTAACCACCACAGCGAACCATAAGGTGGTTTCGCTAATAAGTAGTTAGTAGGAATATAGCGGAACAGAATTACAGCCAGGATGTGTACTTCCTTTCGTTTATTTCTTTAAAATCAAATTCTTTAAATTAATACTTCCGCAATCAATTTCTTTTTCACTCATTACTGATGGAGGTGCAATGCTGTTGTAGACTGAAACTCGATAAAAAAGATCCTGCCCTTTGAGGACAAGGCCCGTTCGCAATATATCACCACCACCACTTGTTCCATCAGATACCAGAGTAAGCTTTAGAACATAAAAAGCACTCGATTCTTTGGCGTTAATAATTCTTTTCAGTCCGGACGGTTTATGAATATTATCATCCAAAAAAGATTCCAAATCTACCAGACCGTAATTAAATAATGAGATTTTGTCAAGCGTCATGGTGTCGGGAAGAACCATTAATTTAAAGTATTTGCCAGGTAAAGACGGAACCTGATATGAATCTGAAAAGTCAAGCTGCAACTCCAGCGATTTATCTGTTTCATTGATTATACGGGTCCAAAATACCGCATATCCATATACTTCACCACCCGGGTCGGTGTATTTTGATCCACCTCGCGGAAAACCGTTTTGTATCGTCAGGTAATTTCCGGCTGAATCTGTATACTCATACTCCGTGTGAAAATTAGGATCTTCAGCTCCGGAGGAAGCGTCGATGGCTTTGGTTTCTGACCTGATATTTTCATTAGAAGGAGCTTGGTTTTGACCACAGGAAGTGTGAAAAACAATCAACCAGAACAAAGCATGGATGTGTTCGTATTTCATAAGTTTTTTAATTCATGTGAGAATACCCCAATGAAGTAATCTTTTATCATACTGATCAGCAGGTCGTTGCCATTTATAAGTAGTTGGTCACCTTTTGGGGTCTATACTCCGAACATGTTGTAAGCTTTTCACCCTCAGGGTTTAAACCTGTGTCGCTCGTTCCACTATCAATGATATCAATGAAGGTTGAACGAAACTACGTGGATCTATTAAACTACTGGGAAAATGTTTGTAAAAAAATGCAAACGTAATGTAAAAATGTCCGGATAAAACCCATGGGAGCGGTTTTCCAATGGAAGGTTCTGCGGCCAGATTCATCATATCCAACCTGACGATAGCCTTCCCACTTCTCTACGAGGAGGTAAATCCTACCCGGGTCCTAGTTTAAAACCTCTGGAAAATAGCCCTCTAATTCTGCATATCGCTCTGGAAGTGGTTTCTCCTTTACCGTAAAATAAGGCATCCAACTCATCCTCTGCTCAATGGCTTGAATATATCCATTCACTGTGTTTCGACTTATCCCCAATGCCTCGGCCATCTTTCGGTTACCGTGCCTTCCGAATATAATAAGATCAACTATTTTAGGACCATGGATCTTTTCTCCGATCTGACATCCAGTCTTAACTTTCCAGGATGGTGCTTTTTTGATAAATGGCAATGCTCCTTCCTTACCTCAAAGTGGCACAGTTTGGTCCGAAATCATTGGCACACTTTGATCTGAAATCACTGGTGAACTTTGCTTCGTTTTATACAGCTGTGGCCTTGGATATCCTGGTTTCCATCTAACATTAGCATACCTTTTATGCAAAACACAATGCTTTGTCTTCTATAAATTGTTATAATCTTTCTTGTCTTTTCAGGATTTTAACTATCCGATTATTTATGATTTCTGACAAGTTCCAATTGTACAGTTTAGGATCTGTTGTACTGTAGAACGCAATAACAACAGCATCAAGATCACGGTGATATTTTGCAAAACTTTGGTATCCCGGAACCCAACCACCATGTTCATACTCATAAATGGAAGTATACACTTCTTGTTCGCCCGGTTCAAACAATGATCCGTCATTCAGTGCCCTGAGGAAGGTGCCCACGTCTTCCGCGGTGGCTAACATGCCATGTTCTTCTTCCTTTAGATCATGGGGATACCCTACATGATAGCCACTCATGACTTCGTCTATATTTACATCACTTAGTGAACCGAAAGTATGATTAAGATTCAGCGGCATGAGAATTTCATCCTGAATAAATCGAAAGTTTTCATAACCTAGAATGTCATCCATTATCCTATTAATCAACAGGTAATTGGTATTGCAATATTCGTAGTCTTCTCCTGGTTCAAAGTTGGCCGGTTTATCCAGAATCAACGCAAGGCTTTCTTCATAAGTACCGGTTGGAGCCGCCCAAAAATCAGGCGCGTCCGTAAAATTGGGTATTCCACTTCGATGCTGTATCATCAACTTCAACGTAATTTTCTCAGCGTTTTCGATTCTTCCGGCAAGTTCCGGCAAATAATCGGCGATTGTCTTATCTAGTGAAAGCCGTCCGTCATTCACCAATTTAGTAACAGCCACAGCGTCATATAGCTTGCTAATGCTGGCAATCTTAAATAATGCATGGGGATTAGCAGGTATAGAGGCTTCGCGATCATGCCATCCGGAAGCATAATACTGCGGTGGTCTACCGGCCTGCTCTACATAAACAATCATACCATCAAATCCATGTTCGATGGCTTCTTCCACTTGTTCCTGAATCGTCTCCGGAAGCGGAAGTATCCATGCCTTTACCAATTTCCATGGAACAAAGAACAAGGAGGATATGGATGCGACTATAAACAACATCCTGAGAATCCTTCTTGTCTTCTTCTTCGTCATAATTCCGACCTTTAAATTTCCTAATTGTTAACGACAGGTTTGACCCTAAGCCGCATCGCCCATTCAGCCCCTTTTACCCGTTTCTTTTCTTTCCTTTATTAACTTCATAACAAAACCAATTTGTGCATCATTTTGAAGAATATTATCCTGAATGCTATTTTCAATCTCAAATGTTGGAATTAATCCATTTCCATCATTTCCTTTCAAGCTGGTCATGATAAATTGCTTTGTAGGTATCTCTACCCGTATCTTGGTATTGGGTAGTTTAAAATTTCTAGCGTAACCGGCTAAGACATTTGGATTTCCACCCGTTTCAGTCCCGACAAATATGGCAGAGGTGTTCGCTCTCAGGCATGAAGAAACAATCGAAGAATTCGAAAAACTACCGCCATTTATAAGAACATAAATTTGCCCTGTAAATATTTTCCTGTTCGGCCTGTTAAAACCTGATGAAGGACCGCTACATCTAACTATCCTTCCCCTCTTCAAAGTATTATATTCTTCTACAATCTTAAAGGGATGTTTAAGTAAGAAAGATAATAACTTTACACCATTCTTAACGTCACCCCCTTGGTTGTCTCTTAAATCAATGATCAAATTTTGAGGGTTGACAGAAAAAATACTTTCAAATATTGATCTTATTTCTCTGCTAAAATCTTGACCGTACTCACTTCTTAAAACTTCCGTATGAAAATCCTTAATAGTAATAATAGCTACTTCATAGCTGCTGTCATATTCTAAATAAACACCCTTAGACTGTGTGGCACTGGAATATATCCCCGGATAGTTAACAAGCCTATGATGATAAATACTGTCCTTAAGAAGGGCAGGTATCTTAAGACTATGTTTAACATCTTCATTCGTATAAGATACATCATAAACTTCAGGATGCCCAAATGCATAGCTATAATATTCCCTAAAATAGGTATCTAAAATCCACTCAGAATAAGAAAGACTGTTTCCATCTCTGACCTGCCGGTCCAACAACTCTTTGATTATCTCCTGAGAGGATAGTCCGTTAATACTGTCAACGATAGTTCCATCTTCAATTACAATGGATGATGTGCAATTCATTTTCACATAGAGATGCTCTCCAAATATTCCCATTTGCAGCGGAAGAAATCTGCTGTGCAAGTTGTGAAACTCTACAAACGACCGGCTAGGTAAAATCAACGTATGTCCATCCCTTATTACGCTACTGGTCAGTGTTAATTCTCGATAAAATTCAGCTTCACTCAGAGGCTTATTGAGTGAAAGAATCAGGCTGTCAAAGAAGCTTTCAATTCTTTCCCTTGTATTATATAAGTACAAATTAGGATGATTCCGCTCAAGTCTAGTTTTATAGAACTGTAAATCCTCCACTATTTGTTTTTGCGGGAATTCATATTGTCCAAATAAGCCTTGGTTTCCTATAAGTAAAAATAATGTGATAAGATTGATAATTTGTTTCACGGATTTCTTCTTTGTGGTTATGTCGAACTGAAGTATCGGATATGGAAGCATAATGTGTACGAAAGTGAACTGATTCTTACCGCCATCTCTTTTCCTCGTGAGCTATTGAGCAGGAGGATAGAAATGAAGGAAGTATAATTAGTATCTTTTCCATGGTGCTTTGCTCTGGCTAAAATACGGCAATGTTTCCTACGGCTTCGATCCATTTTGCTTGTTGATATTCCCGATGGGTCGGTATATAATTTCGTGTCTCGACGACCCGAAAGCGAAGTAACCACTCTAATCATCACAGAGGGAACGATCATTAAGAGACAAGTTAGTATTTTAATGATCATTCGAAATTGTGCTTTATCTTTCCAAATTGGTTATTTGATCGGCAAAAAAAATGCAAAGAGGCAGTTTGGCTGCATGACTGTTGTAGTCTTTTAGGGAGGCGCCTTAGTATTTACCATTGCTGAACAATAAGACATACCTGATTATCCCTCAGCGCAAATTCTTTTGCTCCCCAGGGCCGAAGTGTTATTTTACTGAGATTGGGATGCAAATATTCCGGATGAGATCCACTGACTCTATTATAGACCTCTTCTATGTTTCCTGTCACAAGCCTAAACTCCGGTTGATGTTCTCTAGCCAATTCTTCATGTTCGAAAAGCATAAGATGGAACTCGTTACTTTCGATTACACAAAATGGTTCCTTTGATGTCAATTCCTCGTGTCCGATTCTAAATCCAAGGCAATCGACAAAAAGCTTCAGCCCATCTTTAATATTTTGATAATAGATGTTTGGGACTAATCTCGTAAAATCCATAATTAAATCCAGTTATAAATTGATTTCGCGAAATATCTTATTACAAAGATGTCTTTTATTTCCAACTATCCTGCCTGATAAGAATCAAAAAATTTCCTCAAGCTGGCTCTCACTCCACTCTCGGTCGGGGATTTCGACCTTTTACTCCCTAAAAGAGATACAGCCGATTCCCGGCAACCCCAAAATTCATCTCTGGACGACAACTTTTTCTACCATGCCAGGACGTTATTGGCAAGCCAAAAAGAAGGGTTTGTACGTACTCAGGTAGCCATGGTTGCGGATGTACATAAAATTATTCGGAGTACTCATATTGATCAAAATGAATCTCCTTCCTATTCCCTTCAAGAAGCTCCGAAAACCGCCTGCGCTATCATGTGTTAAAGGTAGCTCTCTTTCATTCATCACTTGATAAATTTCTCAAAAGCTACTCCATTGAATTTATATGCTCCATTTTCGTGTGTCCCAAGCCACAGGTCGCCATAGTTGTCTTTGTAAATGCTGAATAATGAAATGTCTGCCGAATTATCCTGAACTGGGTAGTGTGTTACTTTCGATCCATCATATTTCCAGACACCATCAAGATAGGTAACGAACCACAAATTATTATTGTTGTCTATTACACTTGACAGGTACTCGTCCAAATTACTGTCCTTTTTCCCATCTAAACCACCTATGCTCTCGTGTCTCGTGTACAACTTATTGCTTTTTAATGTTAGGCTGTCGTAAATACTATATCGATATTCGGTATTGAACCAAAAGTCGCCATTTTTATCCTCTGTAATCGAACGCACTCCATTTGCACCTTCGTTGCGAAACTCTGTGACATCTTCTTCTGTAATCCACTCAAACGATTTTCCATCGTATCGGCAAACTCCAACCGGGTTGGTACCAAACCAAATGTTTCCTTTCCTGTCTCTATAAATGCAATAGATATCAAAAGGATTGGATAAATTTGGCGGCTTGGGGAACTTCAATTCAAACAAAGTAACACCGTCATAACGATATACTTTCCCCTCATTTCCATAAGAATATCTAAACCACATATCTGTGGCTTCCAGATTCCAATCTTCACTGGGAACTGCCGTTAAGGTAGTAAAAGTCTTTCCGTTGAACTTTGATATTTTAGACGTTGTATTTGCGCTGGCAAAATAAATGTTACCAAATTTATCCTCTTTTATTTCATCGATCCGGTTATTCAATAAGCCGTTTTCTACGGTAAAATTGACTAAAGTCTTTCCATCGTATTTGTACACTCCTGTTTCCCAACTACCAAACCAATAAATTTTCTTACTGTCCTGATAAACAACCATAATATTTTTACCAAGGTCAGGTACAGTATCGCCTTTTACAATTCGTTCTGATTTCAATTGTTCTCTTTGGCTTTGTCCATTACATGAAGTGAACAATATCAATAAGATCAAAACTGACATTATATCAAATTTTATTATCATCTGTTTGATGTTTGTACAGTCGTCGTTGAGTTTCATTTAACGGTTTACATACATGGTGTTGTGGTGGTTAGCCGCCAAAACCGTTGCCTGCGGAGTTATTGAGTGCCGGCATTATTCATGCATGAAGTTAATTATTTCTCTAATTGACGCATCTGTCTTTTCCTCCTGAACAAAATGACCACAATCTAATTCTTTCGTTTTAAAATTTGAAAGTCTCTCCTGCCATTTCTGCAAGTAGTCGATAGTAATGAATTTGTCTTTAGTTCCCCATAGAATCAACCATTCTTTATCTGATAATGAATCAAGTTGCTCCCATTGTTTTTCATACCAGTCTGACGAACCCACCAATGCTTTAGCAAGATTTAGCAAAGGAATTCGTGAGTTTTTGTCTGGAAATGGTTTGATGTACTGCTGATGAACTTCCTTAGAAAGGTTTGTCTTGTTTGCAAAACCTTTTTTCAAAAGCACTTTCGGGGAGAAATTCATCTTTAAATACAGAAATTTCCCAAACCAGCTGTTTATGGTCTTATCAATTTTTTGAGCTTCTTTCGTTTGTTCAGTAGCCCAAAGCCATGAGTTGAATAACACAACTCTCTTCACCCTTTCGGAATTTTCAATACCTGCTGCTAATCCAATAGGACCGCCAAAATCATGTACAACCATGGTGATGTCTTGAAGGTCTAATTTTCTGATGAATTCGCTAAGGTTGTGCGAATGCCATTGAGGCGTTCCGGGCACTGAATTTGGTTTATCAGACAAGCCAAATCCTAAATGGTCTATGGCAATACAACGATATTCTTTTGAAAGTTCTCTTACAAGATCCCTGTATAAGAATGACCATGTTGGAGTGCCGTGAACAAAAAGAATGGTTTCACCCTTCCCTTCATCAATATAGTGCATATGTCCTGCTTCTAAGTGCAGAAATCTGTTTTCAAATGGATAAAGAGTGGTGTCCACCCATGATTGGGAAAATGCGGTTGAATTCATGATGAATAAGTTTAAAATGTTAATATCTGTTTCAGTGCTGCTTAATTTGAAACAAAGATCAGTCACTTATTACATCTTATTGTTGGTATATACCAAGATTCTAAATTCTAATCGTGTTAAACAACTTGCTGAAGTTCGTGGAATCGATGCGCAAATAGGAAGCTAAGTCCTTGTGCGTCACTAAACTGAACAGGTGAGGACTTCTTTGAGCAAAGGATATAAAACGCTGATTTATATCAAATGCCATTAACTCATAGTGGCGTTGCACCATACCAATCAAAAAGAGTTCAGTGGCTTTTCTAAACAGCGTTTCAATTTGTCGATGTTCTTGCATTAGTTGTTGGTGTTTTTCAAAGGAGACTCGAAGAAATGAACTATCGGTAACCGTCTCTAAAAAGTACTTTGATGGTGTTTGGGTAAGAAAGGAATCCGGAATTCCACTAAAGGAGGGAGGATAGGTAAATGCGATGACGTGTTGTTTATCTTCGTTGAGGTAATAGGACTTTTGAATACCGTCAAGTACAAAATACATGTATCGCTCCGTTTCGCCTGGAGCAGTCATGATGGTTTTTTTAGGCGCATTGTATTCAGTCCACTGCGAAATGTACTCCTCAAGAATTTCTTGATCTATTGAATGTATTTTATTGAGAAACTCTTTCATTGTTTGAAGCTTATATACCACGTTCTTTTCTATCAAGGTCTTTATTGGTAAGATGATTTTCAGAGGCGGGATGTTGGTCATGTCGCCATGATGCAGCATGTTGATCTCTCGGCTTTTCTTTTCGAAAGATACGCCTTTGGACTAAAAACTGGTATTGCGTTGATCAATTTCATTTTTTGATAATTGTAAACAATATGCCTTTAAATTTGTAAAGTATGTCCCTTTAACATACCCAAATTACCGCCAACGTCTAAGTAGATGTATCGTGGCCATTCTTATCTTCAAATTCTGTTCTTTGTCTTTAATTTTTTTGGAAAAGTAAAGGTCTTTTGAAGGATGACCTTTGGCCATGATATCATGTACAGTGTTGTACCTCGTTGTCACCTGATAGTCTCTATCTTATCCAGTTCCTGACCTAATTTAGATTGTTCCTCTTCTAGATCATAATCGGTTTGGAGGCCCAACCAAAATTTGGCTGAAGTCCCAAAATACCTCGACAATCTCAACGCTGTGTCTGCTGTGATCCTACGTGTTCCATTGAGAATTAAACTAGTACGAGTTTGTGGAATTCCAATGTCCTTGGATAGGCGATAGGCTGAAATTCCCATGGGCTTCAGAAATTCCTCAGACAGGACTTCGCCGGGATGTATGTTCTTTAGTTTAGACATGATAGTCAATAATTTTTACCTCAAAAGCATCTGTAGATTTCCACTTGAAGATGATTCTCCATTGTTCATTGATTCTGATACTGTAATGACCTTTAAGCGTTCCCTTCAACTTCTCTAACCTGTTAGCCGGAGGAATTCTTAAGTCATTGATACTAATAGCGTTGTTGATCATTCTCAATTTCCTCCTAGCTATATGCTGTATTTGGTTCGGTAATTTCGCTGATCGAGTTCCCTGCCAAATTTTTTCAGTCTCATTGTCACCGAATGTCCTAATCATCTCTAACGTTACTACTAACGTTAAAGATAAGCAAAAGTTTCATTTACCAATGAGGTACAACTTCCTGGGCAAATGCACCGTCCCGCCGAGGTCTATACTTTAATTCTAAAATCTGTTCTTAGATCACCGAATCTTTCCATATTCCTTTGTCTTTCCGGTCGAGGGTGGGATGGTGTCATCGTACCCTGTTATGGGTGGTTGTTTCCCTTCAAAGTCAATCGATTTAAAATTCTTATGTATTCAATTCTTCGGTGTTCCATATCTTCCTCGGTCGAGTTAACCGTGGCTAGTACAAAGTCTTTGTTATGTCTTTTTGCTATTACCAACCAACTACGATTTGTCATGTTGTCGAAGAATTTAAATTGGAAGGCTGCTTGTTGGCCCAGGATTTTCATGTCAATGTTTATTTTCCTGTTGGTAGATTCGAACTGATCCTTGAGTAATTTGATTATTTCCTCATTTGTTTTGGATTCGAAACTATAAGCTGAAATTGTTACTGCACCGATTTCATCTCTTGGACAAATGTTCAAGATGTTTTCCTCCCTAAGAAGTTTCCAATTTGTAGGATACTCAAGTTCGTAAATTCCACAAGGGCTCCTGTATGTCTTATATTTTATGAAGCAAACATGTTTATTTGACTGAATCACCCATAACTATATAGGATTGTATCTGTAATCCCATCAAGCACGTAGGTAAGATAAAGATCTTCAGTGGCTTCACCTAGTCTGAGACGATTAAATAACTTCGTGATTACAGATACAATTAAGTTGGACGG